>JAITOZ010000229.1 GCA_031289675.1 Planctomycetaceae bacterium
GGAATGAGGTTTTCGTTCGTCATTTTTGCTGTGTCTTCGATATTTGAGGAGACCTGCAAACGTTCGCTCAACATCCAGCGTTTCGGCAAAATTACTCCGAACTTCTTTCTGACCCACTCCGGCAATCCGCTACGTTGATAAGCACGTCCGCAATGAGCAAGCCCAACGAGTCAACAACGATGTGTCGCTTGCGGTCGTTTTTGCCGACGAACTGTCTCGATGACCGCCGCTTAAAGTCATACGGAAGATGCCGCCGCTGACAGCCGGTACGCTTGACGTATAAAATAACGTCGAGAACCCGGCGGCGGTCGAGCGGTTCGCGTCCCAACTTTTTTTGTTTCGGCAAATATTTGTTGTTCAACGTCCATTGTAAATCCGTTAAATCCGTGTCATAATGCCCGCAGGTCATAGAACACTCCTTTGTTCTGAATTCGTTACGCAAAAACAAAAGGGTAACTTGAAGCAACCTTTTAGGCAACTCCTGGTACCCCAAATATTGAGAGTGTAAAGACTTACTCTAAAGGGGCAACGCACCCTAATACTTTTTTCTGTTCGGGCAGGTTATAATGGAGGGCGGTTGTTCTCAAACATAAATTTGTAAAAATACCGCCAACATTTTCGTTATAAAAAAATGCCATTCTCCATCATCAACGGCAGGGTGATTGACCCTAGTTGCCGAATTGACCAAGTCTGCAATCTGCGGCTGCACGACGGAAAAATTGTCTCCGTCGGAATGCCGCCCGCTGACGATGACGTTATCTACGATGCCGAAGGAAAAATTGTAACACCCGGCTTGATTGATATGCACGTTCATCTTCGCGAACCCGGCAGAGAAGAAGACGAAACGATTGACACCGGCACACGGGCTGCCCTGCACGGCGGTTTTACCTCCATCGTTTGCTGTCCCAACACCGTTCCGCCGACCGACACGCAAGCCTCCGTCGAATTCATTCAGCAGCAAGCCGTCCGCAGCAAAAATTGTAACGTTTATGTAATGTGCTGCATCAGCAAAAACCGCGAAGGAAAGGAACTTGCCGAATTGGGACAATTATTTGAAGCCGGTGCCGTTGCGTGCAGCGATGACGGTTCGCCCGTCGAAGATGCCGAATTGACCCGCCGCGCATTAGAGTATTGCCTTATGTTCAACAAGCCGCTCTTGAGTCACAGCGAAGTGTTGTCGCTGACCAAAGGCGGGATAATGCACGAAGAACTTGTTTCGCTGCTGCTCGGTTTGCGGGGAATGCCTGTTGCCGCCGAAGATGTTGCCGTTGCACAGGACATTACACTAGCGGAAATTACCGGCGGAAAACTGCACGTGATGCACGTTTCCACAAAGGGGGCGGTTTCAGAAATCCGGCGTGCAAAAGAGCGCGGAATAAATGTAACAGCCGAAGTTACACCGCATCATTTAACCTTGACGGACGAATGTCTGAAAACATTTGACTCCAACTTTAAGATGAATCCGCCGCTGCGGAGCAAAGAACACGTAGAAGCGTGCATCGAAGGTTTGCGGGACGGAACGCTTGACGTGATTGCTTCCGACCACGCTCCGCACGCTGCCGAAAAAAAAATGCGGGAACTTGACCAAGCCCCGTTCGGAATTATCGGTTTGGAAACAACTCTGGCTGTTATTGTAACAAAATTGATACGTCCGGGTATTTTAGACTGGAGTACCGCCGTTGAAAAGATGACAGTTAATCCGGCGCGGATACTTGATATTCCGAAAGGTACGCTGCAGCCCGGTGCTGATGCCGATGTTACAATAATTGACCCGAATCACTGCTGGACAGTTGCTACCGGTAATTTACACAGCAAGAGTAAAAACTCGCCGTTTCTCGGCTGGGAATTATTCGGCAAAGCCGAAGCCGTATTCCTCGGCGGGGTACGGAAAATATAGTTGACAAGCGGTAAGCGGTCAGGGACAATAAAACGATAACTATTATTAAACAATACGATGCTGACAACAGAGGAAATCAAGAGACGGTCGATACCTCTTGCGCAGCAATACGGTATTGCCAAGTTGGCACTGTTCGGTTCGTATGCTGCCGGTCAGGCAACCGACACAAGTGATGCTGATTTTTTAATCGAAAAAGGCGATATGACTGACCTGCTTCAGTTTTACAGTTTTGTTAATGCACTCGAAGACGAATTGGGAATACCGGTGGATGTCCTGACGTATCAATCGATTCAGGGTTCTCTGCTCTATCAGTCTCCGCTTCAGGAAATCATTCTCTATGAACGAACGTGATAAAACGGTACTGATAAAATTGCTTCAGTACATCCAAGAAATTGAAGAAACGATTGAGCGGTTTGATACGGATTTGCAAACCTTTAAGTCAGATTTTGTCGTGAAAAACGCTCTTTCTATGTCTCTGCTGCAAATCGGTGAATTAGCCGCTCATCTTACGGATGAGTTTAGGCACCGACACCCCGATTTGCCGTGGCGGGATATAGTTGCTGTCCGAAACCGTGCGGCTCACGGTTATAATTCGATGGATTTGGAACTCGTTTGGGGAATGATTCAAAACAGAATACCGGAATTGAAAACGTTTTGTGAAAATATACTGGCGGAATCCGGCAAATAATCAGTTATCGCCAAAACGAAAATCATTTTACACCAACTATTCCTCCCGTGTTTCATTCGCCGCTTTATTTTATTGCTCTTTGGCTCGTTCCGCTCTTTGCGGTGTTGTATTGGTACGCCTTCAAACGGAGGCAGAAGTCTGTTGCAGCACTTTTTGAAAAACAGATGTCCGAGCGTCTCGTGCCGAAAATCAGTACCGGACGTACGGTTTTTGTAACAGGATTGATACTTCTCTCGCTGACGCTCGGCATTATTGCTCTTGCCGGTCCGCAGTTCGGAACGTACGATGAAGATGTTTCGCAAAGCGGCACTGATGTTTTTATTTTACTCGATGTTTCGAGGTCAATGCTTGCCGAAGATGCTGCCCCGAACCGGCTTGACCGCTCCAAGTCGGACATTCAGGATTTACTCGCCGGAGCCGCCGGAGACCGCATCGGTTTGATTGTCTTTGCCGGCAAACCGATAGTCAAAGTGCCGCTGACGAATGACCAAGGTTTTTTTCTTGAAGTGCTGCGCGGAGTGAATACGAATTCAGCCCCGCGCGGCGGTACGGCAATCGGCGATGCTGTCCGGCAGGCGTTAAATGTTATGCCGCCGGACGCTGCCCGGCAGCAGTCGCTTGTGCTGATAACGGACGGCGATGACCAGGAATCAATGCCGCTCGAAGCCGCCAAAGAGGCTGCTGCCCGGAATGTCCGAATCCTGACGGTCGGTTTGGGCGATGCGAAGGAAGGGAGCCGGATACCGCTGCGTGATAAAAACGGCAATCTGACGTATTTGAAACATAACGGTCAGGAAGTCTGGTCGAAGGTGAACGAGGCGGAACTGGAGTCGATAGCGAAAATAACGGGCGGAGCCTTTGTTTCTGCCGGTACAAAGTCGTTTGATTTAGGGGCGATTTACGCTGATTCCATCGGCAAACTGCAAGGTACGGCGGGCGAAACGGAGAGCCGCAAAAAGTTGCAGCAGCAGTATCAGATATTTTTGCTTTTCGGCGTTGTGTGTTTACTGGGCGTACTAATCCTGCGGCTCTGACGTAACTATTTCAAGCGTGATTTTTTTGTCCGCATTAGCCACAAAATAATGCCTATCAAAATCAATGAGCATCCGGCTATCAACAGCCGCACTCTTACGTAGGACGGATGAAGGTTTGGTTCCGGCAGTCCAAACGCCGTCAGACGAAAATCTTTCTTTGCCAACTGACAAGGTTCACGTTTTTCAATTTCAGATGCCCAGGTAATCTGACCGGTTTTGACGAGAAGGGAATATTCCAGACGTGTTACAACCGGCACGTCCGAGCCGTCATATTGGACATTGCCCTTCACTTGAAACGGCTCCGGCTCGTTTTTATGTTTCAGATGAAGATGGTACTCCTGAACTGTCCAACACTTGCCGGGGTCGAATAAAATCTCCCCTTCCTTGATTTCACCGATTTCACCTTCAGCGGTACTGTTGAGCGAAAACCGGAGTAAGACTTTTCTGGATTGTCCGCTGCCTTGATATTGCAATTCCTGAATTGCAAACCGGTATCAGTGATAATCTCCCGCACAGGAATACCCGCATAGACTGACCACGCAGATTTAAGCACACTCATCACCGTTTTGACCTCGGACTGAATTGCGTCATTGCCGGCATCACCGCAATAGTTTATTGCCCATTCATCTTCTTTCATCTCCTGACCGACTTCAAAAGCATAATCCTTATTCTGCACTACGAAATGGGAACCGGTTCTGGAAGTGCCTGTTGACGTTGTCTGCAAAGAGAACATCCCGTCTAATGTATTCAGCGTATAGCGAAGAGTGTTCTCCTGTTTCTTTTTACCTGAACGGTCTTCTATTCTTGTTTCCTTCCATACCGTACAGGAATTCGCTGAATTTTGCAATTCCAGGCGTTTCCAACCTTCGGCTGCCTGGGTCAGAAAAATCTCTTTTGACAACGGTTCATCAGCGCAAAGCACACCGGCAGCACTGAACAGAAAAAGAACAGACAAAGTCTGCCTGCCGAAAAGTATGTGTAACATTTTTGACTCAACACTCAACGATTAGACTTTGACGGCATACAAAACCCCTCCCTTAATAAGGCGAAAGGTTCAAACCGCCGAATAATAGGTCAATTTAGCATTTTTTCCTTTATTTGTCAAGCGTCACGCTAATCGCCGCCAGACCGCTTTTTTGGGGGGCGGCTTCTGTCTATTCGTACGCTTTTAACTCGACCGTTACCTGATTACTGTCTCTCGTTAATTGCACATCGTAGTATTTGCATTGTCCGCCGCCGGATTGATACATCACCGTTATCATTTGGATTTTGCTCTCCTGACGGGAAAAAGTAAAACTCAATTCCTTGCCGGCAGTCTGCACATTTTTTATGAGAAACGGCATTTCACTGCGTAAGACGATATTTTTCGCAACATATTCTTCATCCGCCGCCGCATTCATCAGCAACGACTGCGGCTTCACGATGACCGGTGCGGTAACAACGCCCTGTACCGAAACATACACCGTTGCCGTGCTGATTTCATTGGTCCCGAAACGTAAAACGTCTTTAACGTAGCCGGCAGGCGCGTCATCCTGCACCGTTGCCGTGATGCGGTACACAACACTGCCCAAACTCCGCCGCTCCTCTTCCGCCTTCGCATCAATGAACGGTAATGAGCGTCCGATGTCCGTCAAAGCCCAGCCGGTGCGTCTGCCGGTGTATTCTAGTTGCAGCATCCGCACCGCCGTTTTGCCCTGCGGTACGGAACCGAATTCAATACTGCCCGGCTTCAAAACAATATCGCTTCGGATAACTCCTTCAACGGAAAGTAAGACCGTTTCCGTACCATATCCTTCCCGGCGAAGACGAACGGTTACGGCTGCATAACGTTCTCCCCGGAATTGTCCGCTGGTATTAAACGTTGCGATAACGGCAGCCGTTTCGCCGCTCTTGACCGTCTTGGTCGAAAACGCTGCCGATGTACAGCCGCAGGACGTTGAAACACTGATAAGTTGAATATCATCTTTGTACGGGTTCGTGAACTCAAAGCGGCGGACGGCTTTTGCACCGACGGCAACGCTGCCGAAGTTGTGTTCCTTGACCGGAAATAAGGCGGTACTCCAACCTGCGTCTATACCGTTGACCGTAGACGCAAGCGAGATAAAAAGAAGCGGCAGAACGCATTCGATAAACAATATAAGCAGTTTGAATTGCAGCATTTGTCCGGTACGATTGGTACTGAAAATGAGAGAGTGGTGATTTATTTATAAATTCATTAAAAAAACAGTTTCTTCAATTTTAATAGGCAAAATAGGGAAAATTATACTTCTGTCTATTAAAAATTGGTTTTATTGATTTTTGTACAGGTGAAAGTTTTCGGCGAGGAGGTACCGCAGTTCTGTCTTGTACTTTGTCCGGAATCGGAAAAAGTTCTTGACTGTGCCTACAATAAACACTGTAAAAATCTTCAAACTTTTCGTAGTGTTTATTATACAATATTTTCTTTTTGAATAACTTCCAAAGTCGTTCAATTAAGTTCAGATTCGGCGAATAAGACGGTAAAAACCGGACTTTGATCCGCGCCGTTTCCAACTATGCCGCCGGTATTTTAGAACGATAATAACTTGCATTGTCAAGAATCATATAAATCTCTTTTGCCTGCGGATGTTTCGCTTCCAACTTCCCGAACAGCCGAATCGCCGATGGAGCATTCACCGAATCAGTGAAATCCGTTACCGTTTCTAATGTTGTAACATCAACCGTTCCGTTGATATTCACCCGCTGACGACCGCAATTCGATTTTAATTCCTTTTCTTGCCCGCGGCGAATCCAGCCGTAAGCCGGAATACTGTTGAACTGCGGATGACAGCCGTCCGCAAAGTAATCGGATCATTTTCACCCTTTGTTTTCTTGAGTTTTTCGTATTCGTCCGGAAATGCCGCCTGTTGTGCCGGATCGAGTTGCCCCGCACATACTTCGGCTTGCTGCTTTTCGGTCAAAAAGGCTCCTTGCCGGAATAGTTCATTTGAACGAGACTGTACTCGCCGGATTCTTTGTACTGGAGAAAAGACGAACGGATAGTCTGTTCGTCTTGCCCTGACTTGCAATAATTTAACATCCCGCAAAACTATGCAAGACCAATTTTCAATAGGCAGCAGTATATAACCTTTCTATCAAAATTTAACAATACCAAATAAAGAACATTGTCTTGTTTATTCCGTTGATGAAAATGCTGTTACCATAACGGTAGTGTCAGCAAAAGGATATTACAAAAATTAGAGCATTGCTCTTTGCGGACACTGCTCTATCTCATTCGTTTCCATTAATAAAAATTAAGTTGTTGTGGTGAATAATTTCGCTATACGGCGTGCGTCCCAACACCTTGTACAATTCATTTGTCCGCTTTCCCTGTATCAAAAGGACATCCTTTATGCCATAGTTTGTTAAGCCCCGCGCAACTTCATCGCCGCTGCCGTTGACCACCGAAACGATTCCGCCCTTGTTAAACGTGCCTGCCGCATCAAGAACGCCTATCGAGAGCAAACTTTTTCCCTGTCGCATCGCTTGTATCGCTCCGTCATCAACCGTCAAACGTCCTTCCGTCCGCACAGCAAAACCAAGCCAACGCTGCCGTGCTGACAGCACGGTATTATGCGGTAAAAAAAGGGTCCCCGTTTCTTCCCCTGTAAAAATGCTGTTGAGCGATTCCGGTTTATCCCCATTGGCAATAATGACGCTGCCGCCGCTTTCCGTAATCATTTTGGCGGCTTTCAGTTTACTCGACATACCGCCCTTGCTGCGTTTGCTGTGTTTGTCAGCAACCATTTTTTGCAAGTCCGGCGACCAGCGTTCGACAAGCGGTATCAATTTTGCCTCCGCTTCGGCAGGGTCTCTGTCAAAAAGACCGTCAACATCGGTCAGTAATATCAAGAGCGGATTTTCAAACAAATTAGCAACCAATGCGGCAAGACGGTCATTATCACCGAATGTCGTGTGCAGTTCGTCCGTACTGACCGTATCGTTTTCATTGATAATCGGTAAGGCGCCAAAGTCCAATATGGAGCGGACGGCATTGCGGGCATTCAGGTACAATTTTCGATTGGAAAGGTCGTCTGCTGTCAACAAAACTTGAGCGGCAAGTATGCCGTACGGCTGTAAAAATTGCTGATACGTTTCGATGAGTTTTCCTTGTCCGACGGCAGCAACTGCCTGCAATTCGGCGAGTTCTGCCGGACGTTCGGTGAGACGGAGCAATCCCATACCGGCACCGACAGCACCGGAACTGACGAGAACGATGCGGTGTTTTTCGGCTATCATTTGCCGCAGGTCGCCGGTCAGTCGGTCAATCCGTCTTTCGTTGAGCAGACCGTCAGCGTGCGTCAGCACGTTCGTGCCGACCTTGACAACGATTACTTCGCTCGTTTTTAGAATTTCATCCCGTAAAATAGACGGCATAGAGACGTGACTGTATCAGGACGTGCTGACGCTAATTTCTCATAATACATAACGAGACTTTATAGGTTTCATCTCAATTTGTCGTCATGTACACACGCCGGAACTCTTTCATTTTGCTGAACGGACAGTAGTCTTTTTTCCAAAAAAAGTCAAGGGAAGTGTCAGCACCTTGAATTTTTCATCACCGTCAAAAATTGATGCTCCTTTGCAACCTGTACACTGCCGGGCATCTCCAAATATCCGGCAGCCGATTGAATAAAATCAACAAGCGAAAGCCAATGTTCAAACGTCATCGCTTGCAGCGGTAAATCGAAACGCTTCCAAAGACGGACAAAAATTGCCCGCTGCGTTTCCGGTAAATAATGCTTTAACTGCTGTGTATTGAGAACAATCCGATGAGCGTGTGTTTCTGTAACAATAAAATCCAGTACGCTGTCAAGCAAATCGTTTTGGACGCTTTCGTTCTCCGCCGATAACCGGGCAAGTTTGCAGAGAGCATTGTCTATCTGCGGATTAAATTTTTTTCGCAGTAACGGCAATAACCGGTTACGGATGCGGTTTCGGGTAAATGTATTTTGCTGATTTGTTGAATCCGTCCGGTATTCTTGTCCGGCAGATTGTAAAAACGCCGTAATATCTTTCCGCCGGATATTGATGAGCGGACGAATTAACGTAACCGCCGGTGTCAGTTGCCGCATCGGGGCAATGCCCGCCAGACCGGATAAGCCGGTACCGCGAAGGATACGGTGCAGTACGGTTTCCGTCTGGTCATCGGCATTATGCGCAACGGCAAGATAACGGAAGCCGAGTTCTTCTGATATGTCCGTTAAATAATTGTAACGGATTTTTCGGGCGGCTTCTTCCGACAGCGTTCGCGGGACTTCAAGACAGCGTTCACAATAACGTAATTGATAAACACAGGCTAACTGCTGCACAAAGGCAGCATCCTCATCCGATTCCTTTCCCCGCAGGTTATGATTGATATGGGCAACGGCAAGTTTGCTTTTATCGTGAAGTTGCTCTGCAAGACACAGCAGCATTGCCGTACTGTCCGCCCCGCCGGACACAGCCGCAACAACACCGTGATGCAGCGGCGGAAGCGTTATCGGCAGTGTACCGGACAGAGCAGAAATCATTCAATTATTTTAACGAACTTAATGTTATCACAAATTTTCTTTACTTGTCCGTTGATGACCTCGCCGTTCATTGCGGAAACGGCGGCAATCACGTGTTCGTAATGCAGATTTTCATCAGGGGCTAACTCAACTTCCAAATCTGCTTTGACTTGAACGAGTGCTTTTATCCGTTTCTGTAATTCGTCCATAGAGCCGACGTTGTCATTATTGAGTTGGATTGCAGCGAGCGTACCTTCCTGACCGGCTTTCAGATGAATTCTTACGGGTTCTTTCGGTACTTCGGCAACTTGTGCCGCTTGTCCCTGCGAAGTCATATTGACATTAAAATCGCCTTCCGGCGTGATGATTTTGAACGTCATAACGAAGAATGTCAACAGTAAAAATACGACATCAATCATCGGTGTCATATTGATACGGGGTCTTTCGAGAAGGGGACTGCACCGGCGCATAAATACCTGTTATACGGAAAACTCTTGTATGATTAAATAAGCACGTGTACCGTTGTCAGACGGGACTTTTTATTTTACCGCAACTCGATATTTACCGGTCCTATCAAACCGCTTTCGGCACTGCCGACGTATCGGCTCGGTATCGTTAAGTAATGATTCGATGCCGTATTGTACACCTCCACTTCAATGCGGTTATCGCCCGGCTTTAACAGCGGCTTAATGTCAAACGTCCACGGCGAAGCAACACGCACTCCCGCCGATGTGCCGTTCACTCTGACCTCCGCACTGGCAACAACCCTACCGAGGTTGAGAACGATGTCCTTGCTGCCGTGTAAATCCTCCAACGTGAACGGCAACGTCTTACTGTAACGGATTCCTCCGCTGTATGACCGCAAACCTTCGGTCTTCGACCAATCACCGGCAGCGATTTCCCCCTTGCCGCAAACGAATTTAACCGGCTCTTTGAAATAACTTCCGCCGTATTCCCCGCCATCCGTCATAACTTGAAGAAAGCCCGTTCCGGCAGTACCGAGTCCGGCAGTCGGCATCCGCTTGCCCTCTACAATCATTTCTTTCGTTCCCGGTGCCGTTTGGATGCGGTAATGCATCATTATTCTTTTTCCCGCAAACACATCGAACGGCAGCACGCCCGGTTTCAGCGTTTCCTTGTCCGCATCGTACCAGCGCATCGCCAGCGGTCCTGTCGTTTCGTGTTGAATACTGCTCCCTAAAAAATCCTTGATGACCGGCGGTCCCATCGTTGGATGTTTAGCCCACATACTCCCGCCGAACAGAGCAATAACTGTTGCCGCCTTCCATTGCGAATCGTTGAAATCCGGCTGCACCCAGTCAGCAGACGCATTATCGTTACATTTCCACTCTGCTCCCGTTGCGGTCAACACCGTCCATTGGCCGTCCGTTCCTTGCAGCCGAAGTTCACCGGCTAGACCGTAATCACCGCCGCCGTTGACGGCTTCAACGGCGATGACGTTTTTCCCTTCTTGCAGCAGACCGGTAACATTGAAACACTGGATTTGATTCCACGTTTTCCCGCTGCCGACAGTTTTTCCGTTACAGAAAAGGTTGAAATTATCGTCTGCCGTCATCGCAATGACCGCCGGTTTGCCGAGTTGCTCCTTAGTGATGTTAACCGTCTTGCGGAAAAAGGCACTGTCAGGCAATACCGTTTCTTTCCCCCGCCAAATCCAGGCGGAGTCCTTTTGCAGCGTGTTGAGAAACGGCGAAACAGCCGTCTCTGCGGCAAACGCTGAATCCGGTGTAACGACCACAAAATAGCCCGTACCGGCATTATCATAGCGCAAAAGTATCGGGTTTGCTCCCGCTTGCAATGCAACTTTCGTTTTGCCGTTCACCGCCTGCCCGTTAATCCACACCGCCGCCGGTCTCATTCCGCCGGTGAGAATAATTCCTTCGCCTGCCGTTTTAGGAACAACGCTTGTCCAAAGATAATACCGCGTTCCAGCCGCTTCGGGCTGCCGAACGGTTTGGAGATGCCCGCTGGTCGCATATTTTCCAAGCCGAATGAACTCGTCATACATATTCTCTTTGAGACCGTGATACCCCTGATGACCGGGATCGCCTTCAACGCCGTACCGCCACGAAAAATCGTAATCCTTCCAAGCGTATTTTTTATCCGCAACGCTGTATTCTCCTCCGGTTCCATCTGCGGGATAACCGCTTATTTTGGCGAGTTCCGCTTCAAGTTGCTGAACGTCAGCGTCAGCGGGCATCGGACCGAGTTGCCGAAACTTCGGACCAAACGAGTATGTCTGCCGCCGCCATTGCCCCGGCGGAACCGCTGCGTTTATGTTCGTTGAAGCGTACTGAAATTGCCTCGCTTCCGGTCCAATCATTTCGCCTTTTTTTGCGGGGAGCCGGTAATCGCCGAACGAGTTGTCGAGTGTCGGCAGAATTTCACTTTCCCAAAGACCTTCGACCGGCAGCAATTTTTTCGCTGCAACCGGTTTATTGACTTCGGCGTTGACTTCCGCTTTTCCCGGCGAGAAAACGATAACCGGCAAATCGGCAGACGTATTGTTCAAACGAAGCCGGGTCGAGTTTTCCGTTTGCTCAACAACTTGCAGCAACTCACGCTTGCCCGTCCAGACATCCCAGAGTTCCGTTTTTCCGCCGGAAAGCGTTCCGGTACGGACAGTGAATTCCGCATTGGCGGGCAAACGATAAAAAATATAAACGTCCTGCGATGCCGCCTTGCGGTGAACAAAATAAAACGATTCTTTCTTGTCTTTCACATCGGCAATATCCTGCGTGAACGCCGAACGAATCGGTTCCAGTGCTTCGTCAATGTTGTTATAACGGTATTTCACCGGCAACTTTTCGGCAAGTTTTTTCACTTCGGGGTCATTTGCCCCCTGCCGGTCAGAGTATTCCGGCAGCGCACCGAGTGTAACGACAATTCCGCCCGACTCGGCAAACTGCACCGCTTTTTCCAGCATCTTATGCCGGACAGCCTTCGGATGCGGCAGCACCAGAACCCGATAGGACTCGCCGGCAATGTTTAAGCGTCCGTCTTTAATCTCCGCTTTTTCAATCGACTGAAAGTCAATGAAGTCCGCATCAATGCCGCTGCGGTAGAGTTTTTCCACCGCGCTGAACGACAGCGTTTTGGACTGCTCCGCATCAATACCGGCTTGCTTCGGCGCAACCGGATACCAGACGGCAACGTCGCAGATGTGAACCCCTTGCGTTATCAGATACGCCAGCCGCTGTTCGGCATCCATAAAAGTCTTAAAGTGTTTCCAATACGGCTGCCGCCAATGGTTGCACGGCGGAGCCCATTCCCACCAGCCGCCGTGCGTCGAATAATACAAGCCGTGCAGCGCAAGAAGATTGTATCCCATCAAAAAGTTGGCGAACGTAGCATCGGTAATTCCTTCCGCCGAAGTTCCCCATCCGCTGCCGTAAAAACCTTCAAGCCAAACGCGCGGACGTTCGTTCAAATGTGCTATCGAAGCGGCAACCTTCGATTTAATCAAACCTTTACCCAAGCCGGGCTGGTCGCTGCCGGGTCCCTGATTCCAACGCTGCGTTCGGAAATAATCGCCGAATTCGCTGACATCGCTGCCGCGCCCGCCGTGGTCGCAGCCGTAAGTCATTCCGTGCTTCTGGTGCCAATCATAGACCGGCTTGAAATAATTTTCTTCTGAAAGGGCAACAAGCACGTCGCAATAATCGAGACGAACTTTCACCGTCCGCTCGCCGATGTCCGTAAACAGTGCCGCCAGTTCGGGACGGACATCGTAGTTTTTCCGCTTTTTGAATTCATCAGCAAAATGCTCATTCCAAAGTTTGCCCCTGACGTGAAAATCGAGTTCGTCCGAAAAGAAAAAATTGAGACCTTTACCGCCTTCATTGGGATTGCGGTCTAAAAACGGCTGAAAGAATTTTTCGACAACCGCCGCCCCTGACTTCGGGTGCATCGGGTCAATCGACGGGTTCACCTGCCGTGCCGTGATGATGTATTTTTTTCCGTTGAATACGGCGTTGGAAACGGCGTTCGGGTCATCGGGCGTTGAGGCATCGGCGGTTTTACATTCGAGCATATTGCCGGTAATTTCAGGATATTTTTTAACCGCCTCGTCCCATTTCCAGCCCTGACCGACTCCGAGAGTGTAATCGGAGAGCGAAATAGCGATGCCGTGTTTTTTGGATTCCTGCATAAACCAGTCGGTCAGACTCCACCATTCTTCGCTGAACAGCGGCGGTTCGCTGGGATAGGTCCACCCATAACTCCTGTTTCCGCCGGTTTTATCATCGCTATGAGCATAATTGATTTGCAGTCCGGTCATACCGCGTCCCATTTGGGCGAGTTGGTCGAGTTGCCAACTGATGCGTTCTTTTGTCAGCGGGTCTCCGAGCCACCAATAGAAGGCGACATCGCCGTATCCCGGCGGCGGAGTTTGAAAGTCGGCGGCAAATTGCTGCGGTGTCAGATTACCAATTTTCCAGCCTTCGGCGGGTTCATCGGCTAAAAGTGCGGCAGCGCAAAGGACTGCGAAAAAGACCGGAACAATAAAGTGTTTCATCGGAGTTGTCTGTTCCTGAATGTCAGTTAGTCATTTAGACTTCTAAATTTGTTACGATGCACGAATTATAGCATTTTTCCGCGTTGTATTCAAGGATGGCTTTCAAAGTCGAAGCGTTATATCCATTTGATGAAGTTAGACGATGCAGCGTTCAGACGCATCACCGTTCATTTTTTTTTCATTTCCTGCAACACAAACAAGGCGGCGCACCCAAAATATCCCTCTCGTCCTATTTCGATTTGCATCGCCGGGGCGGGAATCGTCCATTATCTTTCCTCAAAAGAAGAAATCGCAGAATTAACGGGGGGGAAACGGGCAATCTGCGCCGGGTTCACTTAACGAATCCGCCGTCCACCCAATCGCCGCTGTCAAGGAGACTGTTCGTTCCCGCATTGCGGCAACTGATGCTTAACCGTTTGCTGCCCGGCGGTACCGGAATATCGAACCGCCACGGCTCCTGCGAGATCCGCATCACCGGACTTTCGCCTGCCAGTTTTCCATCAATATAGACACAGAAAACAACGCTGCTATGCATCGCCAGAAACCGCCCGTTGTTATGTGCAAGCATATTGTCGTCAATCCCCGCCAGTGCAACAAACCGCTTATACTCCGGTTTCAACTCGTAATAAACACCTGACGGCGCACGGAAACCAAGACCGTGTTCATAAACTTTGCCCCGAATCCGCAACGGTTTTTCTTCGCCGGAATTTTTCGTTGAAGAGTCGTTAAACGATTTGTTCTTCACCGGATACCACATACACATCTTAACCGCTTTCAGATAGCCGTTGACTTGATAGTCCAGTTCGTCAAGATACACGTCCGGTTTTGCCGGCATCGGCGGCAGTTTGACGAAATACGCTTCGGAACAGCACAACGCCGTTTTTCTGTCTGCAAACACCGCCGCTTTAAGAAGTGCTGTGTTCTCCAATTCCAACGGCTTCGAGTAGAGCGGCGACGAGGAATCCGGTTCGCTGCCGTCGGTCGTGTAATGGATTTCTCCGCTGCCGGAAAATGGTTTTGTCAGCGTAACGGCAATGTTTTTTTCAAAAAAATACGGTCGGTCCGGTTTGCCCCACGGTGCAAAACGCACCGTACCGGTTGCTTCGTCCTTGATACCGAGCAGTTCACCGAGATTGACGACATTGACACCGGCATCCTGCAAATTCTTGTCAATTTCAGCGGTGCCGTCATCGGGAGTGAAATTCGCTGCCGGATTATAATTCGTGAAAGCATCGTTCAAATCGCGGGCAAGATAACACTTGAAACCGTATTTCCAAAGATGCGACAAAGCCCCCGGTTTGCCGAAGACGCACATATTGGTATGCACGCCCATATAAATCACGTTTTCGATGCCCCGCTGTTTCAGAATGGAATGAATTTCATCGGTTGAAGCGGAGAACAAATCACCGTCGGTAATTTTCAGGTCGTGATTCATCGCATCCCAGCCGTAATTCATTTTACACGTCAAGCCGGGTCCGCAAAGACACGCCCCCGCTTTTGCCGTGAACCGTACTTTGACAGGTTCCCGTCCCGAAGCAGGCGGTGCGGCAGGGTCTAATACTCCGATAGCGTATGCTTTTTCGTACTGCGGTGTACCGGCATAAGCCGTTACGGCATCGCTCGGATTCCAAATCACGAGCATACCCTTTCGGCGTGCTTCATCGAGGACGGCATTCATTCGCGGAACCATTGCGGCAACACGCTGTGAAGCGGTCATACACCAATGATAGTTCCACATATCAATCACAATGACGGCTGTTTTCGCCGGCTCCGGCAGCATTGGCGGTGTTTCGGCAAAACACGGAATGCAAAGGACTGTGCAGAAGACAATGGAAAACAGTAAGGTTCTTAAAAGGGAATTGAAAACACTCGATTTCATTTTGTTCTTGGGGGTTGGGTGAGAAACGCGTAACACACTAATATCCGTCTATTGTATTGACCGGCGGGGAAAATGCAATTTATTAAGTGCATTATTTTGATACACCCTGTATCATTTTGCCGGACAAAAAAGTGCCGAAGCGGTCATTCAGAGGGCGATTCGGCACTTTTCGGGACATTCAGCGGGCTTTTTCGCCCTGAAAATGAAAATAATTTCTTTGGCACGCTCTTCGCATATTAGCCCCTATGTGATGAATAATCATCACTTTAACAACATTACAAGGAGAATACAATGAAGACAACAATCAAGTCCGTTTTAGTTTTGGGTATTGCTGCACTGTGCAGTACCAGTGTCTATGCCGAAAGACTCATCAGCGACCCGGGGGCAACCTTACCGGCGTTTTGTTTCCAGTTGAGCCGTGACGTTGGTTCCAACAGTCTTCATCTCGGCGATGGAATACAGGTCAAGGATGTCGATACCAACGACGCATACCGCCTGTTCTGTACCGACCTCTATACCCACGTAAGCGATGATTACAGCAATGGTGCCGGACAGGTCTACAATCCCGTGGCACTTTCAGACTCAATGTTCCACACCGATGTTCAGAAAGTTCAACTTCAATCACTTTTTGACCACGTCTACACCAAAGCGTTCAACGCCGACTACTCCGTAAAGGATAGTGCGTACGCAAACATTTTCCAGTTAGCGGTTTGGGAAATCGCCAACGATACGGCAAGCAATTTGTCGCTGCGGGATGGAGATGTTGCCATTGCGAAAGCGTATGTCATCACTGGTCAGAGTTCGAGCGGCGGACTGTACGGATATTGGGACAGCGGCGTGTATAATACGGTACTGAATACGCTGGACAGTTGGTTTGATGCGATTATCAATGATAGTTGGAGTGATATTGGTTATGCAGAAGACCACGTGAACCTGACGGTTTATATGGCAGAAGGCGGCACGAGTGCCAGCCAAACGTTCATCGGTGTTGCGGTTGCACCGGAGCCTGCCACGATGCTGATACTTGGTTTGGGCATTGCCGGTTTAGGCTTGGCTCGGAAACGCAGAAAATAAAGAGTCAACAAAGGAGTCGAGTGAGTGAGAGCATAGAGAGTTGTGAGAAAAACGGATACGGTTTCAAACCGTGTCCGTTTTTTTTTTTACATTACGGTGAACGGTTGCCGCACCGGACTCACTTCGTTTGGAGAATTACCAATCATACGCAGGCAGTCTATCGCAACCATTCAAAATTCCGAACATCACCGTTTTTGGGATGATTAGGCGGGAGTGTATGCAGGGTCAGACGGATTCCGTTTCCCGAAATTTCTGCATCGCTCCAGCCGAGCGGCTGTTTGCCCGACTGGAATTCCCAACCCAGTGCCGGTAAGTTAATTAAATGGACACCGTCCCGGACTTCCTGCTGATAAATGTGAGTATGCCCGTAGATATACGCCTTGACCTGTTTGGCGGGTTTGACAACGTTCCAGAATTCTTCTCTGTCCATCAACATTCCTGCCTTGCTGTCAAGGTTGTGGTGAGCAAACAGCAGGGCAGGTTTGTCTTTCCGGGCATTAAGTTCTTTTTTCAGCCACCGGAGTTGTTCCAGTCCAAGCAAACCGGAAACGGCATCGGGCAGATAAAGAGAATCTAAAAGAAACAGATTGACATTCGGTGTTTCGAGAACCGCAATATGTTTGTTGACAACCGGCGAGGACTCTTTTTTCAGGTCTGTAAAGGCAGCATAGAAATTGTCAATGTTATCGTGATTGCCGAGGGAAACGTGGACAGGAATTCCGTTTTCGGTGTAGGGGGCAACCTGGGCGGCAATTTGCCGATAGTCCTCCGGCTTTCCCTGCAAAAAGGCAAAGTCGCCGGTTACGATTACGCCTTGGGGTTTATTGCCGAGTTGGAGAACCGCCTCACGGGTGTCTGCGAAGTTCTTGTTCGGATTATAGCCGTGCCGCCCTTCGTTCGGATTTCCCGGTATATGGGTGTCGGAAAGAAAGACCCAATGGTCGCGCGGGGACTCTTCTGCCCGGCTTTTTTCCGAGGCAGTCCAAAAGGCGGCGGCAAGAGTACCGCCCAATACATTGCGGCAAAAATCACGGCGGTTCTGCGGTTGAAATGTCAGCGGCATCGTTTTCTCCTTCAGGTAAGATAAGTTCCGAAATTTTACTCCTCCCCCCTGTTGAAAGTCAATAGACATGTTCCGTAACTCAGTTCACCTGCAAAGTCGTTTTTTTAATCGCGAAGGCGCGAAGAAGAGGGGGAAAAAGAACATAAGATATGTTCGACGGCTGCCGGATACTGACAAAAAAAATTATTGCAAATTGAAGAGAGAAAATGTTTTGATTTACGATGATGGACGATTATTGTTTGAGTTCGGCGGAGCTTGCTCGGCAGCGGCTGGTCGCCGTCCGCGATTGTCGAGGAAATTCTAAAAGTACCCAGCCGGCAGTACTCGCTCCAAGGTCTAAACCAAGAATTTTTGCCATTAGACTTGTTCATTAACTAAATTCTTATTCCGTAGTTTAGTGTATCACAGATGAGGTTCATTTTCAAGAGGTATCTTTTTCTTCTGTTGATAATGAATCTCATCCGGGCTGCATTGAACTGCAAAGAAAAATAAAATTAATTAAGGCTTTGCGTACGTTCCCGCGGAGCATTATCAGGAGGTTCCAAACGTCTCATCTCTTCCTGTTTTGTTGCTGCCTTTTTCCAACCCTCCGTTGATAATTGGAAGTCGAAAACGTTCTTCGTCTTATCGCCGACCACTTCAACGGAAGCAAATCCTGATGTACTCGGGTCCCGATACTTCGGCGGAAGGTTCTCCACTGCAACCGGCATATGCCCATTAGGATATTTTTTGTCTATTTCCTCCTGCGTCATCCCTTGAGTATCCAGCGAATCGTGAGAGAACGTTACCTGATATTGTCCCTTTTCTGCGCCTTTGCCGATACCTAAACCTCCAGTGGAAAGGGTATATCTGCCCCGCACATCGGTCATACCGCTGGCAGGATGGTTAGCAGCAGCACCTTCAGGATTATAGGGCATAAACGAAACCGCAATCCCTTCTTTAGGGGAACCGTCCACAAGGACCGTACCCGTAACGAAATAGACATCATAAGGCGTGGACGGCTTGCAGCCGGTAAACACAACCAATGAAGTTACAATAACCAGTAATGTGAAAACGAAATGATTGTTCATCGTAATTTTATGTTGTAAGTAATGAAAAACACGAAGTGCCGCACATTCACTGAATGCGGCGGCGGGAACCGAGCGTTATCGGCGATACCGCATACGTTCACCGTTTTATCTTCGTGTTATGTTTGCTACGGAACCTGCACGGGGCAGCCGTCATTGATTGCACCTAATAGAGACCATAAACCGTAATGGAACGGCTGACCGTCTTCGGGATGCGGCACAGAACCCGCCCGTTTGATAAGAGTCCTCGGTTGATAGCCGCCCCATTTGTACGTATTGATTCCCTGCGACTCTTCCACGCAGCCCCAATCCAGATGTTCTACGTTCACTTCATCTGTGATGAAGTGAACTGTACCGTCAAGGAACGATACCTGTATTCCGCCGGTATGAGAACTGGTTGCCGACATCAAGCCGCCGGACCAACTGCTGTGCATCGTACTTGGCGAGTTAGGCGGCAGCAAGGCATTAAAACCGGAAGAGGGTCCAAGTGCCCCAACTGCACCGCGGCCCTGCCGCCACCTATCCAGGTTACTGCGAACGTCATCCCCGCCTGGCTTATCGCAAAGCGGAGGAGAAGCCGAACTAAACCTGCCTCCTGATCCTTTGTAGGTGAGGATAGCATTAGGCGGTCCTGATACGCCGGACCAGCCGGAACCTGCCGAGGCGGATGCCCACGCCACGACAGGAACCTGTAAGCACATACTCTTGTACTTTGTTGTATCACCGTCAAAGATGCAATGTTCGCCCCAGCCGATGGTGTTTGACAGTCCATCGGTAATTTCGCCAATGGTACGTGTTGTATAACCTGTGGTAAAGTTACCTGCACCGTTCTCAATCCAACTGCGGGGGCGAGGACCTCTGGCACCGCCTCTTGAAACGTAATAATCGCCCCATGACATGGCATCGACACCCATCACGTCTCCATAACAGGGTACATAGTTTGACCACATACTGTGTTGAGATTCCTGCCATAAACCAGATGCTCCATCTGAAGGGCAAAATAGTCCGGGAATTTTGACGTTGGTTGCGGGCAGCATCGTCGCCCCTCGGTTGCCGTCACTGGTACCTTTGGTGATGACAGCGTTATCAATGGACTCGTACACCGCTGTTTGTTCCATAAACGGCAGAAACAACGGAATCGGTCCGCCCATACACGCGTATGCTGTAAGGGATGCCCCGGAAACTTTGTACCAGAGGGCGCAGTCTTGGTACGATGAAGGATACCTCTGTTGCGCATCTTCAAAGGTTGCGGTGGCGAGTCCCAGTTGCTTGAGATTATTCGCACACTGCATCCGTCTTGCGGCTTCCCGTGCGGCTTGCACAGCCGGAAGCAAGAGGGCGACAAGAATACCGATGATGGCGATGACGACAAGAAGTTCGACGAGAGTGAAGCCTATCCTACGGGATTGTTCTCTCTCTCTTACACTTACGTGAGGTCAATTTTGCAGCACTTTGCTGCGCTAACAGGAACGTAAACATGG
>JAITOZ010000236.1 GCA_031289675.1 Planctomycetaceae bacterium
GAGGTCAATTTTGCAGCACTTTGCTGCGCTAACAGGAACGTAAACATGGCACTTCTCCTTTTCAAAAGGTGGTTAAGGCGGTTTATTGCAGAGGCACAACGCCTCCGCTGTCAACAATAGTATAACCTATCAACAACCAAATGTCAAGCGGCTTCCGGAAAAAAAAAATTCAATTTTTGACAATAAGGTTTTCATTTGTCCGAAACCCTTATTTTTCTCCGGTACTCTTAATAGCACAGGTTCCCATTCATTGCTTCCCCTTATTTGTAAATTAAGGGAATAAGGGTGTGGTGAGCGGCTAGTGACGAGTGATTAGTGGCGAGTAAATGCGGGGAATTCGGAAGCGAAAACTAGTCACTCATCACTCGTTAACAGCACCCGACAAATTTTTACGTACCCCCGCGAATATATGAATGTTTGGCGAATGATTTTTTTGTTTTTCAATTATTCGTCATTCGCGTATTCGCGGCTTAAATCGGTGGTTAGAGAACATATCCAATCACTTCACCTCTTTCTTCTTGACGTGATGAAATCAATCGCCGCGGCGGAGATTGATTTCGTCTAACTCGGCACTGCGCCGCTGCGCCTTCGCCCGGCTGTAATCAAGGAAAGCGTTAATGTACTTACCAAAATACTCCGCAATGCCCATTATCAATACAAAAAGCACCGGCGTGACATAAACCCCTACAAACGTCTCCATCAACAGACCGCCGAAAACCCCGTCTCCGATGGCGTTGCGTGCATTGCTCCCCGCTCCGTCCGCCCAAACCAACGGCAATACGCCCAAAATGAACGCAAACGATGTCATAAAAATCGGGCGCAAACGCAGCCGACCCGCCTCGTACGCCGCTTGAACCAGCGGTACTCCGCTTTCCCGCCGCTCCCGCGCAAACTCCGTAATTAAAATGGCGTTCTTCGCAGAAAGCCCTACCATCATCAAAAGTCCGATTTGCGTATAAAGATTGATTTCAGGCATATTGCCGGCGTGCATTGCAAACAACACCACCGCCGTCAGCGAACCGGCAACGCCCAACGGTACCGCCATCATAATAATCAGCGGCGCAGCCCAACTTTCGTATTGAGCAGCAAGAATTAAAAAGGCGAACAACACGGACACGGCAAAGAAGATTGCCGTCTGGTTGCCCACTCGTTTCTCTTGGAACGTCACCCCCGTCCAGTCATAACTGAAACCGTCCGGCAGGCTTCTGCTCAACTCTTCCATTTTGGCAATTCCTTCGCTCGTTGACCTGTCCGGTCGGAGAATTCCGGTAAATGCCGCACTCGGAAACATATTGTAACGTGTCAGGAGTTGCGGACCGGAAGTTTCCCGAAGGGTTGTGAACGCTTCGAGCGGCACCATTGTTCCCTTATTGTTCTTGACTTTAATCCGCAGAACGTCCTGAACATTATCGCGGTACTCTCCCTTTGCCTGCATATTGACGCGGTAAGTTCTGCCGAAGACGTTGAAGTCGTTGACATAAGCCGTACCGAGATAAGATTGCAGAGCGGCAAAGACTTCGCCGAGACTCAAGCCCATCCGTTTTGCTTTATCCCTGTCAATGTCGAGGAACAAACGCGGCGAGTTGGGATTGAACGGTGTCATCGCCGCAACAATCGGGTCTGCATCAACCGCCTTGTATTTCAGGTCTTCCATTACGGAAGCGAGAACGGTGGGTTCGACACCGCGTTCATCGAGGAGAACGTAGGAAATACCCGTTGCCATACCGAGACCTTGAATCGGCGGCGGCGTAATCATTTGGAACTGGGCTTCGGCAATTTTGTTGAGTCCGACTTGCAGCCGGGCTTGAATTGCCGGAATCCTTAATCCGTCATCGCGGCGTTTCTTCCAGGTGTCGAGCGGCATAATCACCATACCGAGGTTCGAGCCGTTGCCGCTGATGAACGAAAAGCCGCCGATGTACATAGCGGCTTTGATGCCGCCGCTTTCAATATAAGTTTTCTTCTTATCCCAAAACCGCTCGTAGATTTTTGTCGTCAAACTCCGTTTGTAGTAATCTTCGCTCCGGTTCACCGTTTGCTGCGTCCGCACCAGTTTTTCTACCCGGTCGAGAATTTCGGCGGTTCGCTCTTTTGATGCGCCTTCGGGAAGTTTTACTTCCATCATAATCACGCCTTGGTCTTCGTTGGGCAAAAAGCCGCTCGGCAGCGTTGATACCGTCCAAAGGAGAACGTAAATTAAGCCGCACCAGAGGAGGAAAATAACCGGTGCGATGTAAATCATCGACTTGACCGTTTTGAGATAAACGGCGGCGAACCCGTCAAAGCAGAAGTTGAAGAGCCGAAACCAAATCTTCCGCCTGTTTTTCGGAATGGACGGACGGAGCAGAATCGCACACAGAGCCGGTGCGAGTGTAACACCGCAGATGCCGGAAATACCGACTGAACCGGCAATCGTCAAGGCAAATTGCTTGTACAAACGTCCGACGATACCCTGCATCATTGATGTCGGCAGGAACACCGCCATCATCACGAGAACCGTTGCGACGACCGGTCCCATAACCTGAATCATTGATTTTTTAGCGGCTGCCTTTCCGTCAAGGTGTTCCGTGTCGATAATCCGCTGCGTGTTTTCGACAACGACAATCGCATCATCGACAACGATACCGATGACGAGGATTAAACCGAAAAGCGTCATCGTATTGATAGAGAAGCCGAAACACCACATTAGAAAAAATGTACCGACAATGGAGACCGGAATGGTCAGAGTCGGAATCAGGGCAGCCCGCCAATCTTGCAGGAAGATGAACACCGTAAAGATGACGAACAAAACGCACAGACACAGCGTTTCGACAAATTCATCAACCGTTGCCTGAACGAAGTCGGTTGCATTGAACGGGATTTTGTATTCCAGTCCGCTTCGCCCGATGGATTCTTTGAGCGACTCCATCAACTTGACGACATTTGCGGACACTTTGAGCGAGTTTGCACCGGCACGCGGAGCGATTGCCATACCGGTTGCCATTCTTCCGTTGTATCGGGCTTCCGTTGTATAATCGGCTGCTCCGAGTTCGATTGTAGCGATGTCTTTGAGGCGGAGAACGCCGCCCAACTCATCGACTTTGAGAACAAGGTTTTCAAACTGGGAAACTTCTTTGAGTCTGCCGAGCGTAACGACAGCGAGATTGGTTTGCACTCCTTCGGGGACGGGTTCGAGACCGATGCGTCCGGCGGCAACCTGTACGTTTTGTTCCTGAATAACGCCATAGACTTCTTGCACAGAAATGCCGCGTGCTGCCATTGCGTCTTCATCAAGCCAGACCCGCATACTGAAAAGCCGCTGGTCGAAGACCATCACTTCGCCGACACCATCGACGCGTGCCAAGCGGTCTTTGAGATAGAGCGAGGCGTAGTTTGCCAAATAGGGACCGCTTTTTGTTCCTTTTTTTTCCGCTTCTTCTGCCGCTGCCGCCGCACCGGAGATGCCGCCGCGGACAGCCGGCTGCGATGATTGTACCGAATCCGGCGTTTTGCTGCCGGCGTTATTGACGGCGTTGTTACCGTCTGCATCGCCCTGCATTTTTTCAATCAGATTGACAAAGCAGACGAAGTTGTTGACCCGCTTGATAACTTTGATTCCCAAACGCCGGACTTCGTCGGGGAGGAGCGGTTCTGCCATTTTAACGCGGTTCTGCACGAGAACGGAGGCAATATCGGGGTCAGTACCGACTTCAAACGCGACAGTGATACGGAGCGAACCATCGCTGGTACACTGCGAATCCATATAAATCATATTATCAACGCCGTTGAGTTGCTCTTCGAGGGGAATGGCAACGGCATTGGCAACGTCTTCGGCACTGGCACCGGGGTAGGTAGCGATGACCATGATTGTCGGCGGCACGATGTCGGGAAACTGCTCGACAGGCAGTGACGGAACCGACACTGCACCGAGGAGTGTAATGACCAGACAAATGACGCAGGCAAATACTGGACGGTCTATGAAAAAGTGTGAAAACATAGTTTATGGGTGATAGAGTTAGTTATGTTAGGGTTTAGGTTTAGGTTTAGGTAATTTTTAGGTAATTGTTTATTGTTCGTTCCTGTTAAATGTATTCAGTAATCACGGTCAAGCCGGGAATACTTTCAAAGTCTTTGGCATTGTGTGTTACAATCGGACAGCCGAGAGCCAATGCCGTTGCGGCAATCCAAGCGTCTCCGGCAGCAATCGGCTGTTTCTTTCTCACGGTCATCACAAAAACAAACCAAGCAACAATGGAATCGTCTGAATGAACAGTCGTATATTTTTCAGCAATGGTACGTCTTATTTTTTCCTTTTTGTGTTCTCCCCAATTCCTCTGCGCCGCACCGCGATACAGTTCAGCAACGGTCTGAAAGGAAAGGAAACATTCATATTTCTCCAAGTATTGCACATACCGCTCTGCCAACGAATGTTGGTTGAATTCGTATGAAAAAATACAAGTGTCAACAACAAGCGGCAGTTTTGTCATTTCTCATTTCCTCCCATTATTTTCATCAATCGAGCCGTCCGTTTTATTCCCATTTCCCTGTCAATTCGCCGGTTTTCTGCGAGTGTTTCCATAAAGTCATTGAATTCTTCATCGGTCAACGGCGGTTCATTGTCTGGAGGTATGCTTGTTCGTTTCGGCTTTTTTGAACTGATAATTTCTTCCAGCGGTTTCACAAGTCCTTGTTCGACGTACCAATGACGAATTGTTCTTTGTTCCTCTTGCGAATAAGCACGGATGACTCCGTTTTCCCAATCCGGCACCGGACAGGGAATCGCCGCCGGAACATAAACGTCCCCGAAAGCCGTACCGGAAAATGCCTGTAATTGCGTCATTGCCCGCCTCCTCCCTTTGTCCGGTTGTTTTTTATCTGTTCCAATTCCTGTTTCAACTCGTCTATCTGACGCTGTTGGTTCTTAAATCCATTGTACGTTCTTATTGAGTTAAGCAAAGCGTACACAAAAACGAACACAGCAGCAAACAAACTCAAGCCCTCTGATATAGCAGCAAACATCGTAAAGGTCTCCATATAATTTTTTTTGTACCGCTGTTCAAAAGAGCCGGAAGTGCGGCGCAGCAAAAAAAAACTTCCGGGTTAGACCGCATCATTATTTTTTCCCTGCTTCTTCACCGCCGTTCCCCGCTTCGGCACTGCGGAGAGCATTGTATTCTTCCAACGTTGTCGCCTTGACTTCCATACCGATTCTTGCCCGCTGCGTTCCTTTGACAATGTACGCTTCGTCCGGCTGAAGACCTTCGAGAACAATCCGCATCTGCGAATCCAGCAAACGCCCGATTTTGATGTCGCGCCGCTGAACAATGTCCGCTTCGTAAGCCGGTACAGGCTTCTTGTCGCTGCCGAGAAGCGGCGCACCAAAGCGGTCTGTCGGCTGATACTGCCCCTTACTCACTACCAATACGTATTTAGTGTCTAAATCAGTCAATACCGCCTCTTCACGGATTAAAACGGCGGACTTCACCTTTTCGTAAGGTATCCGAACACGGCAAATCTGACCGGGGTAGAGCATATAATCCTGCGCACCGTTGATATTCAGCAACGGATTATCTAACTGCGCCCGCAGCGTTATCCGTCCAGACTCAACGTTAATCGTGTTGTCAATCTGCGAAATGATTTTGCCCGCAAATGTGAAATCGAAATCCAGTACATTAACACCGGTCATCAGCGATATGTCCACCGGACCGCCCGTGAGTGCCAGGGGATGTTCCGATTTTTCTGCCGGCTTTTCTTCCTTTTTTACTTCGGTTTGGGCGGCAGATTTTTCAGCAGATCTTTCAAATGCCTCCCGAAAACCGATGCGGTCTTTTAAGTCGGTAAATTGCCGGTCGCTCAACTTGAAATCCACGTAAATCGGGTCGAGTTGCGCTATGGAAATCAGAACGGATTGTCCTGATGGCGAGACAAAGTTTCCAGCATCAAAGAGCCAACGGGCAGCCTTCCCGGTAATCGGCGAGCGGACATTGGTGTACTCCATCTCTAACTGGGCATTAAGGACGGAATTTGCCGCCTTGTCCACCGAAGCGGCTGCCATATCACGTTCTGCTTGGCTCACCTGAAATTCCTCCGGCGAGATGGCTTTCGACTCAAACAGCAATTTTGAACGCCCCAAGTTGGCTTCAGCCAGTTTGAGCCGGGCTTTGCCGTTGTCCCACTCGGCTTTTGCCAAATCGAGAGCAATTTTGTACTGGGCTTGTTCAATCAAGGCGATTTGGTCGCCCTCCTTGACGAGACTGCCCGACGGAAAAAACTTTTTTTCGAGGTAACCCGGCACTCTTGCCCGAATATCAACGAAGTTATACGCATTAGTCTGTCCATCGGCATAAATGTAAAGTTGGACATCTTCCTGACCGACCTTATCCGTAATGACCTCTGTTTTTGGGGCTTCCGCCGCACCAGCCGGACCGCCGATGTGGGGAGAACAGCCGGTAAGCGGCAGGAGAACGAAAAAAGTCAGGACTGACAACGACGTTAGGGGAGTTTGCATAGACATATTGGTCTGGGACATACTGGGTAAGGGCATACTGGACAGGGTCATATTGGTTAGGCAAAGGTCGGCTAATCTGCCGAAGAGTGTTAATTCTGATGCACTCTATTATAACAGATAATTGACAAATTGCAATTCCCGTGTAGGATAGAGGGGTGCAGGAAGCGGAAAATGTGTTTGCAAAGACATAGAAAACCGTGAAACAATATCGCAAAAAACAAGGAAATGTTTGAAGGAAATGTTTGACTGCCTTGCAGCCTGCTGCTCACCCCCTTAAACGATGGCACTCGTAACGATACGAATTTTAGATGGACCGGAACGCGGGAAGACCTTTGAACAGGTTGCTACTCCTGTTTCTGTCGGGCGTGAAGACGGTAATTTCATTCAGTTGAATGATGAACGGGTCAGCCGGTATCACCTGAAAATACACGAAAGCGGCGGGACGATTTTGTTGACCGACTTGCAGAGTACCAACGGAACGAAAGTGAATGGTGAAGTCGTTCACACGTGGCGGATTAAACCCGGCGACCTGATTATCGCCGGCAGAAGCGTTCTGTTGTTCGGGTCATCCGAAGATATCGCCGAACGCCTTGCCGCTCTGCGTAAAACAGATGTCAAGGATGCAGCGGTGATGGGCAGCGGCAGCGGTGAGGTCAGAGATATGTCCCTGATAACCGGCGGCGGTTCTTCCGGTAATGCAAAGTCATCGCAAATGCTTTTTCGGGAAATCTATCAAGGATTTTCGCCCCAAGAGTTATTTCCGTTACAATTATTGACGCTGCCGGCATTGCCGAAAGACTTGTTGCCGCACCAAAATGCGATGCTCGAAGAATTTTTGCAATACACGCACCTTCGGCTTCGGTCGCTTATGTCGTCCGTTCACGCAGAGCCGGCGAGAGCGGACGGTAAAGAGGGTTCTACGGCTTTCCGTATTACCGTTTCAGCACCGCAATGGCAAAACCTTGTTGACTTTCACGCAAGAGTCGCCGCTATGCTTGATAAATTTCCTGAAACGCCGTAACCCCCTGCAATACAATAACTCCCTGAAATACAATCAAACAACGAACGGATGCCATTCAGCAATAATGCTGTCAGTGGCGGGCAGTTTGTTCCTAACAATAACCTTAACCTAACCAATAACCTAACTATGGGACTTGTCATACTTCGCAGTGTTTTTATTCTCGTTGCCAGCGGCATCGGGGTGTATATGCTGACTATCAACTCGCAAAACCCTCACGTCGAGGAGCAGTACACGCTCTGGACTTTTTACAGCGTTCTGTTGATAGCGGCGGCTCTGGTCATATTCGATATGCTGCTGCCGAAAAAGCGGGTCGATTGGATATCGTCAATTTACTTCGGTATCCTCATCGGGCTGTTTTTAACGCTGATTTCCGGTTACGCTCTTATGCCGTTCTTTACGGTGTACGGCGACCCGCAAATGCAGTCGAATGCGATGCTTGTTATCGGGATGTCGCTTTGTTATATCTGCACGAGTTTTTTGTTCCAGACAAAAGACGATTTCCGTTTCATTATTCCCTACGTTGAGTTCCGGCGGAACGTTAAGGGTCTCCGCACGATGATAGTTGATACCAGTGCCTTAATTGACGGACGTATCTGCGATATTGCCGACACGCACATCATTGATAATCCGCTTGTTGTACCGAAGTTTGTTGTCGAAGAGTTACACGCGATTGCGAGTTCCGGCGATAGGGGCAGGCGTATGCGGGGACGGCGCGGGTTAGATGTTTTGACAAGACTGCAAACGTCCAAAAACATTGAAGTCACCATTGAGACCAGTGACCTTCAGGAATATTCGGACCAGACCGACGAGATGAAGTTGCTTATTCTCGCAAAATACCTTGAAGGCAAAATCATTACGAACGAGTACAATCTGACAAAGATGGCGAAAGTGCAGATGGTCGAGACGGTCAACTTGAATGATTTGGCGACGGTGATGAAGCCGGTCTTTTTGCCCGGCGAGAAGATAAACATCACCGTTGCCAAGTTGGGTGAGGACCCGGCACAGGGAGTCGGTTATCTGGAAGACGGCACGATGGTGGTGATTGAAGACGGCAGAGACTATGTGAGTCAGCGGGTGGTGATGATGGTAACGAGTGTGTTGCAGACTGCGGCGGGCAGACTTATATTTGGGGCGGTTAAGTTCCCGACGAAGCGACCGCCGTATTACGCAGCGTATGAAAAGGAGGACAAGAAAGAGGATAAGCGTCCGCCGTCGTACCGTTCACCCGTACCGCCGGCACGCCGGTAAATGCCGCCGTCTCTGCCGGTTATGGATGTATTCCCTGTTCCTGTTCAATTTCGTTATTTTTTAGGATAGGCAAGTTTTCGGACAGGAGTGTATGGGGTTTTCTCGCATACTTTTCCGGCAACGAAAAAAGCCCTTACGAACATTGACAAACGCTCTATTAGGTTGAGTTAGGACTGTAAGAAGACAGTAAAAAATGAAGACGGATACACTTGTGATGGATAGACTTGTTGCGTAACATAAAATTCGTTATAATGCTTGTATTCTAGTATTTTTCCGTGTTTTATTCAAGGAGGATTTCAATGTCGAACCGTTATGAAAATTTGAAGAAGTTAGATGACGCAGCGTTCAGACGTATCACCGGAACGAAACGGTGCGTTTTCGATAAAATGCTCATCATCGTTCATTTTTTTTTCATTTTCAGCAACACAAACACGGCGGCGCACCCAATAAAATCTCCCTCGCCGATTACGGCGTAAACCGCAAGATGAAAAAGGAAAATGATAATCGCGAAGGCGCAAAGAAAACGAAGAATAGGAAAA
>JAITOZ010000114.1 GCA_031289675.1 Planctomycetaceae bacterium
TGTCTTGTCCAAATACTCGTTATTGATAATACCGGTCGAAATTGAAAATGGAAGGGACATATCTGACTTAATTGTTTTCAGCGAGCAGTTCAGTGATGTATTGGGCGATTTGAACAAGCAGATTATTCAGATCATCCGCCGTGAACAAATAACCGTTACCGATGGCAGTCAATCCGAAAAAACCGCTGTTATCGCTGACGATGTACTGCATTTGCGGTGTTGGATTTTTTGAAATTCTATCTTTCGGAATAAATTCTGTACCGACTGATTTTCCTTCGATAACCGGCATCTTGTCGGGGTCAAGAATTGAAGAGTGAAACAAATACAAGAGCGGCAACAATTTTGTACCGAATATTTTTTTCAGGTCTAAATCGGAATGGGCAGTTGAGTCGGCAATTTCTCTTTCGGCATCGAAGCAGGTCTCCAACTTGGATTTATGCGTACCGATCTCCAAAAACAGCGGCACTGCTTTGGCAAACGGTCCGATGATTTTCATCTGACCAGCATACGTTCTGCCGGTTATCGCACCGGCAAATAAAATTTTCGTTCTACCGGTAATTTTAGAAAGCGTCGCCGCAAACGCCGCGGTAAATACTGCATTGGCACTGCACCCCTTCTTCTTGCACAACTCCCGAATGGCGGGTGATTGCTCCGTCAAAACATTCCATGCGAACTGCGAAACAAATCCGTCAGGATGATCTTCGGGAACAGGAAGTTGAACGGCATATCCGAACTCTTTGGCTCGTTCACAGCAAGCCGTCTCCCGGCTGCGGACAGATTCGCTTGCAAGCCGCTGACGTTCTTCAGCAACTTCTTCAAAATAGGTACGGTTTTCCGGTGTCAGCGGCTCGCCGTTGTAAGAGCGGGCAATATCAGCAAGAAAAATAGTCTCAGACGTTCCGTCAAATAATGAGTGATGAATTTCAAAAAGCATTTTGACGGCAGACGGAGTTTTGCAAATTTCGGCACGATAAAGCCGTTCATCGTGAAATAAATCAAACGGATGCGGAAAATCCATTTTTCTTTTCTCGAAATCTTCGTCAGACAATTCGACGGTATCGACAACAACCTTTGGATTGCTGTTCCGCTTACATCGGTACGTTTCCTTGTCGTCGTGTACAAACGCTGCTGTCAGAATGGGGTGCATCAGCAATGTTTCGCAAACCGCCCGCTTTAATTTTTCAATGTTTGTTTCTGCCGAAAACGACAGCGACAACGAAACACTGTTCATCACATCATCAGGGTCGGAGATGAAACTGTCGAGAAACATCCGCTGGGAAGCCGATACAGGATAGTATTCTTTGATTTCATAAACTTTCGTTTCCCCGGCAAGATGTTCAATCTGTACGGCAGTTGTGCGGACATTAGGATTTTGCTTAATTTGTTCCAGGGTGAGGTCGGCGTTGAATCGGCGTTGGATTTCCAGTATGAGGTCGAATACCAATAACGAATCCAGTCCGAAATCAAACCAATCGGCGTTCGCACCGATGCTCTCGACCGGCACTTTTAATATGTGTGCAATAACATCGGCAAGCTGCTTTTCCGTTTCTGTCTGCGGTAAATCGTCCTGCAAAACAGCAGCACCTATCTCCGCCGCCGGTAACGCCGCACGGTCAATCTTGCCGCTGAGATTACGAGGCAATTTCGCTATCGGAACAACCAGTGCCGGAATCATATACGGCGGAAGCGAATCGCCGATGAATTGCTGTAACGGCTTCGGCTCCGCCTTCTCCGGCGGCGAAACATAAATCACAAGACGGTTTTCGCCGTCCGGTCCGGGAACCGCAACTGTAACGGCTTCCGCAATGCCCGGATACTGCAAAGCAGCCGTATCAATTTCGCCGAGTTCCACACGGAAGCCGCGAACCTTCACCTGATGATCTAAACGCCCCCGAATCTCGATTTGTCCGTCCGCATCCATCCTCGCAATATCGCCGGTGCGGTACATTCTCGCATAATCCGGCGACGGATTAAAGGGATTTTTTATAAAAACTTGCGCCGTCTTGTCCGGTAAATTCAAATAACCGTAACCAATTTGACGGCCCGCAGCACACAACTCGCCCGATTCGCCGACGGGAACAAGTTCATTGCGGTCATTGACAATATAGATTTCGGTGTTGTCGTTGGCAGTTCCGACCGTGATGTGCTTTTGTGCAGGCTGGATTTCTGTTGCAGAAATATAAGACGCGCACTCGGTCGTGCCGTAAGCGTTGAATATCCTGAAAGAGGACTGCGATGTTTCAATAGGAATAAAACGTTCACCCGCCAGCGTCACTGAACGTAACGAGTGATTGGGCATCTGCGTAATAAACCGGTAACCAAACGCCGTCGGTAAAAACGCTGTCGCAATGTGATGATCCTCAAAATACCGGTTCACCGCACGCGGGTCAAGGCGGATCGAATCGTCAATAAAATGTAACACGGCTCCGGCAAGAATCGGAGAATAGTATTCAAAAATGTGTACAACAAAGGAAAAACCCGCATAAGCACTGACCGCGTCGTCCTGCGTTATCTTGTGCAGATTTTTGTAATGAGCCGCCACGGAAAT
>JAITOZ010000157.1 GCA_031289675.1 Planctomycetaceae bacterium
GGAACACGGTGAGTAATATGTGTCGGTTAGTGAGTTTAATGACAGGCTGTTGCCGAATTCGCAAGGCGGTCTTGACGATGATTTGCCGGAAGTTTTCAGAAGAAATCACGACGGTTGCGTGAAGTTTATAAAATAAGGGAGTTATTGGAGGTCCCCACAAGTTTAATTTGTTTCTCAAAGAATGTGATTCCGCTTCGATGACGGATACGCCGAAACAACTATTGACCACTCTGAAAAAATGGGTTAGAATGACAATGGAATTGCCTCCTGCCTAGGCAATTATCTATGCCAGCCCCTTTTATGTCAAGCGAACAATGGACTGTGAAGCGTTTATTGGAATGGACGCGTGAGTTTTTTAGAAGCAAAGGTATTGAAAAGCCGCTATTGGAAGCAGAAATTCTGCTTTCAACGGCGATGAAAATCAAACGCATTGAGATTTATACGAACTATGAAACTGAACCGGACGAATCGCAGCGGGCGGTCTTTCGGGACTTCGTGAAACGGCGAGGAAACGGCGAACCAGCGGCTTATCTTGCCGGTTACAAAGAGTTTTACTCGCTGTCTTTTAAGGTTGATAAGCACGTGTTGATTCCGCGCCCGGAAACCGAAGACTTGGTTTTGAAGACGCTGGACATCTTGAAGACGTATCCCGATGGCAGCAGATTAACGGTTGCGGACATCGGCACAGGCAGCGGGGCGGTCGCCGTTGCGCTGGCAAAGAATTTGCCGCCCAATGCGGCGGAAGCGAAAATTTTCGCCGTTGACATTAACTGTGAAGCGTTGTCCTTGGCAAAACAGAATGCGGAAACGAACGGGGCGGCAGAGCAAATTACGTTCCGGCAATCGGATTTGCTCGGCAGTGTTGCGGAACTGTTGGATGTGATTGTTGCCAATCTGCCGTATGTAAGCGAAGCGGAGTACGATATGTTGCCGTCGGATGTCCGGAGTTACGAACCGAAGCCGGCTCTTTTGGCGGGAAAGACGGGAACGGAAATTATTGAACGGCTGATATATCAGTCAGCAGATAGGTTAAAAGACGGCGGACATATTCTTCTTGAGGTCAGTCCGATGATAGCGGGAGCGGTGAAAGATGCGGCTGCCGGTTTGGCGGGCGGCAGAAAGAACGCCGAAATTATATTGGATTCCTACAACAGAGAACGGATAGTGCATATTTGGTAGCAGGGAGAATGGAGAATTCAGAGCCGCAACCGCAAGACGGCGATAGCGTCTCTGAAAGTGAATCCAGATTAGCACCTCGCCGTTATCAACGTCACGCACAGCACTAATTCACCTCGCAGAAATTTCTTGCTATCGGCATCCGCCGTCCCATTCCGAAAGCCTTTTGCGATACTTTTAAGACCGGCGGAGCCTGACGGCGTTTGAATTCGGCTTTTGCAGCACTCTTGACTATTTGCCTTGCCAATGTGCGGTCAAACCCCCGTTCGGCAATTTCGCCGGCATCCAAATTTTCGTACAAATATAATTTCAGGATTGCGTCCAGTTCTTCATACGGCGGCAAAGAATCCTGGTCTGTTTGATTCAGACGCAATTCGGCAGACGGCGGTTTCGTCAAAACGGCTTCGGGAATCACTCCGTCTGACCGCTCGTTTATCCTCCGGCACAGCGCAAAGACCTCTGTCTTGAACAAATCGCCTATCGGGGCTAATGCCCCGTTCATATCGCCGTACAAAGTGCAGTACCCCATTGCCAACTCGCTTTTATTGCCGGTCGCTAAAAGCATCGAGTTGAATTTGTTGGCGTATGCCATCAGAAGTGTTCCGCGTATCCGTGCCTGTAAATTTTCTTCGGCAATGTCAAAAGGACGGTCTTCAAAGACAGGGGCAAGCGTTTCGAGGATACCGGCGAACACCGGTTCGATGGGCAGTGTTTCGTAGCGGCAGCCGAGATGGGCAGCGAGTTGGGCAGCGTCATCCTTTGATCCTTGTGAAGAGAACCGGCTCGGCATACTGAAGCAGGCGACATTTTCTTTTCCGGCGGCTTGGACTGCCAGATAGGCAACGAGAGCGGAATCGATTCCGCCGGACAAACCGAGATGGCAGCGGACGAAACCGCATTTGAGCATATAGTCCCGAATACCTAGTATCAGGGCGGATTCGATAATGTCTTCCATTTAATCAGCGGGAAACTTTTTGACTTTGCGGCAAAATTGATTATTGAAAGTGCTTATTCTTCGTTATGCAATGTCAGTCGGGCAACTGTTATTTTCCGGTATTGAGGATGTTCAGCGAAACAGATTCAATCTGTTACAGACATAAAATACACTTTTGGATGCGGCCAATTTGACATTGTTCACTCCCGATTGTCTATCGGTCATCCGGGATTGCTGCGATTCCGACACGAAGGGTGATTAAACCGATGATTTCTAAAACAGCAGAAAGGCAACCGCTACCAGAAATACACCATTGTATTGCCGGAGTGACCGAAATTGGATATGGTCTTGACGAACAATACACCAACAGAACAGCAAATAAAAAGCCGAGTACACATAAAAACATATCCGAAACGACAATCCAAACAGGGCATATCAACTTCATCTGTTTTCCTTTCATCTGAAAATCGGTATTTGCGGCGACCGAACGGGTCTATTATACCCTATTCCTTTGGAATACGGTTATGTTCTAAAATTATTATCTTGACATTTCCAGTTAAGATCCTTATCATATTGTGATTTCGTACCCAGTCAAGATATTCCATCAAGGAGTATATGCGATGATTTTAACCGCCCTGCAATGTCCTTTCTGCGGCAGTACCAATGTTGGCAAGGCTGGTACCAGTAACGGCAAAAAGCGATACAGTTGCCAAAACGACA
>JAITOZ010000212.1 GCA_031289675.1 Planctomycetaceae bacterium
CTGTCAAGTCCTCGCAAAAGCAACAAATTATTGATGCAATCTTACGATTTGATAAATGATTGTTATACATAGAGTTAGAGTAAATATCTAACTCCTAAACTTGTCAAGCCCCTTAAAAAATTGAGTAGTAGGGGTTTGCCGATGGGTGACACAGAACTATCTGCTCCATTATAACACATTGTCAGGCAAATGCCAACAAAACATTAACCACGACGTAATTATGCAAATGAAGTGCCAGATGGCTTTTATTTTGTAATAATAAAATAAAAATGTGTATCTTCTTATTATACAAATACTTGTATCGCAAAGATGTTTTTGCACAATTTTAGCAAAAAAATAAATTTTGCATTTTGTTTGCAAAATAATACAAATTGGGGAAAATGAAATAAAAAATTGCATTATTTTGCATTATTTTGCATTGCGCGCAATCTAACACAGCAGAGAAATTACCGTCCGTTTTGAGTGCGTGTCTATTGACTTTTATCCGGCAGTAATGTACCCTGAATGCCGTTGCCCGTCAATGTTACATTTCTAAAAGGAGATGCACAATGTCAAAATCGTTGCAGGAGTTACTGAAAAGCCGGCGGACTTACTATGCTTTGCAGGCGCAATCCCCTATTTCGGATGATGCCGTTGCTGAATTGCTCAAATCGGCACTGTGGAATCTGCCGTCGCCGTTCAATTCGCAGTCCAGCCGGTTCGTGCTGCTTTTGGGGCAGGAACATACGGCTCTTTGGCAAATCGTCAAGGACGCATTGAAAGCGAAAGTACCGGCGGATGCGTTTCCGAAAACAGAGGCAAAAATAGATGGTTCTTTTGCCTCCGGTTACGCAACGGTGCTATTTTTTGAGGACAGGACCGTTGTGGAGGGACTACAAAAATCGTTTCCGTCTTATGCCGATAACTTTCCGGTGTGGTCGCAGCAGACATCGGGGTTGCATCAGTTCGCCGTGTGGCTGTTGTTAGAGGAGGCAGGTTTCGGAGTTTCGTTGCAGCATTATAATCCGTTGATAGATGACGCTGTAAAGAAACGTTGGAACTTGCCTGCGGGTTGGCAACTGATTGCGCAAATGCCTTTTGGTGTGCCTGCGGAAGAACCCGGAGCCAAAGAACATCTGCCGCTGGAAGAGCGGTTCAAGGTGTTTCGGTAACTCCTCTTGCATTAAAAAACAGCAGGAGTGAGAAGCCCTCCGATATGGGCTGCTGGCAGTCGCACAGCGCAGGTAATGGCGGTTTTATTCTCCGCCTGCAATGAGTAATAGTAGCGGGGATGTTAACCCTTGTATTCAGGGTTGTACCGGCTTTTTCAAGCTTTCCTTCAGCCTGGCGTTTTTTTCGGCAATTTTTACCGCAAGCCCTTTGCGAAAGTCCTTTAATTTTTGCCGCAGCGTTTTGTCGGCAACGGCAAGAATTTCAGCGGCAAGGATACCGGCATTTTTTGCCCCGCCGCTGCCGACACCGACCGCAGCCACCGGAATGTCGCCCGGCATTTGCACCGTTGATAACAACGAATCCAGTCCGCCGGCAACATTTGTTTGTACCGGTATCCCTATGACCGGCAAAACCGTATGTGCGGCAACAACACCTGCCAAATGGGCGGCCCCGCCTGCCGCGCAAATAATCACGGACAAGCCGCGGCTCTCCGCTGTTTCCGCATATTCTCTGACCGCCTCCGGCGTACGGTGCGCACTCATCACGTTGACTTCATAGACAATACCGAATTCCTCTAACGCAGCGGCGGTACCCTTAATTTTCTCCCAATCGCTGTCGCTGCCCATCACGATACCGACTTGCATTATTTGCTCCTAATCGGAGGGATACATCGGGGGGCTAATACCCTCTGCCCTTTAATAACTGTCCCTTTCCGCTATTTTTTTGCCGTACCGAAGGTGAAGTTTTGGAACTTGACCGACACTTTGCCGTTCTCGACTTTCGTCTCCAATGTATCCATATCACGGGGCGAAACACCGTCCAGACGCTTGCCGTCCAATCCAAAATGGGCGGCGTGACACGGACAATAAAACAGTAATTCCTCGCTGTCCGTCTGCGGACGCTTTTTCACGCCGCACTGAATCATACAACCGGCGTGCGGACAAAGTGAATGAAACGCCTGTACCTCATCTCCCGACCGGCGGAGGAATAACGAGCCGATTTTCTGATTCGGCATCTTCATCCAAGCGTCTTCTTTGTCATCGGTAATGAAAAACTTTTGCGGCTTATCGGAAAGCGTATCAAGAGCCGCAACAGTGTAAAATTTTCCGGCGGCACTTTCCGCAAAGACCGGTGCGGTAACAAGCCGGACAGCCGCACAAACCGGTGCGCCGACCGCACACATACCGATACCGCAGCCGACGGCGGTTTTGAGAAAACCGCGGCGTTGTTCGGCATCCTGTTTTTGCAACTTGGACGTTTCATCGGCACTGCCGCCGCTCTTTTCCGGTTTCGTTTCGTTGTTCTTCTTTGACATAGACGTATCGAATTGACAAAAGCCGATTAGGAATTGATAATAACACTCCTGCCAGCCAATATATCACATACCGGTCAATTTGTCAAATCAATGAGTATTCCGCCGCAACCGCCGCCGTCCCAACCGCCGAATCCATCGAAGGCGCAGCGCAATCTGGGCGATGTCTTAAAAGAATTCGGACAGCATTGCCGGATGATGCAGGACGAACTCGGCAGAGTTATCGTTGGACAAACGCCCGTCATCCGGCAAATCCTTGCCGCTATTTTTACGCGGGGACACTGCCTTCTCGAAGGCGTTCCCGGACTCGCCAAGACGTTGATGGTCAGTTCCCTTTCGCAGATTCTTGATATTCAATTCAAGCGGATTCAATTCACGCCCGACTTAATGCCGTCGGACATTACCGGTACGACGGTTCTCGATGAGGACGATAACGGCAGACGCAACTTCCGCTTCGTTGAAGGTCCCGTGTTCACAAATATTCTGCTGGCGGACGAAATCAACCGGACACCGCCGAAGACGCAGGCGGCATTGCTGCAAGCGATGCAGGAGCGGGAAGTTACTGTCGGACAAACAACGTACCAACTGCCCGACCCGTTTTTTACGATAGCAACGCAAAACCCGATTGAACAGGAAGGCACGTATCCGCTGCCGGAAGCGCAACTTGACCGATTTATGTTTAACATCAAAATCGACTATCCGACTTTGGAAGAAGAGGAAAAGATTTTGACAACAACTACGCGGGGCGAAAAGGAAGAAATCCGTAAGGTGATGAGCGGCAAGTTAATCCTTAATCTGCAAAAGTTGGTCGGCAGTATTGCGGTCAGCCAGTATATTATTCAATATGCTGCCCGCTTGGTTCGGGCAACGCGTCCCCGTGATGACTTATCGCCGAAGTTTATCAAGGATTTGGTTGATTGGGGAGCGGGACCTCGTGCGGGACAGTATTTGATACACGGCGGCAAAGCGTTAGCGGCGATGGACGGACGCTTTTCGGTATCAATAGACGATATTAGAGCGTGTGCGGTACCTGTACTGCGTCATCGGATTAGCACGAATTTCCAGGCGCAAGCGGAAGGAATGACGAACGAAGACATCATCGACCGGCTTATCAAAGAAATCCCCGCTCCGGCGATTGAAAAATATGCGGACGAGACAAAAACGCATTAACCCTGTAACGATAATTGCCAATGTCCTTTGTTTTCCGGTTTCCCGTTTTATTCATAACATTTTTCTTTTTTCCGTTTGCAACAATTCCCTGCGAGGCGGCAACGGTGTATCGTTGTTTGTTTGACCGGCAAAGCGATGCAGAAGACGGCAACAACTTTCCTGACGGCTGGACGCGCAAATCCGGTTTCGGCGATTCCGGTTTTGATAAGGGTATTGCCTATCCGTATCATCTGACTCTTACCATTACCGAAAATCCGAATCCTTTCGGTAATTACGTTTTACGCTTTGCAATGGACGGCGGCGGAGCAGCCGTGTTTTCACCGAAAATTGCCGTCAAAGCCGGTTTAAGTTATACCGTCTCGGTGTATGTTCAAACGCAGAACCTGACGTTCGATGAAGCCTCGCTGCAACTTGATTTTTACGGTAAAGAACGGTCTCCGGTTCAAACCGTCCGCTCAAAAGGAATACGCCGCTCCAACGGCTGGCAGCAAATTGTTGTCGGTCCGGTCATTGCCGAAGGAGAAACATTGACCGCTTGTTTGTCCGTTGTACCGAATTCGCCGACAGGCAGACAGGATTACAAAGCGTATGCGGATTTTGCCGACTTTGAAATCCGTGAAAATTCAACCGTGTCATTGACGACCGTTTCTTTGAGTGCCGCCGGCAGTCCGCACTTCTTCTTTTCGACGCGGGATATCAGCGTAAAGTGTAATATACAAGGGTTTGACCCGGAACAAACCTCTGTCACGTTCACGCTCGAAGACCCTTTCGGTAAAGTGATTGCCCAACGGAACAGCGAATTGATGGTCGGAAATTACGCAGCCTCAAAATTCGTCAAGAATGGACAACTCGAGACTGGCTTGATGACCGGTACGGCAGCGTGGAGTAACTTGCCGATACGTTCGCCGGGTTTTTACTGTGTCCGTATCAAAACGCCGGAACAGTACATACGGCAGTTAAAACTGCCGCCGGGAACGTTTTTTGAAGATCCGCTCGCCGATTCGCCGCCGCTGACTTTTGCGGTGATGAAACGAAACGGTGTTTTGCCGGGCGGAGAATTCGGATGGAATCTGGACGGCTGGGACACCAAAAAAATACTAGATTATCTGCCGGTGCTGCATCAATCGGGAATTTCGCAGTTAAAGTTAGACTTTCCGCCGGCTAAAACCGATACCGATATTCTCGCCTCGTTAACCGGCTTTCAGTGCATTGGTATCGTTCGCGGCTTGACGCAGCAAAACGAACTGGCGCAAATTGAAGCGGGCGATTGGGCGGCAGGAATACAGCCGCTGCTGCAAAAAATGTCGTTGACGATAAGGGATTGGCAATGGTCGCCGGACGATAACAGCAATGTTGCTGATTTATTTTTCAATGCCGACGGCAATGTTACAGCAGACGGTTTTTTACGTTTTCAGGTCTTGCAGCAATTATTTGACCCCAGCGGCTTCGCTTTGGGTATCGGTATCGTTTGGAATAATAATTACGAATTGCCGAATATCAGAGCAGCGGCATCATCCGGCAACCGAAATATATCCCCGCTTTTTCAAAACGTGTTCTTTATTTTTCCGGCAGACAATACGATAACACCGGATGATGCGTTTGAGTATTTTCACTCTATTCATTCAGCGGACACACAAGGGCATCTCCCGCTTGCGTTCCGGCGTTTTGCTTCGGTACGTCCGCTGCCGGCAGATGATTACGCTCTCGAAACGCGGATTACCGATTTTGTTCAGCGGCTTGTCCTGTTAAAAGTTGCCGGTCTCGAAGCCGTTTTTTTAGAATCGCCTGCGGATAATTCGGCAGGAGTATTGCGGCAGCACGGTCAACATAATGGTCAACACAATGCTTCGCCCGGCGTAATGTATTTGCCGTGGCGGACAACGGCAACACTGCTTTCAGGCACGGTACCGATGGGGTCAATAAAATTGCCGAATCGGAGCCGGAATTACTGCTTTGAACAGAGCGATGGAAAATGCTTGATGGTCGTGTGGAACAATCAGACCTCTGTAGAAAAGCCGGTCATCGAAAAACTTTATCTCGGCGAGGACGCACTGATTACCGATGTTTGGGGCAAAACGGTTTTACCGGAAACGGATAATTTTGTACAGGAAATATCTGTTACACCGGTTCCGGTGTTTGTTTCAGGACTGGATGCCGCTGCCGTCAGATACCGTCTCGGATTGGAAACGGACGTTAAAAGTATTCCGGCAGTACCGAATCAAAAGCACCGTATTACGTATAAATTGACCAATCCGCTGCTGCAAGCCGTTTCCGTGCAGATAATACCGCAGCCGCCGCGGGAAGGGGATTGGACAATCGAACCGCCATCGCAAACACTGCTTCTTGAACCGAAAGCCGGCGGAGAAGGAATCTTTGATTTAACGTTGATGCCGAAAGCAAATACCGGTTTGCAACTTTTCCGTTATGGAATTACTTTCAATGACAAAACTGCCGGTGCATCATCGTTCTCTGTTTTTGATCAGATGCAAGTCGGCAATCCTGATGTGTTTATGGAGTTTGTCAGCCGTCTCAACAGCAAGGACGAAATTGAAGTGATTCAAACGTTTAACAACAACACGGAGACGGTGTTAACGTATGACTGCCGGCTGTCGGTTCCGGGCAGACCAGCGTTAAAGAGCCGGATTATGCGGCAGGGCTTCGGACGTGCAGAACATATCTACAACGTGAAACGGGGCGGCAAACTGGTGCAAGAAGGTGTCAAGGAAATGACGCTTCGGGCTGTTCCGCTCAACAGCGGTTCCGGCACGGTCGGTGAACCGCTCAATTATTCGATACCGCTGCTGACGGACGAAACGCCGTAATGGGTCGGACCCAAAACGTCATTGGGAGAATAACGGACTTGAACCGATGACATCAGCACTTGCAACGATTCCAAATTCTTGCTGTATTTGCACAAAAACACTGCATAAAAATTCAATGATAGGCGTGTCAATCGGGTCAATTTACGGAAATTTTTAGGTCATTTCAAAGGTATTGGACTAGTACCCCATCAATTCTAAATTTATGTAGTTACTTGGCATTATTTTTTAAGGAGTTATAATGTTTTTGTTGTTTGATTTTTGACTGTATGTATTTTTATTACACGGAGGTTTCTATGGTTAAAAATATAGAGTAACGCTTACCGGCGAAGAACGGCAATTATTGCATAATATTGTCTCCAAAGGCAAACATAACGCCTATAAAGTGAAACACGCCAACATCTTGCTTGCAGTTGATACTGCCAACGGTAAAACCAAAGACAGCGATGAAAATATTGCGAAATAGTTTCATTGTCACATCAACACAGTCTATAACGTCAAGCAATGCTTCGTTGAACAAGGCTTCGACTCTGCACTGAATCGCAAACAACGCGAGACACCCGGCGTTACGATTATCAATTATCAATATATTCGTAACGGCACGACGGCAAACTTTATATTTTTTCAAGCGTTGAAGATTTGGCGGCGGGCATCGGTTCGGGGTAGTGTTGTAAATTTATTGGAATGAACGTTAACATACGAGAAAATAAGGGACTTCTACGACTCAATCAATAAATTCCTGACACAACCCGGTTCGGGACCGTCGGACAAAGAAGGATTGGGCGGATGAGATAGAGATTAGCGTTTTACAGCGTCAATGTTTGAATCGGCGAATTGGTAATATTGAAGAGTACCGCAAAGAAGTACAAGCGTAGTAGGATGCTCGCAATAACTCCGGCGAAGCAATGGATTGGCAATTCAAAACAGAAAACGCCAGAATAAAACTAAAACATATTTATCCCTATTGTAAAGATTGATGGGGTACTAGGCTGCATTTTCAGCACTGCGAATCTCCCTGACGAGACGGACGGCTTCCTCCGGCGTTACACTGCTGTGAACCTTTTCGTCAATCACCAGTACCGGCGCGAGACCGCAGGCACCGAGACACGAAACGGTTTCAACGGTGAAGAGCATATCGTCGGTCGTACTCTTACCGTCGGTCAGTTGCAATTCGCTTCTTAACGCTTCGAGGCTTTTTTCGCTGCCCCGCACGTGACATGCCGTTCCATCGCAAAGCCGAACGGTATGTTTGCCTTTCGGAATTAAAGTGAAGTGTGCATAAAAGGTGGCAACGCCGAAAACCTGCGACGGCGGAACTGCCAACATCATCGAAATAAAAGCCAGGACTTCTTCGGGCAGATACTTATAATAATCTTGAACCTGTTGTAAAATCGGAATCAGCCGGGCAGGGTCGCGATGATTGGCTTCGAGTATTTCTACGACGCGGTCAAATTTACGGACGGCATTGGTTGATGGGTCTGCGGTCATATCTTTATCAGGGGAGGGTAAATTGACGGAAGGCTAACGGACGTATTATCCTCCTTTTAGAAAGAGTGTCAAGCGTCCAAAATCAGGTCACCTGCAAAATCGTTTTTTATCGCGAAGACGCGAAGAACACGAAGAAGAGAAGAAAAAGAACATAAGATATGTTCGGCGGCTGCCGGATACTGACAAACAAATTGTAAAATACTTTGTTTTATTTTTGTTAAACATAATACCATTTGTCCAAATTACGCTTGCCGAACTGGTGTCATAGAAAATGTCTCTGCGATCTTCGCGATTAAAAAACTCGGCTTCAAGGGACTTTGCAGGTGACCTGCGTCCAAAACGTTTTTTCGGTGTTGTGTACTTCTTGGCAAAAACACCTTGACACAGTCCCGGCGAAAACCGATAATATGCTCAATGGAACGTATTGCTTGGCATCCGGCATTTGTCGAGGCAATTCAACTGGAACTCGAAGAATATCGGGACTTTTTGGAGTTTATGGCGGAGTACCAACTGA
>JAITOZ010000220.1 GCA_031289675.1 Planctomycetaceae bacterium
CTGTCAAGTCCTCGCAAAAGCAACAAATTATTGATGCAATCTTACGATTTGATAAATGATTGTTATACATAGAGTTAGAGTAAATATCTAACTCCTAAACTTGTCAAGCCCCTAAAAGAATTAGAAATAGAGAAACCTTCACGTATGAGCAAATATCATAACGTTTGGATATTCAAAGCCGAAAATGATTTGCAGTCGGCGAACATTTTGATTCAACAAAATCCTCCTCTATTGGATGTTGCTGTTTTTCACACACAGCAGTGTGCCGAAAAGGCATTGAAAGGTTTTTTATCGTTCCGCCGTCAGGAAATCCGCAAGACGCATAACCCAGCCGAGTTGATTAGGAAGTGTGCGGCATTGGATTCTTCTTTTGAAACGTTGCTGGCGGACGGGGATTTTCTCACTCCCCAAGCAACGGAATTCCGCTATCCGGGTACGGACGATGACGGCGATGAAATCGCCGATTTTTCCGAGTTTATGCCTGCCTTCGATGATGTTCAGGAATCTGTCAGTAAAGCATCTGCTGTCCTCGAATTTGTGAAGAGTAAAACCGTAACTTGAATAGATTTGCTTCCCGCCGCCGGTTACTGGACCGACTTGCCCATAATAAATTCTTCTTCCTCTTCCTGAATGATGATGCGCGGCGTAACCATCATCATCATCGTTTTTGTGTCCCGTCCAATCGAAGTGTTTGAGAACAGCCGCTGGATATACGGTATCTTGTTGAGTATCGGCGTACCCGCTTCCCGCCGTCCTTCACTCAAACGCTTAATACCGCCGAGTACCACCGTTCCGCCGTCCGGGCAGTTGACCGTCGCCTGAACATAGAACGAAGAAACGGTCGGCTGCTGCAATGTAATACCGGATGTCTTGACCGTCTTTTTCTGTTTCTTGGCTTTCCGTTCGTCCGCACTGCTGCCGGTTTCCACGCTGGCAATATCATCGCCGAGAGCCGTCAGTGTTGTATCTTCCGTCTCTTCGGAGCCTTCGTCTTCACCGAAGTATTTGAACGTTTCTTCTTTGGAGATTCTGGTAAAGGTCGGGTTCAGCGTCATCCGAACGTGCTGCCGGTCATTGGAAACCGTCGCCTGTACCGTCAGCAGTTGTCCCTGCGTCAAGAGAGAAATCACCGGCTGGTAACCGACGGAAAAATCACCAACGACCGGATTGACACTCGTCACGTACGGAGTCGTAATCGTGTCGTTCACTGTACCGGACTGTCCGTTGTAAATCATTACCTTTGGTGCGGTCAGAACGCTGCTGCGTTCGTCCCCCTGTGCAGCAGCAAGGAAGAAGTACGCTTCAATATCGCTTAACAAAGCGAAACCTGTTTGAAGACCGACACCGGGCTGTGCCGCCCCGTACATCGGAGACAAGGCAACATCAAAACTGTTCTGAAAAAATGGTATAGAAGCGTCAACGGAGAACGTATTCGGTCCATTCAAACCGACAGCAACGTTATTGCCCCTCGTTACCGTTGTTGCGGCGGAAGTGGTAGTGGTTGTGTCTGTTGTCGTTGTGCCGGGTATTGTCATCTGCGACACTTTGCCTAATGCTTTATCGTTACGGAAATTCAGATCAAAATCAAGTCCCATCACTTCAAAGAACGAATCCGACAGCGTGATGTACCGAACTTCCACGGCAACCTGCAAGTCATTCATCTTGCGCAACTGCGATAGTAAGTCTTCGATTTTGCTGTGTACCTCTTCCGTTTGACAAATAATCAATTTGTCTTGGTTAAACGATGTCGGCTCCGGTGCCTCCTCCCACGAATCGGGTGCAACGATTTCTGTAATCAGGTCGATAATATCGTCTATACTGCTCGAACCGTAACCGCCGCTTGAACCATATCCCCCGCTGTTTCCGCTTGAACCATATCCCCCCCTGCTGCTTCCTCCTCGGCTGCTTCCGCCGTCTATCCCTCCTCTTTGCGCAAGAATGCTCTGGTCGTTTCGTGCCGATACCGGCTGATAGTTATTGGGATTAGCCGATGTCAAATCGTTCGGTATCCTGTTGTACGGCACATTGTTGCCGTCGTTGGCATTGCCGCGTCTCGGCTGTCCGTTAGGCATCTGTAAATTCCAGCCTTTGATAAACGCATCTTCCAAGGCGTTACCGTTGGAACCCGTCTGATTTAAGTTCGGGAAATTGTTAATCAGGTCGCCGACGTAATGCGACTTTATATACTTCTCTCCTCTTGCCCGTTTTTTGTTCGTCACAGTCAGCATTTCGTTTTTCACTACATAAGCCAAACCGAGTTGGTCAAGAACGATATTCAATGCGCTTTTCAATTTGACATCGTTTGCCAGCGGGACTTTCACCATTGCCCCTGACTGAATTTCCGCTTCACGCAAAGCGGCTTCATCGAGATACACCGGGATACCAGCCTGTCCGCACAGATTTTTCAATGCCTGTTCGAGCGGAATCGGACGGTCAATATTCGCCGAAACCGGCATCTCCAGTTGACGCAAAATTTTTCTTTCGCTTTCGGGACGCTGATATTCTGCTGCCGCATTCGTAGCCCGCCGCCGTTTCGTCAGGTCGTTCCAATTCGTTGCGTAATGCAGCGGACTCTTATCGAAGTCCGGCATCACCGAAGCGTTATCAACACCTAACATCGCATCGACAAAGGACTCGGCTTTCTGCTCCCGAACCTGAATACTCCGTGAAGCGTTGTATGCCAGTTGCGTTGTTGTCAGCAACAGGTGTGTCGCCTGTTCGTCGGGAGCAAATTCTTTTGCTTTTTTAGCAACCATAATGGCTTCATCATACCGCTGCTGTTCAATCAGTTTATTACACTCGTGAAAAAGTGTTTGCAGCCGCTCTTCTTTGCTGCGAAACTGTTCCGCTTCCTGCCGGCGTTCTGCCAGAACCGCCTTATTGACTTGGTCTTGTTTCGACTGTGCTGCATAACGGTCCATAAAACTAGCCGTTTCCTCGACTGCCCTGTCAATTTGACGGATAAAAACTGCTTTCGTTTCCGGGTCGAGTGCCGATACTTCGACTCTGGCTTTGGCGTTTTGCAGGATTTCCAAACCGGCTTCCGGCTTCCGCTGTTCCCGGCTCAACCTTTGCGCATCAGAAATCTGCTGCATAATTTCGGAGGAAATTTGCGAAACAACGGCTTCCCGATTGCGGACAGTCTGGTCAACCAGCGAAGCCCCCTGACGGTTAGGCATCGGCGGCGCAAGTACCGGTCGCTGTGCCGCTGCGGCTGTTTGCAGGATAGGGTTATAATCTGGGGAAGGATTGTTATTTTGAGGAGTCTGCGGGACGATGTGCTGTATGGCGGGTTGTTGTGCCGATATGACAATGCCCTGCCGCTCGGCACCGATGATTGCCAACAGTCTGTCCGGTGTGTCGCTGCCCGGCGGATAAACGGTTTCCGGTAAATTGTACTCCTTCGCTGCCCGGCAAAGTTGTTCCGCTCGGTCAAGTTGCCGAGCCGTTAATGCCGCCTGCGCCTGCTGCAAAATATTCATAGCTTTGGCAAGGTGTTCTTGTGCCGCTTGAGAGATCGGTTGGGTCGGCATCTGGACGGCAATACGGGGACTGTTGTTCAACTGCCAAGTCCGGTGCGCATCTGCAATGCGCTGAAACATTATGCTCGGCTCCAAACCGGCATCACGTTCTGCCTGATTAAATTGCGCACGCTGATTGGCAGCCTCTTGAGTGAGTTGCTGCGCCAAATTGAATTCGTTACACCGCAGCATTGTATCGGCTTGACGAATCATCAAAAGAGCATACTGCCGGCGAAACTGGTCGGTATTGCCGGCAGTTTTACCGAGTTCTATAACCTGTTTGTACTGCTGAATCAGACCGGCGAGCAAATCGGGGCTGTCTTCGTTCGGAGCATATTGCAGCCGCATCGCCTGGACTTCCGCCGTCAGCCGTTCCGCCATTGCCGTATCCCGTACTGCTAGGGCTTTGCGTGCCTGAAAGAGTTTTTGTCCGGCAAGTTGCTGCGGAGACAACTGCGGCGCATTTTGCACTGAGTATGCCGGTTGAATCGCCGCACTTTGCGAAAAAACGCGGCTTTCCGAAAACGGAATAACGGTACTGCACGTTAAAACAAACGCTGCCGTTGACAAGCCTAATTTAATTCTTGATGTCGGTTTCAACGCGAATCTCCTTATTCAAATAATCCGGTATCCTTACCAGCCGTCCTCAATTCTCTATTCTGCCTAATTACATTTTTCCGTAAAGAAAAACAAAAGAGGCTTTGTCCATATATCGGCAAAATCCCCCTTGTCCCGTTAGAAAAAACAAGAATAATCGTTAAATTGAGACCGAAGGAGCATCGGCTGGCGGCAAGCAATAGAGAAATGAAAACTCGCCGCTCACTACTTGCCGCTCATCACTTTCTCCATTGCGATTCGGTTTTCCATCGGACTGCTTGCCGTTGCGTAAAGTTTTTTCGGAATCCGTCCTGCCGAATACGATAACCTGCCCGCCTCACAGGCGTACCGCATTGCTTTTGCCATCGTTACGGGGTCTGCGGCGTGCGCCACCGCTGTATTTAACAGTACGCCGTCCGCCCCCAGTTCCATCGCAAAAGAAACGTCGCTTGCCGAACCGACTCCTGCATCAACAATAACAGGATAATCGGCATCGCCGTCCTTTAAGTATTCCAGACAAATCCGTATTGCATTGGCATTGAGAATCCCCTGTCCTGAGCCGATGGGACTTCCCGCAGGCATTACTGCCGCCGCCCCTGCCGCTTTAAGCCGATTGGCGATAATCGGGTCATCGGTTGTATAAACGAGGACATTGAAACCTTCTTTGACCAGAATTTCGGTTGCCTTGACGGTTTCGACCGGGTCAGGTAACAGCGTTTTGGTATCACCGAGACATTCGAGTTTGACCCAATCGGCACCGGGATTATTCATTTGTTCGAGAATTTCCCGTCCGAGCCGGGCAACACGGACGGCATCATCGGCACTGAAACAGCCTGCCGTGTTGGGTAAGATTGTGTAACGTTGGGTGTCGATAAAGTCAAGCAGCGAGCGTCCTTCTTTGTCGAAGAGGCGTTCCCGCCGGACGGCAACAGTGATGCACTCCGAGCCGGAAACGTCGAGAGCCTGCTGCATTATTTCGTAAGAAGCATATTTGCCAGTGCCGACAAAAAGCCTGCTGCTGAACGAGTGTGAAGCAATTTTGAACATTTTTGAACGTTGGATAGCAACGCTATTATTCCTTGTCCGGTGTTGGTTGTCAAATACCTGTTGCTGTATCGGGAGGCTTATACCTTCCGCTCTTGCGCACGCCTCCTGTTATACTTCGTTACATTTGAAATTTCGGCTTTTGTGATTGCTTTTTCCCTGATTTTAAGGATTCACTGGCATCTAAACACAAAATTTAAAGTAAAAAGGTATATGCCGCCGGTGTAAAATTTATTGCAGTCCCCCTTTACGGGTTGCCGAAAGAACGGGGGGAGGGAGCGAGTAGTGTTTCCATTGTTAACGAAAAAATGAAAATCAATGTATTCGCATCAATCAAGAAGAACGGCCGGCAAGACCGAATCCGTCGGCGTTCCTGCATTTGTGCCGTTATTTTGACCGCCGCCGTTGTTTTTTCCGTTTCCGGCTGCGTTTCCAGAACGGCTTTTTTCGACCCGAAACCTGCCGGTACGCCGATTTTCCGTGATGTTCCCAGCGAAGCCGCCAAATCATCGCTGCCGTATTACTTTCTTGAACCGCCGGACATTATCAACGTCGAAGCCATCCACCTTGCTCCCAAAGCCCCTTACAATCTCCGCATCTTTGATGTCGTTGTCATTGATGTTATCGGGACACCGCCGGACGACCCGATTTCCGGTCCATTCTCCGTTGAACCGGGCGGCGAAGTCAAGCTCGGCTCCGCTTACGGCAGTGTTAAAGTCGAAGGGCTTTCGCTCGAAGAAGCCGAACAAGCCGTCACGAGGCATTTGACCGTTTCCGATGATAATAAGGCCGGTTCATTGGCGAATCCGGTCGTGTCCGTCAAACTTATGCGGATGACCGATATGCAGCAAATCGCCGGCAATCATATGATTGGTCCCGATGGTTATATCACGCTCGGTTCTTACGGGCGCGTGTTTGTCAACGGTTTGACCGTGGACGAATGCAGAGAAGCCATCGAGTTCCAGTTATCGAAACAACTCGACCACCCGCAGGTTGCTGTTGATGTTTTTTCGTATAACAGTAAGGCGTATTTTGTGATATTCCAATCGTCGGCAATCGGCGAACAGGTGTTAAAGTTTCCCTATACTGGTAATGAAAATGTGATGGATGCCATTGCCAACACAAACGGATTAGCCCCCAACTCATCGAAGCGGATGTGGATTGCCCGACCTGTCGGCAACTCGAACAAACCGGTCATTTTGCCGGTGGATTGGGTTGATGTTACCGCTTACGGCAAACCGGATACAAATTACCAACTGCTGCCCGGAGATCGCGTGTTTGTTGTTGAAGACCGCTTCACGGCACTTGACGGAACGCTGGCGCGGGTGCTCGCGCCGTTTGAACGGATACTCGGCTTCTCGACTTTGGCGGCTTCAACGGCGACCCGATTCTACGGCAAAGTGTTGACCGGCGGAGGCGAGCGCGGTATGTACGGCTATTAGTAGGATTATTGATAATTTGCTTGAAAAAAGCTGGCAAATAGCGTACACTCAACGTGTGGGGAGTGTTTCTTCCAGTGATTTCGTAAGATGGGAGGTCAAAAATGTACCGCAAGATGTTTTTTCGCTGCCTTGCCGTTGTTGTTTGTTTGGTGATGGTTCACCTCTGTGCAGGCAGTGCCGCAGCGCAGTTATCACCGCCGATAAGTCCGTGGATGTCAATGTTCCAACGCCGAACAGGACCTTTAGACAATTATAATGCGCTTGTCAAACCGCAACAGGAGGCTCTGCGGAATTATCAGAATCAGCAGCAGGATATACAGCGTAATCAGCAGGCGGTCCAAACGTTGCAGCAGGGCGGCTCGGCTGGCGGTATTGATTTAATGGGACGCTCTTCTTCCGCACCGCTTGACCCGAACCGGTCGCTGCTGCAAGCCCCGCGTGAAATGCCCAGCGGACAGTCTAGTGCGGCGTATTACAATAATCACCTGCATTACTACCAAAACCTTCAACAAAACAGGGTGCCGAATTTCAGTTCGCCGGGGGCTAATAGGCGGCGTTGATGACAAACGGCGGCAGTTACCGAACGGTCTATTGCTGTTACGGAAAGGTCAGGAAACGGTTTAGGTAAGGCAGGCAGAGAGCAAAGTCGTTATCTCCCCACAAAAAATAGCGCAAAAAAACAGCAGAGATGCAAAACCGTTCCCCCCTTCAAAGAGGAGAACGGTATGTTTTTTCAAAACTACTTCAATATCTCATCGAGGTTAATTCCCTTCAAGTCAATCACGCTGACTGTATGCGGTTTGCTTGTATCTTGCAGGTCAATGTTGGAGACATAGAGTTTGCCGTCCCGCAAACAAACTTCAGAACAACAGTCTAACGCACCGGCTTTCTTTTCTTCTTCGCTTGGATTCGTTTTGTTCTTCGCAATAACAACCGTCTTGCCGTTCGCCGGATTGGTTACACAAACGGCATTGCCTGCATAGTCCGCAAAGAAAATATAGCCCTTCGGACACACTTTCAAGCCGTCAACGCTTTCGTTCGGTCCCTTGCCGTCGTTGACATCACGGTGCGACTTCACCGTCCGCCCGTCTCGGTCAAGTTTGACCTCAATGATTTTTTTATCACCGAAGTTGGCAACATACAGCGTACCGTCTTTCGACAATCCGATGCCGTTTGCGCCGACTTTCCATTTTCCTTTGCGGTCAGCATCCGTTGTTTGCAAACTAAAAATGAAGTGCGGGTCTTTGCCGTAAGGCAATATATGCAGCGGTGTTACGGCATCGGAACGGATACGGCGGTTGTTGCGGATTCCCTGCCGGACAGATGAACCGAATTCCGCAATATCGAAACAAAAAACACCGCTCGTGAATGGCGTTTCAACAATCTGCGGGTCAATTTGTGTTTCGGCAACATAAATTTTGTTACCGAAAATTTCGAGACCGTTTGCCTGCGTTATTCCTGTTACAAGAACTTCGCAGCGCACCGGCTTGCCGTGTTCGTGAACAACACGCAGCACTCTGGATTTATGATTCGGATTACCGCCGAGACATTGGCTGTCGGCAACGTACAGATGACCGTCTGGACCGAAAGAAATGCCCAACGGCGTTACCCTGCCCGTTTCGGGATGGGCGGGCAGTTCAAAATAATTCGACACCTTGTCGTCTTTGTCAATTTGCAGCAGCCAAGCATTTCCTTTATCGCCGACTTTTGGGACGGCAAGGATGATGCAGCCTGTTGCCGGCGCAACGGTCATTCCATCGGGGTGAACTTGGTCATCGGGCAAAATAATTGTCTTGGACGCTTTGGTCAGCGGTTCTGCTGCCGTACCGTACTGCGGTACGGCACAAGCGGACAGTGCCGCGGCGGCACAAAACAGAGAAAGAAAACGGACGTTTTGCATTGCAAAATCTCCTTTGAGGAGTCTCCTGTGTGTGAGGTTAATCTTTACCAATGACAGTATATCAGAAAAAACTGCCTTTTGATATACTGTTCTGTACTATGCAGTTGATAACCGCCGGAAACAACCAACTCAATATGCCGCTGCCGCCGGAGGAATATGTTGAACAGGTTTTTTTCTTCGAGACGTTCCGCAGCCGAATCGAAGACGGCTATGCTGCGCAGGAATGTTTGGCTTCTATCCGCGGCGAACTCTTGGCAACCGCACAGTTACCCAAAGCGGTATCGTTTCTCCTGACCGAGATGAAACACACCGGTCTGCTGTCGTCGGCAATGCAGCGGCTGCCGCATTACTTTACGGCATTTCAAACGTTCGTTATCGTTCAAAGCGAACGGGAAGGAGGACGATTCGATTTTCGTATTGCTCTGCAAATACTGGAACGGGAAGCGAAATACCGTACAGAAAATCCGCCTGTACAAGGTATGTTCTTCTATCAATTTGAAACGATTTGCCGCAACAGACTCGGTTACGATAAAGGTCTTGATGTTCTTATTCAAGAGGATATTTACGATGCTGCCTGGAAGAATTGGCTCCGGATTTTACGGTCTCAAATCGGACTGGCAGATTTTGCCGAAATGATTTTTTACCGCAGCGATTATTATAAAATTGTAACGGCTAAACAATTTGTAACGGAAAAAGCGGTGCCGAGTGATGCCGATGTGATTGCGTTATTCGGCGAGCGGGAAGGGCGAATTGCTTATGCTGCCCGGTTCCGCGACCCTGCATTTTTGTTTTCGGCGTTGTCCCGTCATTTGGGGTATCCCGGTGTGCCGCGTCAAAAGCAGGCTGCCGCAGAGGAAAACATTCTGCCGGCACTCAAACGCCGCATTGAATTGCTGGAAAACCGGCTGCAACTTCTTGAAGACGAACAGCACGGCGGAATCAATCTGGATAAATACACGAAAACCGGTTGAAAATTTGACCGCCTTGAAGTACAATCAATCCTTCTGAAACACACTCTGAACGAAAAATGCGTTGGAGCGTACTGATTGTATTTTTTTGTATTACGTGCTGTATCCATAACAGGCAGGTGCTGTTCTGCTGCCGCTTGTCCGCTGCCGAACCTGTCATTGAGCGGTATCTTGAAGTGCTGCACAAAGACCCGAAACACGGTGCTGTCTTTGACCGCGTCTATCGTTATTACAGCGATATCGGCGAAGCAGATGTGTTTTTGAACCAATGCAAAATTCGTACGGAACAAGAACCGGATAAAACAGCGGCGCAGATACTTTACGGTCTTGCTGCACAGCGTCAAGGTTCTCTAAAAATTGCTGCTGAAGCGTTCCGAAAAGCAGCGCAAATGGAGACGGAAAATTATCTGCCGCCGTTTTATCTCGGCGAAGTCCTCATTGCCGACCGTCAGTTCCGCAGCGGAATCACCGCATTGGAAGAAGCCGTAAACCGGTTAAAAAAAACACAGGCAAGCGGCAAACAACTGCGTGATGTTTTACAGACACTCGGAAGTACATTGCTGCGTTTCGGCGAACAAAAAAAGGCGCAAGCCGTTTGGCTGGAACTTGAATCGCTTTTTCCCGATGATACAGAAATTGTAACGCAAATTGCCGAAACGCTCGAAGCCGGCGGACAACTTGACGAAGCAGTCAAGCGGTATCAAACACTGATTGACAAGACGCAGGACAGTTACGAGCGTGTCCGGCTGACGCTGTCTGTTGCCGATTTAACGTTACAAAAAAACAGTAACCCCGACGAAGCCGCCGGTATCTTAAACGAACTACTGAATCTTCTTGATGCCGAAAGTTATTTACTCGAAACGGTTTATGAACGCATTGAGCGGATTTACCATCGCAGTAAAAATACCGGCGAATTGAAAGCAAATGAAGCATTGGCAGCATTTTACCGCAGCCGTCTTGAAATCAATCCGAATGATACAGCAAGCGTTCGGCATCTGGCTGCACTGCTCAATAATGATGAAGCGGAAAAATTATTAAAAACGGCAGTAGAAAAGTTGCCGAAAAATGTAACGCTGCGGTCGGCTTTCATTGATGTTTTAACGGCGAAAAAAGATTTCGATGAAGCCGTCAAACAATGTCAGGCAATCGATGAAATTGACAACGGGAATGTTGATAACCTGACGCGCTGGGGTTTGCTGTATCTGCAAAATACGGCATTAGACGAAACACGGCGGAAACAGGAAGCCGTCAAGATTTGGCAGCGTATCAGCAATGATATACCCGACGACCCCGTCTCCGCAACCGTTGTTGCGGATTTGTGTTTTCGTAACAATATGACAAACGAAGCCGAAGAGTTCTATCGGAAAGCATTTGAATTGAAACCGGAGAATTTTTCATACCGCGAACATCTTGCGAAATTTTATTATGCCGCCAAACGGAAAGCCGACGTGTTGGCGGTCTTGCTGCCGGAAGAGAATTCGGAAACAGATGACACCGGCAATATGATTCAAACCGGCGCATTATTGTTACATTTCGGTTATGCTGCGGAATGCTGCCGCCGGCTTGCGGGCAAATCCTTTGAAAATAAAATAGAAAATAACAGGGAATTGCAGCGGCTCTTTATTGAAGCGTTACTGAAACGCGGCAAAACAGAAGATATTGAAAGAGCGTTCAAACTGTTTTCACAAGCGGAAGAATTGATTGAAGACGACCAAGAGTTTGCAGAATTTTTGAAACAAGAACTCGCATTGCTGCGTCCGCTGCAAAGGACGGGCAAATTTTTTAAGACGGTCGAGCAGGATGCCGGACAGACACAATCGCCGGATTCATACCGGAAATATTGGAAATTAGCGGTGTATCGGCATTCAGAGGTCAAGTTGTCCGCAGCGTCTCTTGCCGTTGAAGAGGCACTGAAGCGGGCGGTGCCGAAACCGCCGGAAGCGTTACAAAAATTCGCTGCCGAATTATACGAACAAAAAGGCGATACAGAGAAAGCCGTTGCTCTTTACCGGCAACTTGCGGCGCAGCAGACTCCGCAGCGGAACGGCTATCTGAAACATATTGCATCGCTGCAAATGCAAAGCGGCGAATTAGAACAGGCATTGGAAACAAGCCGGACTTTGTTCGGAAGCGGCGGAGCAGCCAATGTCCGCTATTATGCTGAATTGCTTTTGAGTATCAACCGGCAAAACGAAGCGGTCGGTGTATTGCGGCAGGGACTGCGGAATGAACCGGGCAATACGGAATTGTTACAAGTATTAGCACAGACGCTTTACAATATGAACCGCAAAGACGAAGCGTTTGAAATAGCGTATCGGCAATTTGAGTCAACAAAAGATTTTTCCGGCAAATTAGCACTGCTTGATACTTTGTGTAACACATTTCAAAATGAAAGCAATAATAATGGTCAGAAGGATGTGCAAACGTCCGGTAAAATTGACGCTTTGTCAAACAATCTGCGGCTCTTGAAGCAAAACAGGGAAACGCAGTTTTACCTCGCAAGGGTATCGGCAAATACCGGCGATAATGATTCGGCGAGGCAAATACTTGAAAAGATTCTTGATTTCCCGGACGGGAACCGCAGCGGCAGTGCTGTAACGGATATTATTGTTTTGAAAGAATTAGTTAAAGTTACAGAAAATCAGGATGATATTAATGCCGCCCTTCGGTATCAGGAATTGCTTTGCAGTAATAACAAAAATGCTGGCGGAGAGGAGCATCTTTTTCAGCTGTATGAAAAAGCCGGTGAAACGGAAAAAGCGGATAAATTATTTCTCGAATTAGTGTTACGGCAAAGCGGTTTGCCTGAAAAATTGGAAGCGATTGACACGATGATACGCCGGAAAGAATACGAAATGGTCTTGAAAGTTCTTGATTTTTTCGAGATTCACGAACCGGAAAACTGGCAATTACCGCTGCGGCGGATTGTTATTCAAGCGTTAAAAAACGAACCGCTTGAAGCATCAATAGACGAATTCAGACGAATGGAGTTTGCCGATACTGTTCAAAAATCAGCCGCATCGGCATCGGGATTTACTCCTCCGGAGTCGTTTGAATTTGCCGCAACAGCACCGGCAGCGTTTCTTGAGCCGCTGGCAGCAGAGCAAAATTTGTACGAAAATATCCTCCGCAAAGAAAAACCGGAAACAATTCTCGATAAGGTTCAATCGTTTGACGAGGCACGCTTTGCTGTTCTCGGATTGCTTTTAAACGAAAAAATAAAAAAAGATTTCGGCGGCGGAAATACACCGCCGGCAATTTGGCATCATTTTCGTAACACGGCGGAATCCGTTCGGGATTCGCTGCCGATAGATTCCAAGCGGACGGATATTCTCCTCGAACGTCTTCAATGGGAGGCAATGCTTTTGTATCTCCGCGACAGCGAGCCGATACGGAAAAACGCTGCAACATTTCGGCAGCAAATCAACGCCGATACAGCGCAGCAAAACGTCCGGCGGATTGTCCGAAAATTAGGACTTGCCGATGTTCCTCAATGGGATGCGCCGCTGTTTCAAATTCTGATTATGGACTCCATTAACGAATGTATTGCCGATATGTTCCGAAAGGAAACTGATGATAAAATTCTTGAAAATAAATTGTTACAAATACTCAATGAATACTGCGGTGAAAAACATTTGCCGCAGATGATGCCGGACGAATATATGCAATTTGTCAAGTTAGCGGAGTACATTATCAAAAATGCCCGGACGCAAAAGACGGCAGCGGAACAAGATGAATTGCTGACGCAGAAAAAACGTCTTGACATTCTGACGGCGGTTTGGACAAAATACGGACGCAGCAATACGCAGCGGGACAGAGCCGTTTTCGAGAACGGGACAGCGCAGTATTATTCGCATTTGATTTGGCTTTTGCGGCAATATCAGCGTGAGGACAAAACCGTTACAGAAATACTGGACTCGGCAGCCGGGCGTAATCCGCTTTGGTATGTTCTCAAAGCGGATATGTTTTCGTATCCGCTTGACATCAATCCGCTGCTTTTTGTCCAACTGGCGAACTGCGAAGCGTTAGAGGAACAATTAGAGCGGTTAAAGCCGCACATATTAAAGGCTTGCGGTTATTGTAACGAAAATAACCGCAGCGGCAGCCGGCAGGTGCCGGAAATGCGGGATGCAATTTTTCAGGTTCTCGATTCGCTGCTTTATCCCCCCCGTCTGCGGCGTTACGATATATTCGCCCCGCACGAGCGGGAACTTGTCGGAAAAATGCCGGAAGAGATTCGCCGGCAATTACAGATGACCGGCACATCTGCCGAAGGTTTGTTCGCCCGGCAACTTTTCGGCTGGGAACCGTATCCGTCCGGTTCGCAGCGGATATTCAAAAGCGGACAAATCAAACGTGTTGCCGAATTGGATTACGGTCTCAATCAATTACTGGACTTTGCTGTAACGATAATTGCCGGTCTGCCGGTTCAGCAGACACTTTCTCAACCGCCGCTGGCGGTTTTGATGAAGCCGCTTGCTTTTTATCAGGCAGAGTTGACCGGTGCGAAACCGGTGAGCCGCAGCCTTATTACGCCGTTGACAAACCATATCGCCTTCGCAGATGATTATTCGCCAGCGGACGATTTTTTCTTCCGTATCGCTTTGCTTTATAGGGCTTTGGATACAAAGACGCGGTATATTGTAACGCAAAGTGACGGCGGAACAAGTC
>JAITOZ010000016.1 GCA_031289675.1 Planctomycetaceae bacterium
CCCCCCCCCCCATATCACCACGATTGTCTATCTTGCCCATTTTGCTGCCATTTTAAGGTTAAAGGTTGATTTGGCAGGAGAATAACGATTTCAGAAAAACGAGTCAAGGGGAAATTTCAGGCGATTGCAACGGTGCAGAATTGGAATCAACTCTTTTCTTTTCATTAACAAACGGCGTGTTTGATTTGCTCAAGACAGGTCTCGGGCGTACCTTGACAGTTGTCCGCTTACTGCCGATAATGAGCGGACAACTAACCCCGTTCGTAACACTTCCGTGAATTCTGCAACCTTATTTGGACCGGAAACACTCGTCCAACTCGTCCAGTTCCGCGCTCAAACCGAACCGGATGCACACGCCTTCACGTATCTTTCCAACGGAGTTGATAACGAAATCATTCTAACCAACGCAGCACTCGACCAACAAGCCCGGCGCATCGCTGCCTGGCTTCAGGAACGCAATATGTTCGGGCAGCGGATACTCCTGCTCTATCCGCCCGGTCTCGATTTTATCGCCGGTTACTTCGGCTGTCTTTATGCCGGTGCGATTGCCGTTCCCGTTTATCCGCCGCGAAAAAACCGCTCTATACTGCGGATTCAATCCGTTGCCGATAGTGCCGATGCCGCTGCCGCTCTGACGACCGCCGATGTCCTCAAACGGGTCGATACAATGCTCGGCGAAGCCCCGAAACTGCGAAACATTCCCTGGCAGGCAACCGATACTCTCGATGAAAATCTTGAATTCGCCTGGAGGCAGCCGGACATTGACGGTAATACCATCGCCTTTTTGCAGTACACGAGCGGCTCCACCGGTACACCGAAGGGCGTAATCTTGACACACGGCAATTTGCTGCATAATTCCCGAATGATTTATCACGGCTTTGAGCATACCCGCCAAAGTTGCGGCGTATTCTGGCTGCCGAGTTATCACGATATGGGACTTATCGGCGGTATCATTCAGCCGCTCTATGCAGGCAGACCGAACGTGATAATGTCCCCGCTGTCGTTTCTGCAAAAACCTTTCCGCTGGCTTGCGGCAATCACACGTTATAAGGCAACGACCAGCGGCGGCCCCAACTTTGCATACGATTTATGCGTTCGGCAAATCAAAGACGAGCAACTTGACGAACTTGATTTAAGCCGCTGGAAACTCGCCTTCAACGGGGCAGAACCGATTGTTCCTGAAACGATGGAGACGTTTGCCGCCAAATTTGAGCGGTGCGGTTTCCGTTATGAAGCGTTTTATCCCTGCTTCGGATTGGCGGAAGGAACGCTGCTCGTTTCCGGCGGATATGTTAGTGAGCCGCCGGTCATCCGTGCGTTAGATTCTAAAGAAATGTCGGTCGGCAAAGCGGTTGATGCGGCGGACAGTAATGTTGCGGACAAGAACACAGCGGACAAAAACGCTGCGGATAGGGGTAAAGCCGTCCGTTATGTATCCAGCGGCAGACAAATTTTGCCGGAAGAGCGTATTGCCGTTGTTGACCCCGAAACACGAATCGAAAATCCAGACCGAATCATCGGTGAAATTTGGGTAAAATCACCGAGCAACGCCAAAGGTTACTGGAATAATCCCGAAGCAACGGAACAGACGTTTCGTGCTGTGCTTGCCGATACCAATGAAGGTCCGTTTATGCGGACGGGCGACCTCGGTTTTCAGATTGACGGCGAACTTTTTGTAACAGGAAGAATCAAAGACCTGATTATTGTCCGGGGCGTGAACATTTATCCGCAGGACATTGAACAAACGGTACAACGCGTTCATTGGGCATTAAAACCGCTCTCCGGTGCGGCGGTGATGGTGAAGGACAACGGCGTGCGTCCGCAGGAACATCTTGTCATCATACAGGAACTCGAACGCCGCTTTCGGGACGACCCGGCACCGTTGTTTCAGGAAATCAGCAAAGCCGTTGCGCTGGAATTTGAAGTACCTGCCGCAGCAATCGTTTTTGTTCAGCACGGCAGTATCCCGAAAACATCGAGCGGAAAGATTCAGCATCACGCCTGCCACAACGGTTTTCTTGACGGTTCGCTTTCGGAAATAGCCCGCTGGGTTTCGGGGGATGTTTCTTTCAATTTCATCGAAGGCGGAGAAGCCGGCGAAAACTATGGAGGTGCGCTGCCGGAAGCCGTCGGTTTAACAAATACCGAAGACCATAACCGGCTCGTGCGGGGAACGATTGAACCGTTTGCCGCCGAAGCCCCGAATAAACCGATTGTCGATAAAGTACCGCTGCTGCCCAACAAAATTCTTATTAAGGAAACACCGCCCCGCACACAGGCGAATGACTCCGCTTCTTCAAGAACGCTGTCGCTTATATCGAAAGACGACATTGCCGCCGTTGTGTTGGAGGAAGTCCGCAAAGTTGCCAAAGAGCGTGCCGCTCATCTGACTATCGGCACCGACATTACCGAACTCGGTCTCGATTCACTGGAACGTATGGAAATCCTTGCGTCGCTCGAAGACCGCTTCGGCGGACAGTTTCCTGAATCGATACTGCCGGAACTCAATACGGGGCAGCAGGTTCTCGATGCTGTACTGATTCATCTCGGTACCGGACCGCGTAAAACAACTTTCAGTACCGTATCCGCCGAATCGGGACACACGGCGGCTTTCATTCCCGAAGAGAATTACCGCATCGAAAAGTTTCCTGAATATAAGCGGCTCAAAGGCGGTCTTGATTTAATTAAAGCGACGGGACTCAACCGGTTTTTCGATGTTCACGAAGGTATCACAAATGACCGGGCAATGATAGGCGGAAAAGAGTACATTAACTTCTCGAATTATAACTACGTCAATACCTGCGGCGACCCTGAAGTTATACAAGCAGCAGTCGAAGCGTGTAAAAAGTACGGAACCAGCGTTTCGGCGAGCCGGTTGGTTTCCGGTAACAAGCCGGTTCACCGTGAACTGGAAAATGAAATTTCCGGCTTTTTAGGCTGTGAGGACACGATTGTGCTGGTCGGCGGTCATTCGACAAATGAAGGCGTTATCGGACATTTGTTGAACGAAAAAGATATGATTCTTTTTGATGCGCTGGCACATAACAGTATCGTTGAAGGGGCATTGCTTTCCGGTGCGCGGCGCAGACCGTTTCCGCATAACGATTGGGAAGCGGCAGATTGGATACTCAACAAGCATCGCAGCGAATACCGCCGGGTGTTGATTGCCGTTGAAGGAGTGTACAGTATGGACGGCGATTATCCTGATTTGCCGAAATTGATTGAAGTCAAGAAGCGGCACCACGCTTTACTGATGGTTGATGAAGCGCATTCTCTCGGCGTTCTCGGTAAAACGGGCAGGGGTATCGGCGAACACTTCGGCGTTGACCGGCGTGATGTCGATATTTGGATGTGTACGTTGAGCAAAACGTTTGCGAGTTGCGGCGGTTATATCAGCGGGTCGAAGGAATTGGTCGAGTATCTGAAATATACGGCACCGGGTTTTGTTTTCAGTGTCGGCATATCCCCGCCGAACTGTGCGGCGGCGTTGGCGGCGATTCGGGTTTTGGAACGGGAGCCGGAGCGGGTTGGAGCGTTACGGCGCAACAGCGGATTATTGTTACAACGTTTGAAGGAAGCCGGTTTTGACACGGGAACGAGTAAGGATTCGGCGGTTGTTCCGGTGATACTCGGCAATTCGATATTGGCGTTAAAAATATCGAAGGCGTTATTTGAGCGGGGAGTCAATGTTCAGCCGATACTGCATCCGGCGGTGGAGGAAAAGGCGGCACGTCTGCGGTTTTTTGTAACATCATCGCACACCGAAGAACAAATCCGCCGTACTGTCAAAATGCTCAAAGAATCTGTTGCCGAACATTCGTAGAGAGATGCCGGCTGACAAAAAGAGAGAAAAAATGACGGGTTCCGCACAGCCGCAATGCCTCGGCAATTCTGTCATAACGGGGGCTGCGGATGTCTTTTTCCCGTATCCGTTACCGCAGAACTCCATTCTCTATCATTCCCGTTTTGAAAACGTTGAATCAATCTTTTGTTAACGCGGCAGGCTGCTGTTTGCCTGCAATTTCAAAGCGGAATCAGTCCCATTTCCCGCATAAGGATTTGGATGTCATTCCACGTGTCTTTCTTCGCCGCCGGATTACGCAGTAAATAGGCTGGATGATACGTACAAATAACTTTTATGTTACGATAATCCAATACACTGCCCCGCAGCCGTCCTATTGTCTGCTCCGAGTGCAACAAATTTTGTGCCGCTGTCGCCCCCAGACAGCAGATAAATTTCGGTTTAATAATGTCCAGCGTTGCCTCCAAAAACGGACGGCACGCAGCGGCTTCCGCCGGCAGCGGATTACGGTTACCCGGCGGACGGCAGCGTAAAATGTTACAAATATACACATCTTCCCGCCGCAAGTTCATTCCCTTGACAATAATATCCGTCAAAAGTTGTCCAGCCCTGCCGACAAAAGGTTCACCTTGTTTGTCTTCATCTGCACCGGGGGCTTCGCCGATAAAAACGAGTTCCGCGTTGGGATTGCCGCTTCCGAACACTGTTCGGCAGCGGACGGCGGCCAGTTCCGAACACTTCTTGCACAGGGCAACCTCATCGGCTAAAACTTGAAGTTGCTGCAACCGTCCGCCGGTCAAAGCCGATTCTTCGCCGGAAACAATTTCACCGTCAGCAGCGGCAAGCGGAGACACCTGTGCGGTTTCTTGTATGATTGTTGCCGCCGGTGTGTCTTCTGGTGTTATTGCTGGAGTAGGTGCTTCCGCCTTTGCCGTCTGTTTGGAACCGGCTGCTGCCGGTTTTCTATTTTCGGCAACTTTCGCCGCCAGCGGTAATTCGCTGACCCCTGACAACTGCATTACGCTCAAATAATCGGCGAGACCTTGATAATACATAAGGCTGCGGTTTTGACATACATATAACTGCTCTGAACGATGACAGCGTTCTGCGTTTTACCGTTCGACTTTGCAACTTGTTCCGCCTGCTGCCGGTAAGTACGCTTCCGTTGTGTAATCTGCGACCATCCGGTGCGCACTGAACCGCCAAGCCAGCGAACTTATCGAATTCATCATCCGCCGTATCCAACGCGTCGGCAAGCCGTGTTCGTCAATATCGTAGTACAGCGGAACAACTTCGTTTTCAATTACGTCAAACAAACTCGCCGCATCCCGCTCATCGGTTACCTTATCATCAGCGTGACTCGTTCCGTTACTGATAGCAAAGCCGTTCGTGCCGTCGTAGGCTTCCGCCCACCAACCGTCAAGAATCGACAAGTTTAACGCCCCGTTGAGAACGGCTTTCATTCCGCTCGTTCCAGACGCTTCCAGCGGACGGCGCGGGTTGTTAAGCCAAACGTCAACGCCCTGCACCATATGCCGGCAAACGTTGATATCGTAATCTTCGACAAAGACAAACCGGTTCGCAAACTGCGGGGTTTTTCGCAAGTTGGCAATCGTCTGAATGAATTCCTTGCCGGGAGTATCCGCGGGGTGCGCCTTACCGGCAAAGACAAACTGTACCGGTCTGTCGGGGTCGTTACAGATTTTTGCCATCCGGTCAATTTGATTCAGCACCAGCGTTGCCCGTTTGTACGTTGCAAAACGCCGTCCGAAGCCGATAGTCAAAATCTGCGGGTCAAGTACTGTACGTGCCTGGTCAATTACGTCATCCGGTTCGCCCCGCCGCCGGTATTGACGGCTTAGCCGCCGCCGGACAAAGGCGACCAGCAGGTTTTTCAAGGCACTGTGCGTCTCCCAAAGTTCGCCGAAGTCGATGTCCTGTACCGCCTCCCATTCATCGGAAGTGTACGAATCCTGCGACCAGGACGGCGGTAAATGCCGCTCAAAGAGCGTCTTGATTTGCCAAGCCATCCAACTCGGTACGTGAACGCCGTTTGTGATATGCCCAATGGGGACTTTCTCTTCGGGCAACTGAGGCCACAAGCAATGCCACATCCGGCGGGAAACGACACCGTGCAGCGATGCGACCGCATTAGCGTAGCGGGACATTTTCAAGCCGAGTACCGTCATACAGAAGGTCTCGTTGTGATTCGCTGTGTCAACGCGTCCGAGCGACATCAAATGCGAATGGTCAATACCGATTTTGTCGCGCACCGGACCCAGATGCTCCTCAACGAGTTGACTGTCGAAGCGGTCGTGTCCTGCCGGTACGGGAGTATGCGTTGTGAAAACGGTTTTCTGGGCAATGTCGCTTGATGCTTCGTTGAACGAAACTCCGTCTTCTTCCATCCGCTGCCGGACGGCTTCAAGGGTAGCGAAGGCATTGTGTCCTTCGTTGAGGTGATACACGCCGGGAGTGATGCCGAGTGCTTTCAACGCCCGAACGCCGCCGATACCGGAGACAATTTCCTGACGGATACGGGTTCGGTTATTGCCGCCGTAGAGCCGGCTTGTTAATTTCCGGTCTTCGGGCGTATTTTGTTCGAGGTTGGTATCAAGGAGCAGCAGCCTGACACGTCCTACGTTTATTTGCCGGACTTTTGCGTAAATCGTGCCGGTTCGAGTCTCAACGGACACCATAAATTTTTCGCCTTTCGGCGTTACGGCGTGTTCGAGAGGCAGATTTTCAACGGCAGTGTCGAGGTATTCTTCTTGCTGCCAGCCGTCAATGTCGAGTTGCTGCTTGAAATAACCCTGATTATAAAACAGACCGACAGCAACGAGCGGGACACCGAGTCCGCTTGCGGATTTGATATGGTCGCCGGACAGAACGCCGAGTCCGCCGGAATAAATCGGTACCGATTCGTGAACGCCGAATTCAAGCGAAAAATACGCAACGGGCTGCGAACCGAGAACACCGACGTTCCGTTTTGCCCACGTCGTTTTGGTGTTCATATAGGCGTTCATTCGGCGGTACGCCTGGTCGATTCTTGTGTAAAGAACGAGTTCGGCAGCGCGGATTTCGAGCCTTTCGGGCGTGAACTCACGGAGCAGAGCAATCGGATTATGACCGAGTTGCCGCCAGCGGATGGGGTCGAGAGACCGAAAAACTTCGATGACTTCGGGATGCCAAGCCCACCAAAGATTACCGGCGAGAGCGAGGCATTTGTTGTAAAGTCCCTGCACAGTGAGACCGGCAATTCGACCGGCAATCGGTACTTTGGTGTTACTCATACTAGTTTTTGTTGGATAGGTTTGGTGTTACACAGATGACCAACAGCATTATAGACTACAAAATTGCCTTCGGCAAGAGTATGACGCAAAAAATATAACAAAAATTTGCCGGCAAAGTCTTTTTATATGAGTTTCCGGCTTGAAAATGCCAAATCCTTTGCGAATGCGGCAGTGTGCAACAATAGACTTGTTGCGTAACACTAAATTCGTTATAACGCTTGTATTCTAGTATTTTCCCGTGTTTTAATCAAGGAGGATTTCAATGTCGAACCGTTATGAAAATTTGAAGCGATTAGATGACGCAGCGTTCAGACGTATCACCGGAACGAAGCGGTGCGTTTTCGATAAAATGCTCATCATCGTTCATTTTTTTCATTTTCTGCAACACAAACACGGCGGCGCACCCAATAAAATCTCCCTCGC
>JAITOZ010000035.1 GCA_031289675.1 Planctomycetaceae bacterium
GGCATTCTTTATCCAAAAAGATGCATTCTTTATCCAATATGAGGCATTCTTTATCCAAAATGGATCTTTCTTAATCCAAAATGAGGCATTCTTGATCCAAAATGAGGCATTCTTAATCCAAAATGAGGCATTCTTGATCCAAAATGAGGCATTCTTAATCCAAAATGGAGCATTCTGGAGACAGAATGGAGCATTCTGCGGCATTCGGAACCTCTGCCGCAAGACAGCGGTTTCGGTTATGTGGACGGTATGAAGACGTTTCGAATTACCATTGGTTTCAAAGGCGAAACCGGTTCGGTATTCGCCGATGATCTTTCGCTTCGGGAAGCCGAAACACTCGACGAGTGAAAATTGGGCTTGCTCTGTTTAAGGAAAGTTGATAGACCGCAGCCGGCAATTATTATACCTTATTCAACTGCCCAGTTTTTGAGTACCACTACTATCTCCTGTGTGCAAAATATCTAAAAATTGCAGAAGGACTGTAAAGGGGATTCAGGAGAGTAACCTTGTCCCATTTTCATATTTTGGTACAATGTAATGCGATGTTCCGTCTCTTTCAGGACGAACTCAACGCCTTTTTTATCCTCAATGTCCGATAACGAAATTAACGCATCCGAAAACGAAAATACCGGAAACGATGCATCATTTGTTCCCGAAAATGACGGTACCAAACTGTTAAAACTCTCGATTGAAGACGAGATGAAAAACAGTTATCTGACGTATGCAATGAGCGTCATCGTCAGCCGCGCCATTCCCGATGTCCGGGACGGACTCAAACCATCGCAGCGGCGTATTCTCGTTGCAATGAATGACCTCAATCTTTCGCCGGGTTCCAGCCGGACAAAATGTTCTAAAATCGTCGGCGAAACGATGGGTAATTATCATCCGCACGGCGATTTAGGCATCTATCCGACTCTCGTGCGGATGGCACAGGAATGGGTGGTACGCAAAGTCCTTATCGATAAACAAGGCAACTTCGGGAACATTTCCGGCGATCGACCCGCCGCAATGCGTTATACCGAAGCACGGCTGGCTCCCGCCGCCGCTTTGATGCTCGAAGACCTCGAACTCGATACCGTCGATTACATTCCGACTTACGATGAACAGCGTGTCGAACCAACAGTGCTGCCGTCCAAGTTTCCGAATCTGCTCGTCAACGGTTCCACCGGTATTGCCGTCGGAATGGCAACGAGTATCCCGCCGCACAACATCAGCGAAGTTTGCGACGCAACAATTGCCGTCCTTGACAATCCGGGCATTTCACCCTTTGAACTCCTCAATATCTGTCCGGGACCGGATTTTCCGACAGGCGGCGTAATTTGCGGACGAAAAGGAATACATCAAGGATACTTGCAGGGAAGAGGCAACGTCGTTGTCCGTGCCAAATCGCATTTTGAAGAGACAAGCCGAAAAACCCGAATCATCATCACGGAAATTCCCTATATGAGTTCCCGCGATGACATCGAAGAAAAAATCGCCGTTGTCGGAAAAGACGGGAAAATTCCCGGATTCATCGCAGTTCATAACGAGTCGGACCTGAAAGACCCTGTGCGGCTCATCGTTGACATTAAAAAAGAGGCTGACCCTGACGTTGTTCTCAATCAACTGTATCAATTTACAGAACTGCAATCATCGTTTTCTCTCAATCTTCTGGCACTCGTGGACGGCAAACCGCGATTGTTGACGTTCAAAGAAATCATCGAAGAATTTATCCGGCACCGGATAACCGTTATTCGCCGCCGGACGCAATTTTTGCTCGCCAAAGCACGCAAACGCAAGCATACTGTCGAAGGTTTGATTATTGCGCACGCCAACATTGACGAAGTGATTCGGACGATTCGGACTTCGTCAACACAAGCCGAAGCGAAACAGCGTTTGATGCTTATTGAGTGTCCGCGGGCAATGTTAGAGCGGGCTTTGGGTGCCGGCTTTGAGGACTTCGTTGAGCAGCGGGGACTTCAGGAGTCTTACACGCTGACTCCGGTGCAGTCCGATGCCATTTTGCGGATGACATTGGGACATTTAGTCAATCTGGAACAGGAGAAACTCGGCGAGGAGTACCGCAACCTGCTTTTGGAAATTGCCGAATACCTGCGGATTTTAGCGGACGATAAATTGATTCGGGACATTATCCGTAACGATTTACTGCAAATCAAAGCGAAGCACGGAGACAAACGGCGGACGGAAATTGACGGAAATGCGGCAATCGACATTGACATCGAAGACCTGATTGAGGAAGAGACGATGGTCGTTTCGATTACGCAGGGCGGTTACATTAAACGGACACCGGTTTCAGTCTATCGGGCGCAAAAGCGCGGCGGCAAGGGACGTATCGGAGCAAAGGCCGCCGAAGAAGACCCCGTACAGCATTTATTTGTAACAACAACGCATAATTACCTGCTGTTCTTTACGAACTTCGGTAAAGTGTATTGGCAAAAAGTTTATTCGCTGCCGGAACTGCCGCCGACATCGAAAGGCAGAGCGATAGTTAACATCCTGAACCTTGTGCCGGGCGAACAGATTGCCGCCTGCCAAGCGGTCAAAGATTTTGACGAACCGGAGCATTATCTTGCGTTGTCAACGAAGAAAGGACTGATTAAGAAAACGGCGTTGTCCGCATTCCGCAGACCGATGAAAACGGGAATCATTGCAATTAAACTTCGTGAAAATGATGAATTGATAGACGCAGCGATTGTCGGACCGGGTGACGAATTGATTATATCAACGGCAAAGGGCAATGCCGTCCGTTTCCGGCACACTGATGTTCGGGCAATGGGACGGACAGCGGCGGGAGTGAAGGCAGTCCGTCTTCGGAGCGGCGATTCGCTTGTCGGTATGGTGATTGCTTCGCCGGATATGACACTGTTGACGGCTTGTGCAAACGGTTACGGCAAGCGGACTCCTATCGGACCGAACGGCGAGCCGGAAAAGGAACCAGTGCCGCTTGACAGCGAACAGAACGAACCTGACGATACCGATGTAACTTTGCCGGAAGAAGTTACAGACGGTGTTTCCGGCAATGAGCCGGCAGACGAACCGGACGATGAAAAAACGGGAATGCGGTACACAACAAAACGCCGCGGCGGTCTGGGTTTGAAGGACATTAAGACGACGAGCCGCAACGGTTTGGTTATCGGCATTGCCCGTGTCAGGAACGATGACGAAGTGATGATGATAACGGCAAAGGGACAGATTCAGCGTATAGCGGTTGATGATGTCCGGGTGATGGGACGCAACACGCAGGGAGTGCGTCTGATGAATCTCGATGAGGGCGATACGCTTGTTGCCGTCAAACGGATACCGAAAGACGAGGAAAACGAAGAGGAACAAGCGGAAGCATAGAGAAAGAGACGGCACAGCATAACACTTCGATTGCCCGTACTAATAAGGGAGTTATGCGGTGTCAACACACCCTAACTAATAAGGTGATACTTATGGTTATCAAGATAAAGAAAATGTTCGTTATCGCTGTTTTGCTGACGCTGCCTGTAACAATTGTCAACGGCAGAACTTATGATATTGCCCAATTGGGGGCGGTAAATGACGGTAAAACGGTCAATACAGCAGTCATACAAACTGCGATTGATGAATGTTCGGCATCGGGAGGCGGTACGGTACTTGTTGCCGGAGGCGGTCAATATGTGACCGGAACGATTTATATGAAAAGTTTCGTCACGTTCAGGATAGAAAGCGGCACAACATTGTTGGGAAGTCCGAATATCGGCGATTATGCAACGGATACTCACAAGAATATGTACAAGAATGAACCGCATATGGATAGATGCCTTATTTTTGCCAAAGAGGCACACTCGTTTTCTTTTGAAGGCACCGGCACAATAGACGGAAACGGACACGGCAAAAATTGGCGGGCGGCATCTGACGGTACCCGGGCGCAGCGACCGATGCTAATGCGTTTTCTCAACTGCCAGCACATCCATCTGACCGACCTGAATATCATCAATCCGGCAGCATGGACATCAGCGTGGCTCTATTGCGAGGATATAACGGTAACAGGCATCAGGATACACAGCCTGGTAAACGGAAACGGCGACGGTCTTGATTTTGATGGCTGTACCAACGTGAAGGTCAATAATTGCAGTTTCGATACAAGCGATGACAGTATTTGCCTGCAAACTTCGCAGACAGAAAAGCCTTGCAGCGATATTACAATCAGTAATTGTATCTTTGTGAGCCGTTGGGCTGGAATACGTATCGGCTTATTGTCGCGCGGAAATATCTGTTCCGTAACTGTCACGAATTGTATCTTCAAGAATATCGGAGATTCGGGATTAAAAATACAGATGAACGAAGGGGCAGAATTGAAAAATATGGTGTTTACCAATCTGATTATGGAAAGTGTTCCCCGACCGGTATTTATGACATTCTGTCAGCAGCGGGCGTATGTTGATGCGCCTGAAGAGCTTGCTCCGATGAAGTATATGGGA
>JAITOZ010000226.1 GCA_031289675.1 Planctomycetaceae bacterium
CTGTCAAGTCCTCGCAAAAGCAACAAATTATTGATGCAATCTTACGATTTGATAAATGATTGTTATACATAGAGTTAGAGTAAATATCTAACTCCTAAACTTGTCAAGCCCCTAAAAAAATTAGGAGACAACGCCAAGGAATTCTAACAATACCGGCGGGAGAAATCAATGGGAAAACGAGCCGTGTCAATGACTTGACAAAGGGTAAAATTATAGTATAACGATGCAGTGCTAATAGTAATTTTAGCGTTTGGGCAGGAGAAGCACAGCATATATAGCAATTCTACCCTTTGTCCAAACGAACAAATTCTCTTTTTCTATTTTTGTTTTGCTCAATTATGGAACGCCGTCATTTTTTGAAAACCGCTGGTCTTTCAGCAGCCCTTACCGGAGTCACTTCTTCCGTACCAGTTCACGCTGCCGAAGATAACACGATACGCATCGGTCTCGTCGGCTGCGGCGGACGCGGACTCGGTGCTTTGCAGCAGGCTCTCAATGCCGACTCCGCCGTCAAACTCTATGCTATCGGCGACGCGTTTCAAGACCGGTCAGCCAACGCCGTTGCCCGTTTGCAAAAAGACGAAAAAATCGCCGGAAAAATTGATACCGGCGACCGTGTTTTCGGCGAACTCGATAATTACAAGAAAGTGATTGATACCCTTAATCCCGGCGATGTTGTCATTTTGGCAACGCCGCCGGCATTCCGTCCGCTGCACTTTGAATATGCCGTCAAACGGGGACTGCATATCTTTGCCGAAAAGCCGCTCGCCGTCGATACGCCCGGCTGTAAAAAGATTTTGGCTGCAAATGAAACGGCGAAACAAAAGAACCTAAAAATTGCCGTTGGACTAATGATGCGGCACCATCACCGCACCGAAGAAGCCGTCAAAGCCGTTCATGACGGCATCATCGGCGATATTGTTTCGTGTTATGTTTACCGTATGCACAACGAATTTTTCCCGCCGCACCGGAATGACTACACTCCGCTGCAATTGCAGTTAATCGGCTTTCAGGGCTTCCCGTGGGGAAACGGCGGTTTTGAAACCGACTGGATGATTCACAGTGTTGACGTTGCTTGTTGGGCAAGAGGCGAAATGCTGCCGGTCAGTGTCGAAGGTCAGGGCGGACGGCAGGTGCGTACGGTCAATGACCAACTATTCGACCACGCTGCTTACGAGTACCGTTTTGATGACGGCGTAAAAATGGTTGTGCGGCTGCGGCATCAATCGAAGACGTTCTATTACGGCGGGGACTGGGTGTACGGCACGAAGGGAGCGGCGCGAATCGGCGAGGGGATTATGTCCCCGAAGATTTACAAGGGGTACAAAGAAATCCCTGAAAACGTGATTTGGCAGCCGAAATCAAATAACAACAATCATTATCAGGAAGAGCATCATTTGTTCTTCAAGGCAATTCGCAGCGATACGGCGTGGAACGAAATCAAGCGGAGTGTTGATGCAACGATGACGTGCATAATGGCTCGGATGGCAGTGGACAGCGGACTGGAAATAACTGCCCAAACGGCTTGGGATTCAACCTATGAGATGGCGCCGGGTTTGGAGAACTGGACGTTGTCGAGTCAGGCACCGGTTTTACCCGGACAGGACGGACGTTATCCGTTAGCCAAACCGGGAACAACACGGGAGTTTTAAGACGTATCAGAGCATATGAAAAATTATCGTAGAGTTCATTTTTGGATGAGACTTGTTTCGCACCGGGTTTGTACCATACGCTATGTGCTTGTGTCCCTCTTGAGATATGCTGACCGCACCCAAGTCGGGGTTATTTTCTCGACACCGGTAATTTTCCAATTTTTGGTGTCAACTTGCCTTATTGAACAGGGTATCTATTCCCGCAGACGGCTTTTTTAGGTATAATGCGCCCCCAATGTTCACCAATGCAGATGCCCTCGTTTCCAGTTCCGCAAGGAAATTACCGGTAAAGGTGCGTCCCGACCTTTCTGCTGAACGGCAATACTACCTCGGACGCTCCTATTGGGTTCTCAAAGAACCCATCGGGACAAAATTTTACCGTTTGCAAGACGAAGAATACGCCATCCTCAAACTCTTCGATGGAAAACACAGCCTCGATGACATAAAAAAACAATTTGAAAAAGAATTTCCGCCGCAAAAAATAACCCTTGAAGATTTACATCATTTCATCGGACAACTCCACCAAAGCGGTCTCGTGGTTGCCTCTACTCCTAATCAAGGTCCCGAACTTCTTAAACGGCGTTACAAACGTTTCCGTCAGGAGTTGCTGCAAAAATTCACAAATGTTCTCGCTATAAAATTTAAGGGGTTCGACCCTGACCGATTATTGGATTTTCTCTACCCGTATACTGCTTGGTTTTTTTATCCTATAACCTTTTTTCTGTGTCTTTTTCTGGGACTGTCCGCCGGTTCGCTCGTTCTCGTTAATTTCGATACATTCCGAAGTAAGTTGCCGGAATTTTACGCGTTTTTCAGTCCCGTCAATCTGCTGTGTTTAAGTGCCGTCCTTGCAGGAACAAAGGTCTTTCACGAATTCGGACACGGTCTCACGGCAAAACACTTTCACGGAGAGTGCCACGAAATGGGAGTGATGATTCTCGTTCTCTCTCCGTGCCTTTATGTCAATGTGTCCGATTCGTGGCTGCTGCCGAATAAATGGCACCGGATTGCTATTGCCGCTGCCGGTATGTACGTTGAATGTACACTCGCTGCCGTTTGTACGTTCATCTGGTGGTTTTCCGAGCCGGGACTGCTTAACTATTTAGCACTGAACGTTATGTTTGTTTCCTCTGTCAGTACGATATTGTTTAACGCTAATCCGCTTTTACGCTACGATGGTTATTATATGCTGGCGGATTATCTCGAAATTCCTAATCTGCGGCAGAAGGCGACCAAAGTGCTTGCCCGAAAATGTTCACAGTGGTTTCTCGGTATGGAACAGCAGCCAGACCCGTTTTTGCCGCAGCGCAATCAAATTTTGTTCGCCTTGTTTTCCGTGTCCGCCTTTATGTACCGTTGGGTCGTAATGGCTTCGATTTTGTTTTTTATTTACTCGTTATTCAAGTATTACGATATTCGTATTATCGGACAGATTATTGCGGCAATGTCTCTGTTCAGTTTATTTGTTATGCCGCTGATAAAAGTCGGCAAATTTTTTTGGGTGCCGGGAAGGATTTATAAAGTGAAGAAAGCACGTTTCTACCTATCGCTGTCGCTCTTTATCGGACTAATTGCCTTTTTGCTCTTTTTCCCGCTGCCGTATTGGGTGATAACACCGGCAATAACGGGGTTGCGGGCATCCGATGCGCAGCAGGTATATGTACCGGATATTAGAGGAGGCTGCCGGTTGAAGCAAGTCAATGTTGTGCCGGGGCAGTTTGTCCGCAAAGGGGACGTTTTGGGTGTCCTCGAAAATCTACAGTTGCGATTTGGATTGACCGAAGTTCAAGGCAAGGTGAAAGGATTGGAAGCACAGTTGGCTGCGCTGCAAACAATGCGTCAATACCGAGCCGAAGCGGCGTTGCGGATTGGCACGGTAGAGCAGTCGTTGACGGCGACGAGAGAAATTTTAGCGAACAAGCAGCGGGATTACGAATATCTAACGCTTACCGCCCCGATGGACGGTACGGTGGTTTCTCCGCCGTGGAAACCGTATCAGGCACCGCCGGACGACCAATTACCGTTTTGGTGGGGGGTGCCGCTGGAAAAATATAATTTAGGGGCAACGCTCGAACCGGGAACGCAGTTTTGTAGTGTCGGCGACCCAAAATACTTGGAAGCCGTTTTGGTAGCCGACCAGTCAAAGACGGGTTTTTTGGAATCGGGACAGATTGTTGAAGTAAAATTACACGAATTCCCGAACGTAATTTTTTACGGCGAAATCAGCGAAATTGAAAAGCAGGCGGTAGAATCGCTGGACGTGCAACTTTCGACCCGAGCCGGCGGCGAAGTTCCGACAACAACGCAGCGGGACGGGACGGAAAAGCCGAACAGCGCATCGTATCGGGTACGGATGTTGTTGGACAATCCCGATTTAACGATTAAGATCGGGATGACCGGCGTTGCGAAAATTCACGTTCAGCCGAAGACATTGGCAATGCGGGCGTGGCTGCTCTTTAACGAAACATTTAACTTTAAGTTATAAGAGGGTTTAAGTCATAGATGCGCCGCAAAACGGGTGTTCCCTTGCTTTTTGCCCTTATTTCGGTAGAATGCCTGTAGTCATCCGCAGTCATTTTCCGCCACGTTTTCACTATTTCCCTTTATGAACCCAAACGCTTACCGCCTCATTGAGGACGATATTGCGGCGATGAAGGCGTTATCACAACGGACGGTCGCTGACGTTAGTCCGGGTGTCGAAGAGATTGTCCGCTACAGTCTGCAATTCAGCGGAAAATGTTTGCGTCCGGCTTTGCTTTTTCTCACCGGAAAGATTTTCGGCACCTTGACGGAAAAACACCTGCTTGCTGCCGCAGCGATTGAATTTGTCCATACGGCAACGCTCATACACGATGACATTCTCGACGGGGCTTCGCTGCGCCGGCATTTGGATACTATCAACGTCCGCTGGAATGCACAAGTCGGAGTTTTGGCTGGCGATTTATTGCTCTCCAAATCGCTGGAATTGATGGCAAAGAGTGCGGATTTATACGGAATTCAGCGTTTGACCGAAGCGTGCAATTTAACGTGTGAAGGCGAATTGCGGCAAATGACGGCGGTCGGATGTTTTGAAATGACGATGGAACAATATCTGCAAATCATCGGCGGCAAGACGGCTTCGCTTTTGGCGTGCAGTGCCGAATTGGGTGCTTATTATTCCGGTGCGGGAACGGAAACGGTAGAAAAATTCCGGCTCTTCGGACACAAGACCGGTATTGCATTTCAGATGATTGACGATATTCTTGACCTCGTTGGTGAAACAAAAAATGCCGGTAAAACGCTGCGGACTGACCTGATGAACGGAAAACCGACCTTACCCGTCATTTTGTATTTGCAGAGTGTTGCAGAACCGCAGCGGCAAACAATGTTAGAAATGTTACGCCGTGAAGAAGTTGAGCCGGAGTTGATTGTCCGGCAGTTGACACTCTCCGGCGTGGTAGAAGAAGCAAGAAAGCGGGCGCAGCAGGAAATAGATGAGGCTCTCGCATTGATTGCCGATGTGGAGGGTGATGCAGAAATGAAGTCGGCAATAAAAGAGATTGCTTTTTTTGTTACAAAAAGAAACCGGTAATCATTAAACGAACAAGACTAAGCGAACAATGAATAAATTGAGTACGCCAAAACGGGAGCGGTTACTGCTCATTGCCGCCGGAATCGTGCTGCTTATTATTGCCGTTCCGTATTTGCGGTCGCTTTATGCCGATTCGGCTGCTTTGCAAAAACAGCGTCAAAAATTATATGACGATATTACCAAGTACCGCAGTGAAGCAGAAAGAAAAGCGGAAATCAAAGAGCGATTGACGGAGTTAACCCGTCAATCGCTGCCTTCCGCTGACGAAACAGCGCTTTCGCAGTACCAACGCTGGCTGATGGATTTGGTAAAGGAGACTGGAATTAAGGAGTACCGCAGCGAAGCGGGAACGGTATCGAAACAGAAAAATTCTACTTCTTATAGAAAATTTTCCTTTACGATTCACGGTAAGGGTTCTTTGGAACAGATAGCCGAATTTCTCCGCCGGTTTCACAAAACGCCTTATCTGCATTTAGTCCGCAGCGTTGCGCCGCGTCCGACCAAAAAGCCGGACGAGTTTGAAATATCGTTGACCGTTGAGGCACTGTCGCTGCCGCAAAGCCGGTCAAACAAAGAATTGCCGGCGGTGGACAACAAAATGCTCGCTGCTTCCGATGAAGAAAAGAAAATGCTCAAGGCGATTACGGAGAGAGCGGTGTTTTCGGCATATAAACCGCCTAGTCCGCCTCAACAGGTCAGGGAGCCGGAAAAGCCGGTTTTGTCTGACTTTGATTCGTCACCGTATTGTTATTTGACAACGATAGTCGAAACGATAGTCGGAACGGACGGTAAATATCAGTGTTGGGTGAATAACCGGACGGAGGGCACGACGTACAAACTTTTTGAAGGGGGGATATTCAAACTCGGCGGAGTACGGTGTTCTGTCAAAAAGATAGAGTTTGACAGGGTTCAATTTGAGGCAGCCGGCGGCATTTACACTGTCCGCATCGGCAAATCGTTTGCCGAATTTGAATAAAGGTTCAAAAACTCTTTGACGGACGTGTAACGAAAATAAGCAGGAACGGCAAGGGACGTTGGGTTGACAATGTTTGCATTGAGCGTTTTTGGCGGTCGTTGAAATGGGAAGAGACGTATTTGAAACGTTATGAAAGCGTGAACGAATTGCGGTCGGGCGTTTCGAATTATAGGACGTTTTATAATGATGAGGAGCGGCAGCATTCGGCATTATCGTATCGAAAACCGAAAGATGTTTATTTTGGCTGAAGCAGATGCTTCGTTGGTTCGGTGATTCCTTGGCGAGTTGCGTCCCCGCAGTGCTGCCGCCGCTTTGCCGAACGGCGGAATTTTACATTTTGCATGACAAAAGTCAGAAAAAACACTGAGTATCATTGCGGCAAAATTACCTTATTCAAGGCAATTTTCTGTCCAAGTTATTGGTACGCCTCTGAACCAGACTTTTGCCGGAAAATGAGCGTCAAGACACCCTAGCATTTGTTTCTTTTTCTGCTATAATATGGCTGAATGTAGTGCGGCTGCCTGTACCCCTTAACCCTTGAACCAATGCAAGACACTGCCCAAGATGCCCGGTTTGCGGCTAAATTCAACGCCGATATTAATGCTGAAAAAATCGCCGAAGTCTATGCTCAAGCCTATCTTAATGCCGTTACCGGAGACGGTCAATCAACCGAAGATGCCGTCAATGAATTTGCCTCGTTCATCGGTCTCTTGCAGTCGCAAAAGAAATTTGCCGATGTTCTTTCTTCGTCAATGGTTTCTAACGAAGAAAAAACGGCACTGCTTGAAAAGGTGTTTGTCGGTCAGATAACCCCGCTGTTTTGGAATTTCCTGCAAACCGTTGCGAAGCGGAGTCGGCTCGACATTATTTTTTCAATTTTTTTGCAGGTGCAATCTCTCTTTGACCAACAGAGTAAGCGGATACCTGTCGTGATTACGGCAGCCGCAGAACTCGATGAACCGCTCTTGAATTCACTGACAGAAAAATTACGCCGTGTTCTCGGTGGTGAACCGATCATCAAGACCGTGATTGATCCTTCCGTCATCGGCGGTTTGGTCATCCGCGTCGGTGATACGGTCTATGATGCTTCGATTCAAACGCAGTTGGAGTTAGTACGCCGGCAGATGATTGAACGCAGTGCGCAGGAAATCCAAAGTCGGCGGGAAAGTTATATCGACAATTTAGACCGGCAGTAGAGCGTATGCAGAGGGTTGCTTATAATGCCGGTCGCACAAAAAATCAGGCATTATGCCGTTCGCCATGGTTCTCGCTAAATGACTATGCCTCTTGACCTTGACCGCAGCGTCCGAAAATGCTACCGTCCGCTATGTTCAAATTCCGTCTGGAACCGCTCATCACCATACGCTCTAACGTTCTCAAAGAACAGCAGGCAGAACTTGCAAAAGCATACGACGCAAGGCGGCAAATAGAGGAATTACAGGGGCAAATCAATGAACAATTAACCGTCAACGAAAACGAAGGACGCAAATTGATGCAGCCGGGACAGGCGGTCAATGTCAATCATCTGCTCGGTTTGCGGCAGCAGGAAATGTTTTTGCGGGCAGATTACCAGCAGTTATCAGAGCGAATCAAAGGAATTGACGAAGTCATTGAAATGCGGCGGAATGCTGTGATGTTGGCAAACCGGAATTTGAAAATCATTGAAAAACTGAAAGAAAAACGCCGCGAAAAGCACCGATTAGAGGAACTGCGGAAGGAGTCGGCTTTAATGGACGAAATTGCCGGACAACAGGCAGCAGATGCTGGAAGGCAGATAGCGGGGAGTTCGTAAGCGATGGGCAAAATTGACCAGTTAGGAATCCTTCTTGCCGACCGTAAGCCGGATTACGTCCTGCCTGTCTGCCGTCTGCTATCCGCTGCTACTGTTTATTCGGCTCTCCGTTTTCCGTTCCGCTGCCGTAATTTTCTGCCAAATAACGCAGAACTGCCAATGCCCCCCAAAGCAGATTCGCAACAATAAAAAGTCCTAAAAACAGTTTCGCATTGTCCGCCGAACCGCCGCCGTAAGAGTGTATCGAACCCTTGAAAACGAAATTGATACCGTACCACGTGATAATCACGGCTATCGATGCAAACAAAGCCCCGACCATCACGCCGATTTGTCCGTACCACCGGGCAATGACACCGTGAAGAACTATTACATAGAACATAATCGTGATTAAAGCCCAAACCTCTTTGGGGTCCCAACTCCAAAACCGTCCCCAAGAATAATCCGCCCAGCGTGCGCCGAGAACCGTCCCTAATATCAGTAAGAGCATCGACACCTTTAGTAACTTTTCGATAATCGGCGAACACTGCAAACTCATTGCCGGCAACTGCACCCGGATTTTATCGTTCGGAAACTCCGGCAGCGTCTTTTGAAACTTACCGAAAACAACATTTCCCAGTGCCGCGACGGATATTCCCCAAGCAACAAACGCCGCCGCATAACTCGCAACTATCGCAATGACGTGTACCGTCAGCCAGAAATTACTCCGAAGCACAGCCGCAATGGGACGGATTTCAGGATTAAACTCCGATGTGTTCAAGTACGCTGCCAAACCGGCAAGAACCAAAACACCGGCAGCAATCATCGTGAAGAGTTTCCTGTCGAGTATCCCGTTGCGTGCCGTCGTTAACCAAGCATATCCGCTGTTATTTGCCCGGCTGACTGCGGCGGCAGCGGTTGTTACATCGCGTTCGCCGGCAAACACACCGCTGAATTCGCTTCGCCGGCTCTTTACCGCCGAATGAGCGGCCGGGGACACTTCCGGTCCCGCTGTTCTGTATGACACGATACCGAGTTCTGCGGCAACAAGGTGCGGCTGTACAAAAATAAACGGTGCAGGAAAAAACATCAGAATAAAATGCGGAACATACCAAACGGCAGCCGCACAAATGATAACAATGACCAGCATATCAATAACATCATTCACCGCCAGCATATTCACCGCAGCCGTAAAAAGCCCGTATTCCGCCGCATCCTGTCCGTTACAAAGGGTAACCGTACAGTAGAATACAATGAACATCAATATCAGCCGCAGCGGCATCAAGCCGGTCTGCCAAAGCAGCCGGCAGCGGGCAATCGACTCTTGACGCACTTTATCCAAATGCTCTTCGTCTCCCGCATTATGCGGTGCGCCGGAATGAATCATACTAAATTCTGCCGCCGCCTGCCGGATAGCAAACTCGCCTTCGGTCTCGCCCGCACCGCGCTGCATCGTATTTTTTCTGCCGGAAAACAGTTTCACAACTAACTTCCAAGACGGAAAATGAGCGTACTGCCAGCCGAGTTGCACAACCGGCTGCAAGAGAGGGTAAAGCGAATACCAAAGTCCGAACAAACCCGCACAAAACGCTGTAAAAACGACTGTTTCATACATATTGGTAACAGGAGCCCAGCCGGTAATACTTGCCCGCATTGCGCCGCCGATGAACGTTATCAGTACCGATAAACAAAGCATTACGACTGCTGCCGCATTGAAAAATTCTTCTGCCGTGTTCGTGTAATCAGGACGGGATTCTTCCTCCCGCATAATGCCGCCGATGGTTGAATGAATCGAATACGACGACGTTACAATCATTCTCCGCCGCACGGTTCCCCAGAAAAATGCACAAATACTTAAGCCGACCGAGACCGCCCCAAAAATGAACATCCAATAGAACGGGGCGAAACGGGTATAATTGTACTCCCGCCGTACCTTAACGGAATCGGGATAAGCCGTTTTTTGTAACCAATCCGCAATCAGCGGGTTTTCTGTATCGGCAATCTGTTCCCGCGGCTTTTCAATTTTTGCCCAAGCACCCCGAATCGCACTTTGCAATGACGATGCCCGCAGTGCAAATTGACTGTCCCCATATTCGACTCCTTTCATCGAATACGTGGACAGCAGCAAACCGACATCGGTACGAATCGTGTTCATAATACTGTTCAATTGAGGCAATGGTGTCTCTTCAAAAATCAACTCTTCATCGCTTGCCGGTTTTGCAAACATTTCTTCCTGCAATTTTTTCTCCGCTTCCTTTGCTTGTTTTTCGGCTTCGGTCATTGGGGAAGTGTCTTTCATTTCTCCGTCCGGTTTTTCACCGGACGCTTCCGTACTGTTTGCCGCTGCGTCTTCTTTTTTCTTATCAAGAGTCGATAACGCCCGAATACTCGCATTGACCGCCGCCAGAGGGTCATCCGACTCGGCAGCCGATTCTAATTCGTCTTTCACATCCGTTCCCAGTGCTTTTCCGGCATACGCTTCTTTTGTCCCCTCTGCGGTTTTTGGCTTTGTTTTTGACTCTGCCGTCGCCGCTGAAGCCGCTTTTATCGCATCAGTGTCCGTCTCCACTGCCGGTTTTGTTACCGGTGTCTGAAACTTCGGGTCAAAGAACCGCTTCACGAACGCCTCGCCCGCCGTTGTTACCATCTGAAACGACCCCCACGGCTGTACTCCGAATGTTTCGTGTCCTTCATCAATGCCTCCGCAAGCGAGCAAAGAACATACCGGCAAAATCCGTAAGGCACTGCCGTCATCATACAGCGCAAGATAGGCTGCCTCGACTTCGTAACGCAGCCGTTTGACCGAATAATGGTAACTTGGTATGAGACGAATCATCGTTGACCGGTCACGTTCCCTGTTCTCCTCTTTCTGCAAAAGCGGTAAAAACGTTTCGACCATGACTGCTTCGCTTGTATCCTTACTGATTTCCTTGTTTAACGGGCGGAACGAAACACCCGGATAAAGCATTTCCATCAGTGTGCCGCTCTCTTCAAGGTTTTTGTCAATCAATGCTATTAACTGCTCGAATTGCTGCTCAACCGCATCCGTATTCGGCGGAAACATATTGCCGTGACTGTCCGTCCGCTTAAAAACACGGACAAGCAAATGAATTTTGTCGGCAATTTCGTGCCAACGCTGCGTTGTCGGGTGAATCGTCCGCAGCGCATCATTTTCATTTTTCATATCTTTCGGTTCTGTCGATTGCCGCATCGGAACTTCGCCGATGGTTAACAGATACCGCCAAGCATCGAACGCCGAAGAGTACGAGGTGTGTTCCGTCGTCAAACCGCCGGCTTGTTCCAGAAGCCCAATCATCCGAACCGGTTTACTGCGGCGGGGATGAAACGTCAATTCACGAAACAACTGTGTTTGTGTTTCCAAACGCTCGGCAATCTGGTCATAGAGAATCGGTACTTCGGTAATCTGACCGAATTGCTGCCTGCGAAGCATATCGGCAAGCCGCTGCTGGTACCGCGGCGATTTCGTTAACTGATAGAGCGAAACCCTGTGCTGCTGCGTTCGCGTATCGGCAGCAAGGTTTAACTCCAATACCTCTTCGCCGAACTCTGTATCTGTAACAGGAAAAAGCGGAATAAACATCCAGACTTCCGGCTCGCTCACCCAAGAGAGCAGCATTTCGTCCGCCGTAAAATAGCGTCCGCCGGTCGGAATCAATACCCTGATGCGGTCTGCGAGCCGCTCGGCACGGATACGGGTTAAACCTTTAATCGGCAGCGTTGACGAAATCGGAGGTGTTTCTCTTTCCACATCAAAAAGGCTGTACTCTTTGCCGAAGCCGCCGTCAAGGTCGCTGCCGCGTATTAAAAATCGGTAGGAATCGTCTGAAACTTGTTCCGCAGAGCGGCTGTCCTTTGTCTGAGTAAAATTCTGTTCTCGTTCTTGCTTCCGAAATAATTCAATGACCCGTGTCAACTCGTTCAAGACATCATTGTCCCGAACAAGAAACGGACGGGATGTACCGCAACTTTTTGTAACCGTCTGCTGCGCAAATGTATGCAGCGGCATTATCCGTCCGCCGCTAAACACCGGCAGCGTTTCCCAATCGTTGCCCCGCACACTCGAAGACGGTGTTGCAGAAAAACAAAATACAGCAAATAACGTTACAAAAAAGGATAAACGGTACATTCGAGTGAGGCTCTCGCCTAGATAATTCTGTTAAGGGCTGAAAGGTAACCTGCCGCCCGCTATTTTTCTTTGACTGCTTTCTTTCGTCTCCACACGAAACCGGCTGTACCGGCAACGATGAGCAGACAGCCGAAGTATTTCCAGCCCCGCCCCGGATCGTTGTTCACCGACAGCGTACTCATTGAAATCGACTCACGCGGCTCCGTCTCCCACGGAAAAATTGTCCCGCCGTACAACTCAAAAAACTGCGGCTGATTCGGATGATAGGGACCCATATACGAACTCTGATAAATCCGGTAGCCGCCCGCAGTACCTTGAAAGTATGCCGGTCGGTTCATCGAAATCAGGACATCTTTACCATCGGGCAGCGGTCGGTAATCTTCGCTTTTTTGCGAAAATGCCTGTGTTAACTTACCCGGGTTAACCGGCTCGACAAAATCAACCAAACTGGAAAAATGCGACGGCATTTTCGTCCCCGGCTCGCTGCGCTGTTCAAATTTTTTCAAAAGAATCGCAAAACCCAAGTCAATTTTTGTAAAGTCCCACTGCACACACAGCGTCCGGTTATTTCCGTACAAATAACGTACCTGGTCAGTTTCCGGCGGCAGCGGAACAATCGTCGGGGCAGCCGCCCGAAGCCAAAAAGTATCTTCTTTGCCGTCAAAGGCGACCCGCAGTTTCAAACGCTCTTCCGTACCGCCCCGATGCCCCGTACCGTAGCCGGCGGGCAGCGCAACCACTCTTGCCCCCCAGACATCCTGCGGAACAAAACGTGTAACAGAAATGACTGACTCAAATGACGTACCTTCCGCAACGGTGAACTCCGGCTTGGCTGCACCGCCGGCATCAGGAACAACGCCGCCGGCAATCACTTTTGCACCCGACCAGAGCCGGTAATACAATTTTTTATCCTGTCCTTCAACAAAATCATAACGGGGTTTTGCCAACCGCTGAATCATCGGATTTTCACTGTAATCCTTGTTTTGCAGTATCTTTTGAGGTTCCGTCCAATACGAGCCGAACACGCCTAACTTGCGTGCCTGAACATTCATTTCAGGGTTATCGGGAAAGAGCGTCAACGTTTCTTTTGTTCCGCCCGGCGCAAAAACTGCTAAATTGATTATCGGTCCCCGTTCCCGAAAACGAACTTCGCCGATTTCCAGACCACTTTCCGCTAATGCCGCTCGTTCGTTACCGGACAATTTTACCAATATATCGGCGTTGAGCGAATATATTTTACCGCCGTAATAAAAGACTAATTCACCCCAAAAGCCCGAAAATGCGCCGCCTTTCGGCAGACCGGTTTGAAATGCCGTCAATTCTTCTTGTGAAAGTGCCGTAAAAAAACTGACCCGTTCGCCTTGCGACATTGACACACCGGCACCGCGTACATCCAGCAGACGCTGCTGCATTTCGAGGCGAACAGACTCCCAGTTGCGGGGTGTTTCTTTTTCTTCGCCGAGTTCCGTTTGTGTTTTGACCGTCTGTTTCCAAAGAATGTTTAATTCCAAAGGCGGTACGGCTTCCAGTTCCGAGTTCGCCAAATAGTCCAGCACTTCGACCTTTACGTTTTTATCAGCAACCAATATTTTCCCTTGATTACGTGGGGCTAATTGCAGAGCATACCAAAGCGATGTTTTGTATTTTGTATCGTTACGGAACCAGTTCTCATATTCATAGTCCCGCCAGTTAAACGGTCCCGGCAAGAACGGTACTTGATGCGGTTCCGGTGTGTCGGCGAATTGGTGTTCGATGTAACTAAAATGCAACTGCTGCCGGTCGATTTTTGTTGCCAATCGGCTCACGGAGCCTTCCGGTAAGGTGATTTGGGCTTGCTCTCCGTTTTGCCAAGTCCGATAACATCCGAAAAACAGCACGAGCAGCCCGCAGTGAGCGAGTAAAAACGGAATATGATATAGCCCCCACGGAAAACGTATGATAACGGCGCAAAAGATATTGACGCACAGCAGAGCAATGAGAGCGGCAAACCAATATGTGCCGTAGAGAACGAATCGGGACACGCTTGTACCGTATTCGGATTCGATGAATGTTCCCCAGGCAAGAACGATGAGAAGCACAGCCAGTAAGGCAATGCCAAGTGTCAGCGACCCGGCCAAGCGGAGCGGAGCGGATAAAAACAGCAAAAACTGATTCGACTTATTTTTTTCCGTACTGTTTTGATATTCAAAATCTTCCGGCATTGATATTCGTCCTCTTTGGCGGGACACATTCCCGTTTGTTGTTTGAATTTAGGCGATAATTCCTGTTTTTGCAAGAGATTTACTTTGAAAGATTTTGATTTTTTCAGTTGTAGTTCGGATTTTAACGAATAAGATACGGAAACATCGACCAACCTTTTTTATAGACACCGGCGTATTGCGAGGTCTAATCGTTACCGTTTTTTTAATACCGGCGTTGGACAAATTTCACAAAAATATCCAATACAACGACTTTGCTCTCCGCCTGCTTCGTTAACTTGGAAAGCAAAACTCCGCATTATGTTACCCGTTGGCAATTTGGGAAATATCACATTCCCCGCTTTATCGTAAATTAAGGTTACTGAACAGGTCGATTAAAAAACCGATTTTCCAAAGGATTAGGGTATAACGCAACGGCGGACTTGACCGCTTCGGTTAGGTTATGATCCGCTTGGAATTAGGACAGCGGCTCTGCCGTTCATTTTGCCGGAAACGGGTAATCGGCATCGGTCAACGCTTCGTCCGGCTGACTGTATGCCGCTTCATCGCTCCACGACTTACTCACCGTCCGCCCCGCCCGATGCTCCGTCTCCATCAGCACAAGCAATTCCGGGTCAAGAAGTTTCACCGCATCTTGTTCCTTGCCCGACTTGACACTCTGACGTGTCAGCGGCAAACGGAATAACCGCCCCTTACGTCCGTCCTGCGGATAAAAAATCACAAAACCATCTTTTGCCTCGTTCGTAAGAAAATAGACAAGCAATGCCGGCAAGTTTGTATTCTCAGCCGTCAGTGCCTTCTTCGCAGCAGCATTGTCCGTAGAAGAATGGTCTGCCGCAATGTCCCGCCGTTCCTGAACAAGAATAGACACAATACCGCCGAGCAAAAATTGCTTCACTTCGGTATCGTTTTGATTTTCGTACAGTATCGCCAGTGAGCGGACAATCAGATTGCACACACGCCGGATAAACGGTTTTGCTCCGGCTTGCACAGTAAAATAACCTGCCGCCGCTGACAGCATTTTGACATCGTCCCGCATTGCCGATAAATCGTTTGTCTTCCAATCTTCGGTAACAAGAAACTCCGCCGCAAATAATCGTAATTCCATCACTTTCATATCAAACGCCTCTTTGCCTGACGGATTATTGATGACAGAAAACTGTAACAAAAACTGCCGGAGTGCATCGCGGCTGCCGGTCGTTTTATAGGCGGCTAATGCTTCAACCCACTGATACAAATGTTTGCTTTGCGTCTGACCGGCAATGAGTTTCAGAGCCTCGTCTTTTTTATCCTGTAACAATAATACCGCCGCTTCTTTCACAGGACACTGTGCTTCTCCGTAGAGTTTCTGCGCTTCGGCAAGTTTTTGTACCGCAATTTGCGAAATGTCTCCGCCGAAAAGAATACAATCAGCCAGTTGTTCTTTGACCGATAAGACAAGAGCGGTATCGAAGGTTTGTCCCTTGTTTTCCTCAAAGTGTTTTAACGTGTTGCGGTATTCCTCCGCTGCCCGCTGCGTGCTGCCGAGATAACGGAACGATAACGCTTTGGTGTTGTTGACCTGATAAAGCCGGAGAAAAGCCTGCGGATCATTTGTTTCCTTGAAATGAACAACGCGGATTATCAGTGCTTCCGTCAACTGTTTTTCGGCATCCGCCATTTTCCATTGGGACATCAAACTGCTGGCATATTGTTCGGATAAGTACGCCGTCAGCGGATGCAGTTTATTACGTTCTTTGTCCCGCAGAAACGATTCTTTGCCCCGCACGAAAAGCGTATCATCGTACTGCCGCTCGGCGGCGCAAAATGCCCCGTAAGCAGCACGGTACTCCGCCATAAATAAAACTCCAAGCCGCTCGCCGGTTTTACGCTGTTTCGTTACCGCCTCGAAGAGAGCCGACTGCGTTTTGAAGCCGGCAGGCAGCCGTGCATAATCGCAAAGACACAGAAATTCCAGTTTGCGGGCAGCACTTTTATCTGCAACGCTTTTACTCGAAGTATTATTGTTACTTAAATGATCATTACTATCCGATGATTCCTGCCGGTACTGTTTCAATGCCTGTTCGTAATGTTGTGCCGCCGAAGTCCGGTACGCTGTCTTACTTTCGGCACCGCTTGACAAGAGTGCCAAGCGGTGTTCGAGTAATGCTAATGTATGCCAGTCGCAGCCCCGCTGTCCGCTTGCCGGTTTATCATTACCGTCATTACCGCAGAGAAAGGCATTGAGGAGCATCTTATAGAACGATTCTTTGTCCGCCGTATTGTTCGGTGTTTGTAATTTTTCAACTAATATCCGTTCATCGGGCGATAATTTATTGTGATGTTCTTTGAGTAGGTTGCCGAGTACGGCATAGACGGCAGCAGTATTCGGGTCGAACAGGTCGATTGCCAGCAGTGATTTTGCTGTGTTCAGTTCTGCCGAAGCGGTAACAAGGCGGACATTCGGCAGGTACCACGGAATTTCATCGAACCACCAACCGCCGTTCAAGCCGGGCAGCAACGTTAATTCCGTTGCTGCCGCCTCGGCAGCCTGCGCCGCACCGGTCTGTTGGACGGAAGGGGATAGAGGCGAACTTGCCGCAGCGGAATTCAACGGATTTTCTCTTGGAGAATGAAGCATCAAATACCACGCACCGGCAAAAACACCGCCGAAGACGCACAGATGTATCAGCGTCAGTGCCGCGATCAATTTCGTCTTTTTAAACGACGGGAAGGCATTATTTTGCGAGTGAATCGTTTGTGAACTATGCGGTCTCAACGCGGACGCTTTGATTGCTCCGTCTTTTTGCAATTCACTGCAAAACTCCTCAAAAGACGCAAACGGCACTAACGCTTCAGCAAACTCTATCGGCGTTTGATACCGGTTTGCCGGTTCTTTGGCGAGGACTTTTTTGACAACAGCACTGAACTCTTCAGGAACGGACGCAATGACCGAACGGATGTCCGGCACCGCGCCGACGATATGTCCCATCAATTTATTGCGGAGTGTTTCGTAGTGTGTACCGGAATACACCGGCGTACCGGTGAGAAGAAAATAGAGGGTACAGCCGAGACTATACAAGTCGCTGCGAATGTCTGTGTGAGCGGCATTTTCGCATTGTTCCGGTGAAATGTAATCGACAGTTCCGAGCGTCATTCCGGCAAGCGTCAGCGATGTCTCGTTGTTTTCCGACAAGGGGTCGGATTGAAACTTTCCCAGTCCCAAATCGAGGATTTTAACGCACCCCCGCTGGTCAACCATCAGGTTTGCCGGCTTAATGTCCCGATGGACGAGTTGTAATTCGTGTGCGTTTTGCAGACCGAGTGCTGCCTGCCGAACGGCTTCGCAAGCCGCTCCGAGCGGCATCTTCGGCAGACCGGATGTCTTAATGTGACGCAGCAGGTCTTCTAATGTAACGCCGTCAACGAACTCCATTGCAAGGTAATGCGAACCGTTCAGTTCACCGGCGTTGAGAGCGCGGACGATATTGGGGTGATTGAGACTGCCGATGAGTTGCATTTCCCTGCGGAACCGCGAGACGGCTTGCGGGTCGGAGAGCAACTTGCGGGGTAAAACTTTGACAGCGGCGGTTTGGTTAAGGAAGCGGTGCTTTGCTTTATAGACGACCCCCATTCCGCCTTCCCCGATTTCTTCGATGATTTCGTAGTCGCCGATATACATCGGCAACGCCGGCTGAACATTGGTGTCCGTTTCCTCCTGCTTTGACGTATTCGTTCGCTGCAAATCCATTGCTTATAAAGACGGGAAAACCACATTGTATCGAAAAGAGCCGGTGTTGTAAATGGGAAGCGGCGGACGGTTATTTTTTCAGTCCACTCTTAGCCGCTGCGGCTGCCTTGTGTTTGTATATCAACATCTTGACCTCCATCGTGTATGGTGTTCTAATAGTCCGTTATGTCCGTCCAAGCCCAAATTCAGAGTATTGCGTATTATCTGCCCGAAAAAGCATTGGATAATGCTGAACTCGTGCAGTGCTTTCATCATTGGACAGCAGAAAAGGTAACACGTAAACTCGGTATTAACCGCCGTCCCATCGCCGCCGGGGGAGAAACGGCAGCCGATATGGCTGTGAAAGCCGCTGAACGGCTTTTGTCGAACGGTATCTGCGACCATACGGATATTGATTTTCTTTTATTTTGTACGCAATCGCCGGATTACTTTTTACCGACTTCGGCGTGCATTGTTCACGACAAATTGGGACTGCCGAAGTCCTGCGGTGCATTGGATTTCAATCTCGGATGCAGCGGCTATGTTTACGGACTTTCCCTTGCCAAAGGTTTGATTGAAACCGGTACGGCGAAAAACGTCTTATTGATTACGTCTGAAACGTATTCTAAATACATTAATCCGCTCGACCGAGCCAGCCGTCCGCTTTTCGGCGATGCGGCGGCGGCAACGTTAGTGAATGTTGCCGGCTGTAATACTTCGGAGGCGCAAGCACCGATAGGTCCGTTTGTTTTCGGAACGGACGGCAGCGGAGCGGATATGTTAATTGTTCCGGCAGGGGGACACCGGCTGCCTAAGAGTGCGGAGACAGCCCTTGAACGTGCTGACGGAGCCGGTTCGATACGTTCTCTTGATCAATTAAAAATGCACGGGGCGGGTGTTTTTTCTTTTGCCATCAACAGGGTGCCGCCGATGGTCGAGGAATTGTTACAAAAAAGCGGCAAAAACCGGTCAGATGTCGGCTGCTATATTTTTCATCAGGCGAATAAATATATGCTTGACCGGCTGCAAGAACTTTGCCGTTTAGAGAACACGAATTTTTTCAACGACATAAAAGACAGGGGCAACACGGTATCGAGCAGTATTCCGATTGCGATGTGCGATGCTTGGCAAACCGGTATGTTAAAGCCGAATGTATGGACGATGCTCATTGGTTTCGGGGTCGGTTTGTCCTGGGGCGGTACACTTGTCAAAGTGCCGGAGGGTTTTTGTGTAAGTACCGCCTGACACCATCATACGCGGGAAACAAACAATTACAGCGATCCCGCAAATAACATTCATCACACGCCGCTCACACCTGCCCTAGCCAGCCTTTTTTAACTTTGCCGGCACTTTCAAGTTGAAGAGTCCGAATAACTCATCCTGATTCAAGCCGTTCGAGGAATTAAGCCCCTGCGCACCGGACAATATCGCCTCGGCTAATTGCCGCTTCTCTTCCAAAACACGGTTGATACGCTCCTCCACCGTGTCCGTTGAAATGAATCGCGTTACCGTTACCGGTCCCGCCGCTCCGATACGATGCGCCCTGTTAATCGCCTGATCCTCAACCGCCGGATTCCACCACCGGTCAAACAAAAATACGTACTCCGCAAATTGAAGATTAAGTCCGACGCTGCCTGCTCCGTAACTCATCAAAATAACGTGTATATCCTTATCTTCTCGGAACTGACGAATCATTTCGTCCCGCTTATTGTGCGGTATCTTCCCGTGATATTCTGCAATACCGAAACGTTCCAAATGCGATTTTAAGCGGTACAGCGTTTCGACCCACTGGCTAAAAATAATCGCTTTGCGCCCGCTCCCGGCGACTTCTTCCAAGTCCGCTTCAAGGCGTTCCAGTTTTGCACTCTCACCTGTTACCGGGTCGAAATTACAAATCTGTTTCAGGCGGATAATCAACTCAAAGACCTGCGGTATCGACACGGAACCACCGGCTTCGGATAAGCGCAGCACGCCTTCGTCTTCCGCCATCTTGTATGTCTCGGCTTGCTGCGGTGTTAAATCCAGCAGCGCATCCCGCAGTAACTTCGGCGGCAATTCCGTCAGCACTTTGTCTTTGGTGCGGCGCAAAATATGACTGCCGACAATGCGGCAAACTTCGCTCGGCTTCAAGCCCGATTCAAGATAACCGGACGAAAGAAACTCAAAAATCCCTACGAGGTCTTCCTGCGAGTTCTCGACCGGCGTACCGGTTAAAGCCCAATTTCTCCGGCGTGCAATCGCTCTTGCCGCCTGTGAAGTTACATTATCTTTATTCTTAATCCGCTGCGATTCATCGAGAACCACTAAATCAAATTGGGGACACGGTTCGCCTTTGGGCGTATCAAAAAATTCTCTGTCCCGATTGAGAAGTTCATAATTGACAAGCCGCACCGGGATGTTCGGCAGTTGCCAAAGCCATTTTCGCCGGGCTGTTGAACCGTCAATTAACGTAACAGAAACTTCGGGAGCCCAAACGCTGAATTCCCGCTGCCAATTAGAAATCAGCGGTTTGGGACACACCAGCAGGACACTGCGGATTTCACCAGTTCGCAGCAGTAAGCGGATGGTTGTAATTGCCTGCATTGTTTTGCCGAGTCCCATCTCATCGGCAAGAATAGCAAATTCGGCACTGTATAAAAAGGCAATGCCCTGCCGCTGATACGGAAACGGCTCAAAGGGCATTTCCAGTGTCGGCAAATGAAAAATGGATTCAATGGGCGGCTGTAAAATGTAACTTAAGCGGTCGCGGATTTTGATTACATCGCGGGGAACATTGATTCGGGTTAACGTTTCAATATCCGGCTTTTCTAACGGCGAAGCATCCGTTGCATTATCGGCAGCAGGTAATGAATAACCGCTGTCTATACGGACAGCAGAACTTGTCTTGTTTTTTTCGCTTCCGGTGTCTGTTACTGTTTCTATTTCTGTTACAATTTTTTTATTTTTATCCGCCTCATCGTTATTTGTAATATTATCATTTGCTGTGTTGTCTGTTTCGTAAAAAAACCAACTTCGGGAATTGACGGCAATTTTTGCGGAGACGTTTCCCGACAGGAGAACGTGAACTCTCGTGTCGGTCGGCAAGAGACCGCTTCGGACTTCGACACTGCCGGTTCGCTGCAAATGGCGGTTCCAGCCTGTAACGAACACGTCCGGTTCGGCAATGTCAAACGGATAAGATTGGACTTCAAAGAGGTACATCAGAGCGGATATTAGGGAAAATCCGCCGATATTACAAGACGGATATACTGAATCCGATACAATTTTTTTGCAAAACAATTTCAAAAAGGAACAGGGATATTGCCGAAATTTGTTTGTTCCCTTATACTGACGGTACTTGACATTGACTCTGTAAATGTTTATCACGTTGGACGGCGGCGATGGGTGCGGGAAAAGTACACAAGTTAAGCACTTGACAGATTATCTGCAATCGCTCAACCGGCAGACCGTTGTGTGTTGCGACCCCGGCAGTACCCCGTTGGGCGATGCCGTGCGCAACATTCTACTTCATCGTCGGGAATTAACCGTTGCCGATTTAACAGAAATGTTTCTCTTTATGGCGGCACGGGCGCAGTTGGTAAGCGAAGTCATCCGTCCCGCCCTTGCTGCCGGCAAAGATGTTGTGTCAGACCGTTTCCTGCTCTCGACTTACGTGTATCAGGGGTATGCGGGCGGTGTTCCGGCAGAGTCTCTGGAAGCAGCCGCACATATTGCCGTCGGTAACACCGTGCCGGATTTGGGAATCGTGTTGGACATTCCTTATGAAGTTGCCGTTGAGCGGCTCGACCAGCGGTCAGAACCGGATAGAATGGAGCGTAAGGGAGAAGAATATCACCGCCGGGTTCGTGAAGGTTTTTTGAAATGCGCCGCAGCGGAGCCGAACCGGTATGTTGTGATTAATGCAGCCATACCAGCAGATGACATTGCCGTAACAATTCAACATATCGTGCAAAAACAGATTGACCAAAAAAAGTAGGCTCTTACCGCAGCGTCAACACGCCCTACACTATCTCCGCTGCTCTTTTAATGATTTCCCGTTTAATGAGTTCGCCGCAATGCCGGTATGTCTCAATACTGCTGCCGTAGGGGTCGGGAACATCCCCGCCGTCCGTCCGTAAAACTTGCAGACGGGAGTCGGCATTATGCCACTGCGATAAAATCCATTCCCGATGCTCTCTCGTCATCACATAGATGAAATCGGCAAACTGCACCGCCTGCTGCGTCAGCCGCTGCGATTGATGCCCGCTTAAATCCAGTCCGTATTCTTTCATTACCGCAACGGCATCAGCACTCGCCGGATTGCCGCTGTTACAGGAAATCCCCGCCGAAAGAACGGCATAACCGAGCCGCTCCAATTCGTCAATGCCGCACCCCTGTTGGGATGCGAGTATTGATTCGCACAGGCACTCTGCCATCGGGGAGCGGCAAATGTTACCGGTACAAACAAAAAGCAGCACCGTTGCTGCTAACCGATTGATAGTTGCCGCCGAAATGCTGCCTTCCCGCAAAATCGTATATTGACTGCCGCTGACTTTCAGCACCGTTGACGGTTTCGGTGCTGTTAGAATTCCGTCGGCAACGGCAATGGCTGTACCGGATAAATCGGCAAGGATTTGCTCGATGCTTACCGATTCCCCGTTTCCGCTGCGGTTGGCACTCGTTAAAATTACCGGCTCGCCGCCGTTTTTATTTAACCCGCGTTCATTTAACATTGAGCCGAGAACTGTCTGCGTGAACGGATGTCCCGGTACCCGGCAGCAAACGCTCGGATTTTCACCGGTATTTTTCTTTGTGACGTGTTGCTGCACAAATTCCGGCAGGCGGTATAGTTCGTTTTCGTTCTGCGAAACATCCAGTACGAGACTAACCGGGCCCGGCAGAGTACGTCTTGCAAAGCGGCAGGCGAGCGGACTTAATTCGCCGCAAAAATCGGCGACGGCTTCACTGCACGAAAAAGCCAGCGCAAAGGGATGGTTTTCGCTGCGCCCTTTGATTTGAATCAGTTTCCGCAGAGCATTTTCATCGGCGGCGCGGGCGGCGAGACCATAGACCGTTTCGGTCGGCAACACGGCGATACCGCCCTTCAGGATAACATCGGCGACATAGGAAGCCGTTTCGCTCCAATCGGTATGCGGATTTTGAAGGTCGATGTGTATCAAGGATGAACGGCGTGTGGCGAGTTTTGTTTGAATGACGCTTGCGTTTTTAGCACACGAGCAGGGGATATTAGTTCTCCCGATAGCATTCGTTGGTATTATAATCGGTATTACGCCGTCGGGCAAGATTGAGCCGGCAGTATATCGTACGCAGCACAACGAACGCAACCAAAATCGCAGCCAATTTTGGTTGCGTTCTCTTGATAATTTTTCGTCCATCGGTTAGTATTTCTAGCGGGAAAAATATCTCAAAACGGTTATGCAACCGCTCT
>JAITOZ010000040.1 GCA_031289675.1 Planctomycetaceae bacterium
ATGACATTCCGCACAACGCCGACCGCCGACTTCGTTCAAAACCGTATCCAACTCTTTCGGATAAATTCGCCGGCAGCCCAACGCATCGGGATGCGACGTTTCACTCGACCCGTAATACGGCACATTCAAATCAATCCAGGCGAAAATCTTACGCTTGCTTTCGTCGTCCATCTCGAAACGTTTGTTCCCTTTTTCGTCGGGATGTCCGTTACGAATCAACTCCGCAAGCGGACTGCGGTACGAACCCCATTCTTTCGGCTTAATCTGTAAAATATTCTGCTCCTGACCGTTGTACGTCGGAATCCAATTCACATACGGACTGCCGGTTCGCCCCTGATTTTCCGATGCCAGCGTTTCATACGAGACGTTAAAGTAATCGGTATAACTGCCGGTCAGGTCAACATTTTTCGGAGCATCTTTTGCATTATGACATTCCGTACAGTGCCGATTCCAAATCGGCTGAATCGTTCGGACATAATCGAAGCCCGGCGAGAATGCCGCCCTCTCCGAAGAGACCTTTGCCCAATCAGGCAGTTTCGGTTCAAGCGGCTGCCGCGTTGCCGCCTTCGTGAAATTTGCCGTTTGAATCGGTGCGGTCGTTCTTGAATCGTGGCAGCCGATACAGGTTTGCTCTTCGCCGGGCATCAGATGTGTGAATGAACGCATCCGTTGAATCGCCCGCCCTTCCTTGTCCAAAGCGATGAAGTAAATCGGACCGGTAACGGGAGCCGACTCGACACTGACGGCATTATGCACATTATCAAAGCCCGATGCCTTCACGGTAAAATACGCAGAGCCGTCTTCGGCAACGGGAACATCGCCGAGAATCATTTTACCGGCATAAGTTGCTCCGCAGGAAATCGTTGGAAATTGAAAACCGAAGGAACGCAAACGCGGCTCAATCCGCACAGTCTTTTGCATTTCCCGAACAACCCGAATGGCGGCAACCTCGCCCTGCTTCACATCGGAACCAAGCCCCTGATAAACATCTTGAACGGCAAGCGTTGCGTAATCGGATTTTTTATCGGTCAACGCATTGCCCAGCACCGGCGGTTTTGTTCGCGGACGAATCGGTTGAGCGGAAAAGTATTCCATTCCGTCTGCCGGTTTCGGCAAAAGCGTTGCAGAGGCAAGCGGCTTATTCGTTGTTGAATCCATATCAAACGTCCGTACCAAAACCGGTCCGTTTGCCGAAACGAGAAACCGCTGCGAATCCAGCGGATACGGGAAACTGTAAATCTTTTTCGTTCTTCCCCAAGTGTTATCGCTGCCGCCCTCATTGACTCCGGCAACGTTCACGTCCGGCGTAATGTTACGGATAGATGCCTGCGTATTTATACCGTGCTGCCGGTCAATGATTCCGATTCCGCCGCGAGCCAAACCGCCGTGTCCCGTCATTGCACAAACGATTTGCTGTGTGCCGGGAATCTGTTGGGCTTGCATAAATGTTTCCGGTGAAAGCACGCGGTTGCCGAAAAATACTTGCAAATGCGTACCGTTCGGGTGAATCGTCCAAAGCGATTGAATCGGAATCGCCGGCTTATCGACATACTCCCAGCGGCTGTAAATGATTCGTCCGTCATCGAGAACGGACGGCGTGAAGTCGTTCAAATAGTTACCGGAGAGTTGAATCAGGTTCGAGCCGTCAGGGTGCATACGGTGTAAAATACCGACAGGTGCATTCCAGCAATAAGCGAACTGCGGACTTTTCGTACATAAAAAGGCAATGTCCCCGTCCGGCAGCCAGCAAGCGTCGTAATCATGTTTCGGACCGCCGGTCAACTGTTTCAAACCGCTTCCGTCAATGTTGATAGACCAAAGATGATACGCTTCGGATTGCTGCCGCCGCCAAGCGAAGAGAATTGTTTGTCCGTCGTACGATAAATCGGCGGAAAGAATCTGTCCCGCCGGTGTCGGCACGAGGAGTCTGCCTTCGGCGTTCGGATTGCGTTTGAGTTCGTGGACATCGAAAACGTAAAGTCCGCCGCCGGCTTTGAAGCCTTCGTAGTGATAGGTATAAACGTGTGAACATTGAATTTCGTAACGTTTGACGGCGAGGATTTTGCCGAGACCTTGCGTTAAAAAGTTTTGCGTATCGGCATCAACATCGGCGAGAACTTCCGGCGAGTTTGCCGGACATTTGCCGCGAAGTTTTTTGAATTCAGCGGTATTGAGTGCTTTGGAAAATATCATTATTTCGGAAGCACCGGGATTGGGACCGCCGTAAGAATTCAGAAAGACGATTTTCAGCGTTTGAATTTTTTGCGGCGTAAAGGTTATCTGCTGCGGTTCCGATGTTTTTCGGAGAGTTCCGAAGGCAATCGGCGTGTTTTGATTGTCGGCGAAGACTTGATAATCTTTCCAACATTCGGTTTCAAACCAGGCGGTTCGACCGAAATAGACGATTTCGGCGGTATCGGTCGGTTCGTTCCATTGGAACGTTATTTCGCCCCGGTCATTGGCAGTTGCATTATTGACGCACCAAGCCTTTCCGGCATCGTTATGTGAACCGGCATCGGGAACGACACCGTCTGTAACAAATTGAGCGAGGTATTGACTGCTGTATTCGGAATCAGCCGACACCGCCGCTTTGGGAGCGACATTATCATTTGCCCCATACAGAGCCGTTGCGGCGGACAAAAAAAATGTGCAGAAAGTAAAGTGTTTCATCGTCATTGCTCCTACTAATTGTTCATTGCCTCACTCTGACACGTCCATTCTAATCAACGCTGAAAGAGAATACAAGGAAAAAGCGGTGATGCTTCGGCGGTCGATTGGCGTGCGGTTCTATGCTTCGGACACATAACGTTTTCAATTTGTTCACGGGTGTCTGCCGAAAGAACGTTCAGACAACGAAATTGCTGTTCAGCAATTTTTGCAGCGGGACAAAATGAAACCGCCGCTATTTCTTTACCACTTTTTCATAAAAGCGTTCGTATTGGACGGCACTCTTTTCCCAAGACCAATTTTGACGCATTCCATTGAGCATCAACTGCTGCCAAAGAGACCGCTGATTCCAAAATACACTCAACGCACGCCATATCGTTGTGTTCAAATCATAAAGCGAATCTGCGCCAAACGAAAAACCTGTCGCCGTACTATTCGCCGCCGTCTCGTCCGTCAAATTCACCACTGTATCCGCTAAACCGCCGGTATCGTGAACAATCGGTACCGTACCGTACATCTGGCTGTACATTTGGTTCAAACCGCAAGGCTCGTAACGGCTGGGCATCAAAAACGCATCCGCCCCCGCTTCAATCAGATGAGCATTTTCCTCTGAAAAACCGAACTTCACGCTGACGTTGTCCGCATACCGCTCTGCAACCTGCCGTAACTTCGCCTCAATGTGCGGGTCGCCTTTGCCGAGTAAAACGAACTGGACACCGTGATTTTCCGCCCAGGTCGGTATCACATCTGCAATCAGGTCAATTCCCTTTTGATAAACGAAACGGCTGACAACGCCGAAAAGCGGTGTCTCCGGTCGCTGCGGCAAACCGAAAGCCGTTTGCAAATCCGCCTTGCAAACCGGCTTTTTGACAAGCACATTGCCGGCACTATACGTTGTAACAAGATTTTTATCCGTTTCTGGATTCCATTGCGCGCTGCAAACTCCGTTCAAAATCCCCCGCAACATCGGACTGCGGTATTGCAGAACAGATTCCATACCGCAGCCGAAGCCGGGCGACTGGATTTCCAAAGCGTAGCGGGGACTGACCGTTGTGATACCGTCGGCAAACATCACTCCGGCTTTCATTAAATTAAGTTTGCCGTAAAACTCCAACTCGTTAAACGTGAAATGTTCCCAGCCGATGCCCGTCAGCGGCATATCCCAGTGCCAGAAAATGCCCTGATATGCAAGGTTATGAATCGTATGAATTGTTGCAATGTTGCTGTAATACGGCTTTTTTTGGTACAAAATGGACTGATATGCCGGTATTAACCCTGTTTGCCAATCGTTGCTGTGAATAATGTCCGGTTCAAGCAACAGAACCGGAAGCGATTCCATCACCGCACGGCTGAAAAAGATGAACCGCTCACAGTTATCGGCATAATCGTTTCCGTCCTCTGTGTAGAGTTCATCACGGTCAAAATATTTGTCCTGCTGGATGAAATAAACGGGAACCTCGCTTTTAGGCAGAAAACTTTTCCAGAGGGCGGCATCAACGATTCGGTTTCCGACCGGCACGGAAAAATGGTCGCTTAAATCTTCAAGTTTGGGACAGCGTTTCCTTTTTTGAAAGATACTGCGGTAAGCCGGCAAAATGACGGTAACATCGTGTCCGAGTTTTTTCAATGCTGCCGGCAAAGATGCGCTGATTTCGGCGAGTCCGCCTGTTTGAGCAAACGGTGCGGCTTCGCTGCTGACGAACAGTATTTTCATCGTTTTGCTCTCCCCTTGTGGTATCTCGCCTGCCCTTATTCTAACATATAAAACGGGCATCGACGGGGAAAAATGGAAAATTTCTGTTGAATAAGTTGGGAACGCTTGACAAAATTTATCTATCCGGCATAATTAGAAACGTAGTTTAATTACTACATATAGTATTTTAGTGCGAAAAAACGCACTAAATAAGGAAATTACGTCGTTTTTACCCGAAGGATGCGTCTTTATCTTTTTTCTATAACATCCAGCAACCTACGCTTAATATGAAAACTACCATTAGTTTGGATACGCACGCAAATGACATGAAACAATCCCCGGAGGATTTCACGAAAGACCCGTTCGACAGCCCGGCTCCCGACGGTCTCAAAATCGTCCAGACCTTTTGTCCTGAAGATGTCCGCGACCCGTTTGATACCGCCGAATGGACAACCCGGACAGCAACCATTAAAGGCGACGGCGGCTCCGTCTTCTTTGAACAAACCGACTGCGAATTTCCCGCTGCCTGGAGTCAACTCGCCGTCAATGTCGTGGCAAGCAAATACTTTTACGGCGAACCGAACACGCCGCAGCGGGAAAAAAGTATCCGGCAAATCATTCACCGCGTCAGCCGCACGATTGCCGATTGGGGCTTTGAAGACGGCTATTTTGCCACGCGCCGCGATTCCGAAACCTTTTACCGCGACCTGACCTGGCTGCTCCTGCATCAGTACGGCTCATTCAACTCCCCCGTCTGGTTTAACGTCGGACTGTATCCGCAATACGGCGTTTCCGGCGGGAAATGCACGTGGCACTGGGACGAAAAATCCGGCGAAGCCGTCCAGCCGGAAAATTCCTACGAACATCCGCAGGCTTCTGCCTGTTTCATTCAGAGCGTTCGGGACGATATGGAGTCCATAATGGACTTGGCGAAAAGCGAAGCAATGCTGTTCAAGTTCGGCAGCGGCACCGGCACCGACCTGTCAACGATACGCAGCAGCGTTGAAAAACTTGCCGGAGGCGGAAAACCGTCCGGTCCGCTGTCTTTTATGCGTGTCTATGACCAAATCGCCGCCGTTGTCAAAAGCGGAGGCAAAACCCGCCGGGCAGCAAAAATGCAGTCGCTCAAAGTAACGCATCCCGACATTATGCAGTTCATCGACTGCAAACTGCGCGAGGAGGAAAAAGCAAAAATCCTGATGCAGCAAGGATTGTCCCGTGACGACGCTTATTCCTCCGTCCTGTACCAAAACGCCAATCTTTCTGTCCGCCTGACTGACGATTTTATGACGGCAGTCAAAGAAGACAAACCTTGGGCAACCCGCTGGATAACAAATCCTTCGCAAAAAGGACCGGAATATCAGGCGAGAGACGTTTTCGACAAAATCGCCGCCACCGCCTGGGCTTGCGGCGACCCCGGCGTTCAGTTCGACACGATTATCAACCGCTGGCACACAACGCCGAATGCAGGACGAATCAACGCTTCCAATCCGTGCAGCGAATATATGAGTCTCGATGATACGGCGTGCAACCTGGCGAGCGTCAATCTGATGCAGTTCCGCCGTCAGGACGGGCTTTTTGATTCTGAGCGGTTCGTTCAGGCGTGCCGGATTTTCTTCATTGCCCAGGACATTCTCGTTGACAGGGCAAGTTATCCGATTAAGAAAATTGCGGAAAACAGCCACAAATACAGGGCTATCGGTCTCGGCTATTCCAATCTCGGCAGCCTCATTATGAGTCTCGGTTTGCCGTATGATTCGGATGAAGCCCGCGGCTTGTGCAGCGTCTTGACGGCGTTAATGCACGGGGCTGCCTACCGGACGAGTGCGGAACTCGCCGATGTGCTTGCCCCCTTTGAGACCTTCAGCGAGAACCGCGACCCGATGCTGCGGGTGATTGATATGCACTGGGATGCAGTGAACAAAATCGGCAACTGCCCGAATTACCTGAAAGCACAGGCGCAGAAACTCTGGGACGATGTGCGTAATGCCGGCAGCCGCTACGGTTTCCGCAATGCCCAGACAACGGTTCTCGCCCCGACCGGTACGATTAGTTTTATGATGGACTGCGACACGACAGGTATCGAACCGGACATCGCTCTCGTCAAATTCAAACAACTTGCCGGCGGCGGAACGCTGAAAATCGTTAATCAAACGCTTTCGCCGGCATTGAAGACGCTCGGTTACAGCGATGAGGATATAATGTCCATTGTCCGGCACGTTCAGGATAAAGGGACGCTTCACGAAGCCCCGCATTTGGTCGATGCGCATTTGCCGGTGTTCGATTGTGCGTTTCCGGCACCGGGCAGTGAACGCTGTATTGCGTGGGATGCACACGTTCGGATGATGGCGGCGGCGCAGCCGTTTATATCAGGGGCAATTTCCAAAACAGTCAATATGCCCCATAGTGCGGCGGTTAAAGATATTGCCGACGCGTATATGCTCGGCTGGGAACTCGGCTTGAAAGCGTTGGCGGTGTATCGGGACGGTTCCAAAGGGGCGCAGCCGCTGTCAACAACGAACGACAAAGAGTCGGAAACAACTGCCTCCGGTACGTTATCCCGCAAGGAAAAGCGTAAACTTTCCGGTCCGCGGCGTGAGCGGCTGCCGGATACACGCCGGTCGGTAACGCACAAGTTTAATGTTTCGGGACACGAGGGATACATTACGGTCGGACTCTACGATGACGGACGGGTCGGCGAATTGTTTATCACGATGGCGAAGGAGGGGAGTACCATCGGCGGATTGATGGACTGCTTTGGGACGGCTATTTCGATGAGTTTGCAATACGGCGTTCCGTTATCGGTGTATGTGGAAAAGTTTTCGCATACACGTTTCGAGCCGATGGGACACACGAAGAACCCGGATATTCCGATAGCGAAGAGTTTAGTCGATTACATATTCCGATGGCTTGGACGGACGTTTTTGCCGGAGATGCAAATCGTTCAGCAGGATCCGCAAAATCAGCACCGGCATCATATTTGGGACGGCAGTGAACGCCGCTGCGGGAAGTCCGGCAAAAAAGAAAAAAAGGCGGACGGTGCGGACTTGCCTCGAACGTCAACACCTGAACTCAAGGCATCGGCTTCTATTGTGAGTGTTTCGGTGATAACGAGTCCCGATACGGAAAGTTTGTCATCGTCATTGACGGCGGACGATATGTACGTTGATTTTCAGGGAGATGCGCCGGCGTGTGATGCCTGCGGCTCGATAACCGTCCGCAGCGGCAACTGTTACCTCTGCTATAATTGCGGCAAAAGTATGGGATGCAGTTAAACGTTCCGAACATTCAGAACCGCCGCCTATTCAGAGCCGCAACCTGCCGGTTGCGGCTCTGAATAGGCACCGCTTGCGGATAAAGTCCGTCCGTGTTATACTGTTATACTCACCAGAGAACTGAAACCGCAGGCTGCGGAACAAGTCTGCTTTGCAGATGACCACGACTAACCTCTCCAAACATTACCAATGAAAAAACTAATCGTTTTCCTCCTTTTTATTTTTTCCGTTTCGTTTTCCTTTGCGGACGAAACGATTAAGCACAAGATGCTTTTGCTCGATGAGTCCCGCGGGCAACTGCTTTATGTTGATGAATCCGATTCGTCGAAGAACTGGATTTATACCGAACCGGACGGCAAGAGCCGGGTCTGGGATATGCAACTCATCGGCGGTAATAAACTGCTCATCGCCGCGACCGACTTCGGCGGATACCGCGAAATCGACCTGAAAACACGCAAAATTGTCAAAGAAGTCATTGACGCAAAATACAAGCCGACACGCAGTGCTGTCCGGCTTCCTGACGGACGCACAGTGCTGGGCATCGACAAAAAAAGTTCGCAAATTGCCGTATTTGATAAAGACGGCAAGGAAACGAAATTTATTGACCGGAAGGACACGCACGGCATTAGGCTGCTGCGGCGTACTCCCCGAAACACGCTCCTTTTCGGCGGGCAAAACGATATTTATGAGATAACGCTTGACGGGGAGGAACTCCGCAGAGTTACAGTGCCGAATGCCCGTTACAATTATCAGACGATAGAATTGCCGAACGGTCATTGGCTGACGGTGAGCGGTTACGGCTGCCAGATGCTGGAGTTGGACAAGGACGGCAAGGTATTGAAGACGTTCGGCGGCAATCCTCCTCCTTCGGGACTTTGGTATCTATTTTACAGCAAATTTCAGCCTTTGCCGAACGGACATATTGTCTTGGCGACTTGGACGGGACACGGAGCGAAGGACAGCGATAAGGGACAGCAACTTGTCGAGTTCGATGCGGACGGCAAGATTGTTTGGACGTGGCACGATCCGAAACTTGCCGGTTCGCTCAACGGCGTAATCGTCCTCGACCATCTCGACCCGGAAAAGTTTTCAGAAGAATAGATGCCTGCATCCAAAACGATGTCTAACATTATTCAAGGGGCTGGCATAAACAATAGCCTAAGGGGAAGGCAATTTTGAGGTTATTCTAAGCCATTTTTTCAAAATGGTCAATAGTTTTTTCGGCGGTCCGTAATTGAAGCGGAACTCACATTCTTTGAGAAACAAATGGAACTTACTATTCGGAATTCC
>JAITOZ010000049.1 GCA_031289675.1 Planctomycetaceae bacterium
AATCCGCTCGGCTGCCTGCTCTATCCGCGAAATGTCCGAACAGGCGAAAGTTTCGGTGTCGAGGCAAACGAAGCCAAAAAAATTGACGAACAAAATGCCGAACTGACCGGAGAAACGAAACTCTACAACGTGCCGCTCACTTTTCGTTATAAAATTTCCCTCGGTAAAGACAAGCCGGTCATTTCTCTCACGCCCTCGTGGAAAGTTGCCAAAGACGTACACGGCTGGGAAATCGGAACGCATTTTTGTAACCTTAACCTCAGCGAAGATTGGCGGGTGCAAATGTATCCCTTTGCCGGAAACAGCGAACGCCTCGACCTCAATCCGATGCGCTACTGCGGCGTACCAGGCGCATTGCTCTACAAAACCGACCTGTCAATGACCGTCCTCTTTGCTATCGACAGCCGCTCGGATTATCTGAATCCGGCATCGTGGACGGGCGATACCCGGTTCCTCTTTGATAACAAAAAGGTGCCGCCGATTTTCTTTCATTGCGCAGGAAAACTTTCGGCGTGTGTTGATTACGAAATGCCGTTACAATTATTCCTCGACGATACCGGCACGTTCACAACAACGATTACCAACATCGTCAAAAACTGGATGCAGGCAGTTGATTACAAAGTCGAACCGCTCCAAGTCCGCACGCCGCAGGAAGCATTTGATTTGAGTGTTACAGGACGTAAAGCAATGGAAAATTATACTCCCGGCAAAGGTTATGGGCACTACGCCGATACACCGTTTATTTATACCGGCAATAATCCGTACATTGCTTATTACGAGTATTTAACGTACTGTCTCAACGGCGATAAAGTTTGGCGGGATAGAGCGTTTGAACAGATTGAATTCACCATCAAAGGTCAAACGCCTGAAGGAATTTTTCATACTTCGTACAACATCAAAGACCGGGGCGGCAGACCGGAACAGAAGACGGGACAGTTTTGCTCTTGGGACCACGGACACAACGGCTATAAAGTCGATATCAATGTTTGGGCTGCGCGGTATATTTTGCAGATATGGCAGAAGGTGAAGGAGAAGGAAGGCATTGACAAAAAAGAGTGGTACGCTTCGGCGATGAAATCGCTTGATTGGTGTATGAAGCAGCAAAACGAAGACGGCGGTTTCCCGCAATGCGTGGAGATTCTCGCTGACGGCAAGGAGGGCAAGAAGTCGCTGTCGGTTGTGAGCGGACGGACGATGGATGCTCTGCCGATTATTGCGAAAATCACGGGCAATGATTTGTATTTGAAGAAGGCGGAGGAGGCGGAGAAGTTTATGCGGGAGAAGGTCGAGAACCGTTTTTGGTACACGGGAATGCATCCTGATTTGCCGCCGGAAGATTTCGAGCAGGACAGTTTGTATGCGGTCGCGGAGTATTGGCTTGACAAGTATGAGCGGACGAAAGATGCGGAAGCGTTGGAACACGCGGCGGCAAATGCTTATTTAGCGTTATTGTTTTGGTGTCCGAAGCAGTTGAGTTGGGTTACGAAGCCGACGCAATGTGCGCACAGCGAGCAGCAGCATTACAATCAGTATTCTGTTTATTGTTACGGAAACCGCAAGGTGCAGTGTTTGGATAAATTGTTTAAGGCAACGCAAAATCCGCTCTTTGCGCAGTTGCGGGACAGGGTGATGCAGAACATTTTCTTTACGCAACTCACGGAGGGAGAGTATCGCGGGGGTGTTTATTCGGGAATATGCGACCCGTGGCTTGAGCGCGGCGGCGATTTCGATTTAATCACCGGCTTCAATCCGCCTTATACGAGTGAATTAGTCGCCGATTTGATGATTCAGTTAATAGAGATGGGACTGGTCAAATAGACGGTTCGGTTGGTTGTATTGCATCTCAAGCCGTTACTTTTCGTTACAATTTATAATACGATGAGAAATACCCTGCTCGCCCTTTGTGCTGCTGTTTGTTTGAACGTTTCTGCCTTTTCGCAGGAGAATACGGCGCGAACACTTTTAGTGGAAGCGGAAAGTTTCCGTGAAAAAGGCGGATGGGTCGTTGACCCGCAATTCACCGAACAAATGGGGTCGCCCTATTTGACGGCGCACGGTTTGGGAAAACCGGTACGTGATGCTGTAACAACGGTGAAGTTTCCGCAGGCAGGGAAGTACCGCCTGTTTGTACGGACATTCAACTGGACATCGCCTTGGTCGGACGGAACAGGGGCAGGACAGTTCAAAGTGATCCTTGACGGCAAGCCGGCGGATACTATTTTCGGCGAAAGCGGGAAAAAATGGCAATGGCAATCGGGCGGCGAGGTTGAAATCAAAGAAACGGAGGCAGTCATTGCTCTTCACGACCTGACAGGATTCAACGGACGCTGCGATGCGCTGCTTTTCACACAGGATGCCGGATTTACGCCTCCCGACGAGACAAAGGAGTTGAATACACTGCGGCGCAAGATGACGGAAGTGATACCGAAAGATGCAGGAACGTTTGACTTCGTTGTGGTCGGCGGCGGAATGTCGGGTATTTGTGCGGCAGTTTCTGCGGCACGGCAAGGTGTGAAAACGGCGATTATTCAGGACCGTCCGGTTTGGGGCGGAAATAACAGTTCGGAGATTCGTGTCGGCTTGCAAGGAATGATTAATTTAGGGCAATACCCGAAACTTGGAAATTTGGTCAGAGAATTTAGCCCCAAACCGTGGGACGGTATAGGAGAGAATTTCAATGCCGCTCCCTCTCCTGATATTTATGATGACGGACAAAAGGCATCTGTGGTCAATGCGGAATCGAATGTTTCGCCGTTTATGGGCTGGCGGGTGTTTGCGGCAGAAAAACACGGCGGAAAAATTGTCAGCGTAACCGCAAAGAACGTCACTACCGGCGAGGAATTAATTTTCCGCGCCCCGATTTTTGCAGACTGCACAGGCGACGGAACTGTCGGCGTGTTAGCGGGGGCGGATTGGACGATGGGACGCGAAGGACGTAACAAATACGGAGAATCGCTTGCACCGGAAAAAGAGGACAACCTGACAATGGGCGCATCGGTGTTGTGGAACACGAAGGAAACGGAAGCGGACAGCAGTTTTCCGCTCTTCCGGTATGGAATGATTTTCAATGAGGCAAACGCGCAAAAAGTCATCCGCGGCGAATGGATGTGGGAGTGCGGTTTGACATATGACCAGATTGATGATTTTGAGAGGATACGCGACCAAGGGTTGATGGCGGTGTTCTCGAACTGGTCATTTTTGAAAAACGAGAGTAAAGACAAGGAAAAATATGCAAAGCGGGAATTACGCTGGACGGCATACATTGCGGGCAAACGTGAATCCCGGCGGCTGCTCGGCGATGTGATACTGAAAGAACAAGACCTTACTGAAAGCGTTGTTTATCCCGACGGCTGCATACCGGCAACGTGGCCTATTGACCTGCATTTTCCCGACCCGAAAAATTCAAAACAGTTTCCGGGCAGTGAATTTATGGCAGTCAATATATCGCAGCCCATCAAGCCGTATTTGGTTCCGTACCGATGTCTTTATTCGCGGAATGTCGAAAATCTGTTTATGGCAGGACGCAATATTAGTGTAACACATACGGCTCTCGGTGCGGTACGGGTGATGCGGACGTGCGGTATGATGGGCGAGGTTGCCGGAATGGCGGCATCCCTCTGCAAAAAACATAATGTGATGCCCCGTCAGATTTACGCAATACATTTGGACGAATTACAGGGATTGATGAAAGCAGGCGTTCCCTTCTCTCCCAATGCAATCGACCCTGAAAGTAAAGACGCTGTTCCCTTTGTAACGGAAACAGCGAAACGGTATCAACTAAAATGGTCGGACGAATTTAACGGTCAGAAACTCAACACGGCAAAATGGCACCGCCGAACCGACAGTAAAATGTTAAGTACGCAACTGGCGGAAAATGTCAGCGTGTCGGACGGGCTGCTGCATCTTCTGTTGAAAAAGCAATCCGGTTATGAGAAAGAATACACCGGCGGCGGTGTCATCAGTAAGACGGAATTTCAGTACGGCTATTACGAAGTGCGTATGCGTGTTCCGTCAGGAGCAGGCTGGCACACGTCCTTCTGGACAATGCGTTATAACGGACGGAATACGGGCATTGCCGAAGCGGCGCAGGAACTTGATATTTGCGAACAGGACTCGTATGCTCCGTCATTTTATTGGAGTGTCGTCCATAACTGGGGAATCAGGACACCAAACGGGCAAAAGGATTTCGGCGGCAAGAAGGTTCAGACAGAGCAAAATCTGTCGGCAGATTTTCATATTTACAGTGCGGAGTTTACGCCGGAAAAAGTGAATTTCTATTTCGACGGCAAATTGGTAAACACGGTGAATGCCGAACAATTTCCGCACGGACAGCAAAGTATCTGGCTTACGAGTATTGCTATGCTTGCGGGGGGCAAAGGGGTGGACGACAGCCGGCTTCCCGCCGAAGCCGTATTCGATTATGTCCGCTTCTACGAAACGGCGGAATAGGATTATAGAATTGTTGAGCCGAACATCGGCAAATAATGTTCGGCTCTGGTACAACTCGTGTCCGCTAGCATTAAGTCAACGACATTCGCTCCAACACTTGCAATTCTTTCCGGCATAGCGGAGAATGAGCGGTGATGCTGTCCTATTCTCCTTCCGATTTCAATGTCAATCCGCTGATGTTTTATTACGAGGTAACGCAAGCCTGCGACCTCGTTTGTAAGCATTGCCGCGCTTCGGCACAGGAAAAGCCCGCCGATGATGAACTCGCAACCGGTCTCTCCTTAAGACTCATCGAACAGGCGGCATCCTTTCCCCGCAAGCCGCACATCTGTTTCACCGGCGGAGACCCGCTCAAAAGAACCGACATCTTTACGCTGATACAACACGCCGCTCATCAAGGTTTGTCCGTTGCCCTCACTCCATCGGCAACACCGCTTGCAACACGCCAAGCATTAGAAAAAGCGAAGGAAGCCGGAGTTCAGGCTTTCGGCATTTCACTTGATGCTCCGTCTGCCGAGGTCCACGATGCTTTTCGCGGCTTTGCCGGTTCGTTTGCTAAGACTCGCGAAATGATTGAAACAGCAAAGGAACTGCAAGTACCGGTGCAGGTGAATACGTCTATTACCCGCCGCAATTTTCATCTCATTGATGCGCTTGCCGAGTACCTTGAAGTGTGCTGCGGCGAAGGCGGCGGTGTGATGATGTGGTCGGTTTTTTTCCTCATCCCCGTTGGACGGGGTTTGGAAGAGGAACGGATTATGCCGCAGGAATATGAAACGGCATTTGCAAAACTTTGGCATCACGCTCAAACGAAGCCTTTCGCCGTCAAGACGACAGAGGCTCCGCATTATCGCCGGTTCGTTCTGCGTCAGGGCGGTAATCCGCTGGATGTACCGCGTCCGTTCCGCTCGGCGAAAGACGGCGGAATAGAAAACGGTTTTTCTCCGTTCCAAAGAGTACGTTCCCGCGCTCCGCTCGGCATTACGGACGGACGGGGAGTTATATTTGTGTCGCATAACGGCAAGATTTATCCGGCGGGTTTTTTGCCTGTCGTGTGCGGACAATTTCCGCAGGATTCTGTTGTGGACGTTTACCAGAGGCATCCGGTTTTTATGGCGTTGCAGAACCCTGACAATTATCAAGGACGCTGCGGACAATGCGAATACCGGTATGTATGCGGAGGCAGCCGGAGCAGAGCCTTTGCGGTTACGGGCGATTATTTGGAAAGCGAGCCGGACTGCGTCTATGAAACAGGGCAGGACAATGTTTATCTTGGGGGGTGACGAGGGTAGTCCCTGCATTCTGCCATTCAGCAAAAGTATAAGAGTATTTTCATACCCTAATCGAGGTGCAAGCCGTCTCAACGCGGCGTGAATCACAACTTTTTCCCTGTTAACTAATGCGGAATTTTGGGGACGTTCCCCGTTTGAAACACTTCTGAACGGTTGCGCTAATGTTTTGACAAAATTTTTATTCTTCGCATCCGGTTTTTCGCTCAGGCTAACTTGACCACCGGTTAACATTGGTCGTTGTACACTGTTTCGCCGAGAATATCTCCCTATTTCTCTGCACGCTTTGCGACGGGTGCGTAAAACTTTATCGGGTATTTTTTTGACAATAATTTTTTGAAGAGTAAGGTTTTCATTTGTCCGAAACCCTTATTTTCCCCGGTACCCTTAATAGCACAGGTTCCCATTCATTGTTTCCTCTTATACTCTACGCGTTCAGGAATTGATAATTTTCAAACAGTTGGAAATTCAGGGTCATTAAGGATTTCATTTTGTCAAGATGGCGCGTAGGCGTTTCCGCTACGCATTTGTCAATTGCCG
>JAITOZ010000238.1 GCA_031289675.1 Planctomycetaceae bacterium
CTGTCAAGTCCTCGCAAAAGCAACAAATTATTGATGCAATCTTACGATTTGATAAATGATTGTTATACATAGAGTTAGAGTAAATATCTAACTCCTAAACTTGTCAAGCCCCAAAAAAATTATTGAAAAATTACTCTTGCAAAGAATTGAAAAATTTGATAGACTCTCCCCCGTTGGTTATTTAACCTTCACCAACTAGGGATAGCCTGATGGGCAAGGATGCTCAATTTTTCGTGCGGTTCTGTTTTATTGTAACGTTATTTGTCTTTGCAAGGATTGCAGAGGGACAAACGTTTACCTACGAAACAGATAATTTTATCATCGTTGATGCGCCGGACGCATTGACGGCAAAACAGTGCGGCGATGCCGCCGAAAAGTACCGCCGCGATTTATCCCTTCTTTGGCTCGGTAAGACACTGCCGGATTGGTCTGCGAAGTGTCCCGTTAAAGTCCGTGTCGGCAGCAATCTCGGTGCCGGCGGAGCAACAACTTTCGTTTTTGATAAAGGCGAAGTTTATGACTGGGATATGGACATTCAAGGTTCCAAAGAACGTATCCTTGACTCCGTGCTTCCTCACGAAATCACGCACATCGTTTTTGCAACCCATTTCCGCCGACCGATTCCCCGCTGGCTTGACGAGGGAGCAGCCGCCTCTGTCGAAAACATTACCGAAAAAAAGAACTACCAGCGGTTATTGCTGACATTTCTGCAAAGCAGGCATCCGCAATGCCTGCCGTTCAATCAACTTGTCGCCGTGAAGGAATACCCCGATGACCCGATGCCGTTTTATGCACAAGGCTTTTCCATCGTTGAATATCTTTTAACGCAGGGAGAACAAGTCGGTATTGAACAGACCGGTCATACGCCGCACCGCCGTTTGGTGCAATTTATGGAAACAGTGATGAACACGGGCGATTGGCAGCCGGCACTGCAAGAACATTACCACATCGACAGTCTCGGTACTCTGCAAACCCGCTGGGTCGCTTGGGTCGGACATACAAACAACACACCGGCACAGGAACCAGTTCCGGCGGTAGCACTGGTGAACAGTGAATACGGTAAATCTGTTTATGAACAGTAATCTACTGCTTTTGCTTCTTTATTTTCCCCTTGGGGTTACCGCTCATTATTTGTTCTACCGTTTCTTCCATTGCTTTCCCCGGCTTGAACACAACGACGTGTTTTTCCTGAACGATGACCGTCTCGCCCGTTCGGGGATTGCGTGCTTTTCTGCCGGCACGTTTTTTCACTTCGAAGACACCGAAGTTGCGTAATTCAATTCTCCTCTGTTCGACTAATGTTTCGATGATGGCATCGAACGTTTTCTGGACGATTTCTTTCGTCTTTTGCTGTGTGAGGTCGAGTTTTTCAGAAATTGAACGGACAATGTCTTTTTTAGTCATAGCAGAAACCGGCAAACAAATTACAGACAGTAACAACAAAAAGCAGGAGATAATCAGTTTCTTCTCATCTGTCCCCTTATCAAAGGGACACACAGTACAATAGAACCGGCGAAAGGAATGACCCTGCCGCCGGAATCGTATTACTACTTCTACTTCTCTTCGGGTTTCTTTTCTGCCGGTACTGCATCGGCGGGCTTCGCCGCGTCAGCAGGTTTCGCTGTATCGGCGGACTTCTCATCAGCCGGTGCGGCTGCCGGCGTATCCGATTTCGGTGCCGTTTTCGGTGCGGCTGCCGGTTCGCAACCGACAGCAAAAAGTCCGAGAGCCGCTGTCATCAGCGAAAGAGCAAACAGTTTCTTCATTAGTAATCTCCTTGTTAGGGGTGAAATGATTCCAAGCAGGGGTTTGAACATAAACCCTCTCTACGGCATAATGATAGAGACTATCGCAAAAAAAACAAGGGGGGATAAATTTTTAACCAAAAAAACACCTTCTACTCACGAGGTTGTGTTTATTGGGCTTCCCGGCTTCCCTTTTCCCGCTATTTCTGTTATAAAGCGCGGATTGTGCAAACGGTTCCGCCGACGATGAACGAATGGCATATCTTCGGCGGTTTAGCGAAATCCTGCATTATTTGGTATTGATTGCCAGAAAGATTCCCCGCTGTTTTGTAACGGATACTCAATGAAAAAACCGGTGCCGCTCATCGGGAATGTGTGATAAAATGGGTGTCGTGATATATGCGGTAAACGAGAGAGAGTTGTTTAGCGGCACCGCTGCCATCGCATCTGCCTTGCGGCTTCGTGCGCCGTCTGCACAGCGGGCAGCAAAAGAGCAATCTGTTATGCCGGTTATGCCGGTGAAAAGTTCGGCGAGGGGGGGAATCTCGCAGGAAACTGGAAGTAGGAAGTCCGCAGGTGATTTTAATTTACATTGACCGTTCTTGTGCCGATAGTTACTTCAACGGTTATCTTTTGTCCCTTACGGAAAATTTCGACCGGCACTTTCGTTCCCGGACTCGAAAGGACGACAATGTGCGACAAATGCAGCGGGTCATTTACTTGCTTGTCCCCCCACCGCACAATAATATCGCCGATTTCTAAACCGGCATCCCTTGCCGGCGAATTCGGCGCAAAGCCAACGATTACCGTCCCTTGCGGCTTTTCCTGCTTCATCTGCTCTTTGTCAAAATTTCTGACCGGATCCATTTCGATACCAAGCCAGCCGTGCTGCACCTTGCCGTGCCGAACAATTTCTTCATACACTTTCTTCGCCATCAAACTCGGTATCGCAAAACCGATACCGAGATTACCGCCGGTTTCCGAATAAATCATTGTGTTGATACCGATGAGTTCGCCTTTCACATCGACTAATGCCCCGCCGCTGTTACCTGGATTAATTGCCGCATCTGTTTGCAAATACTCTTGCAGACGGGCGATATTGCCGCGGTAGCCCGGCACCGGATTATAACGCTCCGTCGCACTGATAATACCGCTGGTAACGGTTGCCTGCAAATTATACGGGCAGCCGATAGCAACGACCCGGTCGCCGACTTCAACGGACGTGCTGTCGCCCCAAATGACGCTTTGGAGTTTGTCGGCATCAATTTTCAGCACAGCAATATCGGTGATGCGGTCTTGACCGAGCAGCGTTGCGGCAAAAGACCGTCCATCGTTGAGAATAACCTTAATATGTTCTGCGTTGGCGATAACGTGGTGATTCGTCAGGATATGACCGGCAGTATCAACGATAACGCCGCTGCCGACTTCCATTGCCAGATTGTTTCTGACTCGTTCCGCAGAATGAATCCCGACAACGCTGGGTGCAACGGCTTTGGCAACCCAGACGATGCGTTGTTCAGGCTGCGGTAATTCGGACAGAAGTTGCCGCGCCGCATCGGCTTTGGCACGTTCGACTCCCCTGTTCCACGAATAGGCTGTCTGTTCGATTACCGGCGGGATAAACCACGTTGCGGCAACGATAACGATTAGTACGAGTAAGAGCGGAATACCGCGGACAGACCGCTGCGGCTGCCGAACGTTCTCTGGAACTGGAATCCGCGTTGCGCTTGGCTGCCAGTGCGGCTGCGGAGGGGGAGGCGGAAGATGATTTTGTCTGTATTCATTCGGTTCACTCATAACGCTTCTATTGTATCTTTGCCGTCAACGTTTTGCAATACGTACTCCGTTATTCCCTGATAGTTTGCGTTTTAACCCTGCAATGGGTAATTCGCTAACAAGAGCGATGTGTACTTCAAAGGCTTACACTGCCCTGTTCTCACTGCTTACCGCTCACAGGTTGCTCGCCGCTATTTATCCGCTTGTATTGTCCGCAGAATAAAGCGGGTCAGATTTTCCGACTGACAAAAATCAATTAACTTCAAGACACTGCCGGAGTTGCTGACGGCATCCGCACGGATAATTACCGTAATCTTTTCCGCAGGCACTTTCATATACTTCAAGACACGAAGTTGAAACTCAAGCGGTTCACGCAGCGTTTCCAGAGTGTATTCGCTGCCGTTGTAAATGATGTTCCCATTGGCAAGCAGATTCAGCGTCATCGGTTCGGTCGGCGGCACCTCCGGCGGCTGCGCTGTTTCGCTGACCGGTAATTTAATCCGTTCGTTTTGGTCTGCCGCCGTGAAATTGATGACAAGCGTAAAAAAGGCGATAAGAAGGAAGATGACATCAATCATCGGTGTCATATCCAACTCGGCATTACGGATTTTTACCGAAGTACGTTTCATTTTCTAAATATCCTTTCTGCATTTTTATTCGCTGCCGCCGCCGTCATTGCAAGCGGCTCGTTACGCAATTCGGATAAACGTTTTACAACCAATGCCGCCAATACCGGTTCATTACGCTGCAATTTACCCCGCAGAGGATGCGGCACCATAAACGGAGAATCGGTTTCGATGAGAAGCCTGTCAAGCGGTATTTGTTTGGCGGCTTCCCAAAGCGGAGCAAACTTGGCATTCCTGTACGTCAGCGAACCGGCAAAACTAATCATCCAACCGTGTTCAATACATTCTAACGCTTGTTCCGCAGTACCGCTGAAAGCGTGAATCACTCCGATACACAATCTTGCTGCCGTATCTTTTGCCGCCGTGTTCTGTACAGTAAGGTTTTTTATCGTCCGTATTACCGGCAGTAAATCGTCCCAAGCGTCCCGGCAATGAACCAACACCGGCTTTTGTATTTTTCGGGACAGTGCCAAGTGTCTGTATAAAAATTCGATTTGCGTTTTTATCGGGGCATCGTCCCAATATCGGTCTAAACCTGTTTCGCCGACGGCAACAACGCCGTCCTGCTCGGCAAGTTCGGCAACCGTCCGCCAATCTTCTTCCGTTGCCAAGTGCGTGTGGTTCGGATGAATACCCACCGCCGGAAAAAAGTTTTCTCTTTGAGCGGCTAACCCGACACATTTTCGGCTCGAAACCGCATCAACAGCGGGAATCACCACGCCGGTCATTTCAATTTCGTAACCGGCAAGTTCATCGGGAACAAGACCGCCGGGGCAAGTTCCTGATTCCAAGCGGCGGAGCAGGGATTTCCTGTCCGAATCGAACTCTTCGCGGTCAAGGTGTGCGTGTGTGTCAAATATCGGTATTTTGGACATTCGGTATTCCCGGGTTTTATTTCAACGGTTACACAAATGCAGCAGCACGTCTTTTTGCGGACAATCAACCGATTCACCGGTTACGAGGTTCTTTACTTTACACGAATCTTCGGCAAATTCTTCCGCACCGATAATGACGGCAAAACGGAAACCGCGTTTATCCGCATATTTTAACTGGCTGCCGAGTTTTTTCGCTTCGGGATAAAACTCTACGCCGATGCCCTGCCGCCGAAGTTGCGAGGCAAACCGCAGATAATCGGCTAACCGGTTCTCGGCGAAATACGGTAAAAAGACGGACACCGGTGTTGAACTTTTTTCGAGCATACCGAGTTCCTCCATCGCTGAAATGAGCCGGTCTAAACCGAGCGAAGCCCCGATACCGGGCAGTTCCTGTTTCGTGTAAAGTTCTGCCAAATTATCGTAACGTCCGCCGCTGCAAACACTGCCGATAGACGGTAAATCGTCCAGAAACGTTTCATAAATCGTTCCCGTGTAATAGTCCAAACCGCGGGCGATGGATACGTCTATCGTTATCCGTTCAGAAGCAGCCGTTACACCTTGCGTCTCTTTGGTGAGTTGTGCTAATTCGCCGATTCCTTGTCCGCCGAGCGCATTACCGGACAACAGTTTTTCCAAAGAGACAAGAATCTGTTCGTTTGTACCGTGTAATTCGGTTAATTGCAGCACCGCATCGGCAGCCGTTGCCGGGATACCGGCAATGTCCGTCATCTCCTTCACAACGGCTTCTTTTCCAGCCTTATGGATTTTATCCAAAGCCCGCAGCACCGGCACCGTTTTATCGGCGATGCCGTGTTTGTCTAAAAGCCCGTTAAGCACTTTTCGGTTGTTAACCCGTATTTTGAAGCGGGTGAATGTCTTCTCTGTTTTCAGGTCAATGCGTTCGAATAAATCATTTATCACCAATACCGTTTCGATGTCAGCGGTCAGCGACTTCGTACCGATGGTATCGAAATCGCATTGCATAAATTCCCGATACCTGCCGGCTTGCGTGTTTTCGCCCCGCCAAACCTTGCCGAAGTGATAACGTTTGAACGGAAACGTCAGTTCGGCAAAATGTTGTGCGGTGTATCTTGCGAGCGGAACGGTCAAATCGAAACGCATCCCGACCTCCCGATTGCCGTGGTCGGTGAACTTGTATAACTGTTTGTCCGTTTCCTCGCTGCCTTTCCCTTGCAGGATTTCAAGATATTCCAGAACAGGGGTATCTATCGGACAAAAGCCGTAAGAACGATAGACAGCAGTTGCCGTTTCGATGAGATGTTCTCTCGGCAGCATCACTTCGGGCAAAAAATCACGGAATCCTTTTAATGTTCGCGGTGTAATCATACACCTTATTTTACAGATTCCAGAAACTTTGCCAACTGAGCGGCATCATCGGCGGCGGCGATGTTTTCGATTTGGGCGGCATCAACGCCGATATTGACGAGGGCAACGGTAATCCGTTTCCAGATTTGCTGCCGTTTTTTTCCTTCGGCAAGATACAGTTCGGTAACCAACTCCGTCAACTTCTGCTGCATCAGCGCATCACGGTTGTTGTAATACCGCTTAATGATTTTTTCCTGATATGGTGTCCGGTCTCGCATAATAATTCTCCTAAACAGCGTACTTTTGAGGTCTATTCTCCTATGAAAAGCCGAAAACGGTACAACACTTCCGGCATCAGACCGGCAGGAACCGGCAAATAGAAGCCGGTAAACGCTTCCAATGCAAAACGGTCATTTTGAGGCAGCAAAAGGAAACCGTGCTGCCGGATTTGATAACCTTTAATATCGTTCCAAGCGATAAACCAATGCCGTCCGAAAACAGTTCGGATAATGCCGCCGGCGTTGATTTCAAATTGGATAGGAACAATGACGTACCAGACTGTTAGGAGCATTAGAACGAGAGCCGCAAGTGTCGTCATCCAGCCGCTGTAATACCAGACGCAGAGGGCAGTTCCGGCAGTTGCCGAGCCTAACACGGCAATAGAAACCTTGCGGTCAACGGTCATCCAGACGGAGTAGCACAGCGGTTTGATATTCATTACGTTTTCAGCCGGCGGCTTTTAGCCGTTCTATTTCGCCGGCAGCCTCTTGCGGAGTGCCTTTCTTCCGCAATTCTTCCCGCAAAATAAGCATACTCTCCGGTGCCTCAATACCCAAACGCACACGTTCTCCGCAACGGACAACGGTGATGACAATATCATTCCCAATACAAATTTTTTCGTCTTCTTTACGTGTCAGAACCAGCATTGTACGTATCTCCCATCTTTCGGTAGTTATCGTCATTTTGGCAACTCAATATACGGGAAAAACCGCAAAAAGTTTGAAAGAAACTTAAATGTTTGCCGTAAGTATCTTGCCGTCAATGTTGTGGAGTCAAGACGGGAAAACTGCGGTCTCTATTTTTACGGATAATTTACCTTTCCCGTATTTTACTTTTGCTGAAAGTAACTTGTACCGGCTACGCCGAGGAGAATCATTACCGTCCCGATGAGATGATGAGCGTGAATGTGTTCGTGTAAAAACAGCCAGCCGGCAGCAACGGCAATGACAGTGGAAAGGTTCAGGAACACAACGAATTGAGCCGAAGTAAAACGTTTCAGTATCACACTTGTCAAAATGGTCGTTAATAACGAAGACAATAGACCGAGAAATAATACCGCCGCAATAAAGTAACCGTTGCAAAGCAGCACAAAGAATTGTCCGATTGTGCCGCCGGCAATGTGAAATACGAGCGAAATCGGGGTAAAGAACAGAACTCCAATCAGCATCAGATAAAAAGTAATTTCCGTTACACTAAACGAACGGATGGACACGCGGTTAATAACGGCGTAACCGGCATTGGCACAGCACGAGAGAAAAATCAAAGCGTATCCGAACATCCCCCCGGAATAGGCATCGGCACCGCCTTGCATCAGGGTCATATAAACGACACCGGCAACGGAGAGACCGATTGCGGCATATTGTTTGCAGTTTGTTTTCTCTTTAATGGTAACGGCAGCAAGAACGGCGGTTAGAATCGGTGCCGATGCCGTTAAAATGCCCGCCTCGACAGAGGTTACATAGAGGAGACCGTATATCTGAAACCAGAAAAACGCAACCGGATAACAGAAAGCAAAGGGCAGAAACCGAATGAGTGTCCGCCAACGGAATTGAATCGGTTTGCGGACGATGAGAATGTAAATAGAGAACACGGTAAAAGCCAGCAAAAACCGCCAGGTGAGGGTATCCATTGCTCCGGCGGTCATAACCCCGATTTTGGGCGAACAGGAATGAGAGACCGATGACGGCTGCATTGATGACGGCTAACAGGAATGCCGTGAGAAAGGAAGGCACCGAATTCATAGAAAACTTGAGTCCGAAAAGAACCGGCAGATGACCCTGCAAAACGATTGATTAGGCTCACCATAAACACGCGACAACCTGCTGTGCCGGTTTTGGGCAAACCGCACAGCAAGTCCATTCCCCCGTTGTCGGCAATCCCAAAACAGTGAAGCAACGCCTCCGAACGGCACTAAAAATTAATTCCCGATAACTCGTTTTCGTGCAGCAAACGCTGTCCTTCGAGGAGAATGATAACGGATTCGCCGACCTTGCCCATTCCTTGAATATATTTGGCACTATCGGCACCGGCAGTTTTCGGCGGCGGAGAAATCTGCTCGTCGTCAATATTGCGGACTTCATTGACGGTATCAACGACCAGACCAACCTGAACTCCGCCGATGTTCACGACCACAATACACGTCCGCTCGTCATAATCACGAGCCTGCATATTGAATCGCAGCCGCATATCAAGAACCGGTATGACCTGTCCCCGCAGATTCACAACCCCTCTGACATACGGAGGCATATCAGGAACTTCAGTGATTTTCTGCATTCCGACGATTTCGGTAACATAGCGAATTTCGATGCCGTAATCTTCATTACCAAGCCGGAATGTCAGGTACATATTCTTCAGCGTGTCTTCATTTTCCAGAGTTGATTGTTCGATGGTCTCGTTCAACTTGTTTAGTTCGGCAGATGTAACCTTGTTGGGCGAATTGGCTGACATTGTAACCTCTGTGTGCGTGTTTGTTGTTAGGAAAAACCGGCACTGAAACCGATATTTCCGCCATTATACATCATTTTCCGAATGATACAAGATTTTTCAACAGGACATCAGGAACATTCCCATAATCTCATTCGGTTTTTATCAAATTTATGACATAACGCACTGGCGCACACTAAAAATTATCGCCGGAGTATAGTCTGGGAAGAAAACTGCCTCACACCAAGACACAGACACCGCAGAGAATATCTCGCAATTCCTCCGCGATTTATGTAAAAAGTAGTTTCTATTCCATTCCATAAAAAGGGGTTACGCTCTAATCGTTTTCTATTGCAATCTCGTCTTCGTTATCCTTTTGTTTTGCCTCTTTGGCGGCAGCGGCGGCTTTGGCAGCACGTTCCGTCGAAAGAACCTGACGCAGCAACGCCGACATATCATCGTACGTTTTCATATCCGGCGAACCGTTAGCATACTGCATTATCGAACGCTGCGATTTTTCCGTCAGCGACACCATCATTGACGAAACCGTTGCAGCGTTTCCCTTACTAAAAATAACTCCCTGTTTCCCCGCCGGATTTGCCCTGCGGGAAAAAGTCCGGCTGGCAACAGCAAAAAAAGAAATTGCCGAATCTATTTTTTGGAGCGTCAGTTGCCGGTGAATAAACGCTTGGCGGACATCCGCCGGGTCATTAAGCCGGTTTTCCGAAAGGGTATGCAGACCGGGCGTTAACTTGACAACGTCAACCTCGTCTCCCCCGTGAACGGCAAAACCGCTCGACCGGTCAACACAGAGAAAATGACAGCCGGCATAAGTCCCTTTTTTCAATTCCTCCACGGCAATGTCGGCGGCTTCTTCCGCATTGCCTGTCAAGAGCAAATCTCTACACAGCAAACCCCGTGAGCGGGGTTTAGCGGGGATATTTTTTTTAAGGGTATTCACCACGGCAACAAAGAGTCCGTACTGATTTATACCTGCCCAAGTACCGGAGGAAACACTGTCGATGCCGCAAACCACACGCGGTTTTCCGGCTTGAATACGCGGCGACAGTGCCGGACGGTCAATCCGTTCTTCCCGGTTCAAGGCAAGCAGCAGCGGAGATTCTTCCGCCGATTGATACTGTATTACGAGGATTCCCATCAGGAGCGGCTAACGGTAAGTAACGGGCGGTGAGGAGCGGATCGCAAACAAAACGCAATGGTATTGCTGCTTTCCCGCTGTTTTCGGTCTTTTTTCGTGCGATGCCCTCACCGCCGATGTCCCCCATTATAACATAATTTTCAAATACGGCAAAATAAAAAACACAGCAAAAAGAGAGGGCTTTTGAGGATGCAGCGAGTGCCGCCCCCGCGGCGGCAGGCAAGCCGTTTAATTTTACTCCCCCGAAATGCCGATAAAAGGGAGTGAGGCACTGTCAACACGAATGATGTATCAGGCATTTTTCGGTCTAAAAAAACGCCCGTTTTCCGCCGTTCCCGATACCGAATCGTACTTTGATGTCGGTTCGATAGCGGAGTCGCGGAAAACCATTGAGAACGTCATACGCTCTTCCGAAGGGATTTCGCTCGTTTTCGGTGCCGCCGGCACCGGAAAAACACTCTTGCTGCGCCTTCTCCGTCAAAATTTTGAGTGGGATTACACTGTATTGCCGATTATTAACGGGCTGATTGACTCGCCGAAAGTTTTATATCAGCAACTTTTATACCATTTACATCTTCCGTTTGCCGGACAAGCGGCGGCGGAACTGCGGATGCAACTCTTTGATTATGTCCGGCAGCAGGTTACCCGCGGCACCGTTTTGTTGTTTGACGAGTCGCAATACCTGTATCCCGATGTATTGGAAGAAATCCGTCTGTTGGCAGATGAAACCGCCTGCCGGTTCCATACCGTATTAGCCGGTTCTATTGATTTTGAGGAAAAACTGACGATTCCGCAATTGGAAGCATTCAATCAGCGGGTTGCCGCCCTTTGTTACCTTGAACCGTTCACTTGTGAGGAGACGCTGCGGTACATTACCCGGCAGATACAGCATTCTTTTCAAACAGGGTACAGCGTTTCTGCCGCCGAAGCAATGCAGCATTCCGAAGCGAAGGAAGTTCACCGCATCGACCCGCCGCACCGAAATTCCCATTTGTTTTTCGGCGAGAACGCAAAACGGCGGATACATACCTTGACGGGAGGACTGCCCCGTTTGGTGAATCAACTCTGCGATAAAACGCTGCGGCTCGCTGCCGAAAAAAACATTTTCCGTATCGAAGACCTGTCCGTCAATGAGGCTTGGTCGCTGATTCAGCATATCGAACCGGCGGCGGTTGTAGAAGGAGAAAACGTTATGTCAATGCAAGACATTGACGACATTGTTTCAAAAAAACGGAAAACACTGCAACTGCGTCCTTTTGAGACAACGATTGAGTTCGGTTCGCTGGATGATACACCGGACGAAGCAGAGAGTCCCGAAGAGACGGCTGCCTCTGTTCTGTATGACGCTGCTTTGTGCGATTCTGCGATGCCGGCGATGTTGCCTGAATTTGCCGTGTATAAACCTGCCTATCCCGAATTGGACGATGAAGGCAGCGATGATGCTGTGAACGTTGCCGTTGCTGTCAACGATGCGGTCGCCGAAGAGACAGCGGACGGCAACGCCGGCGGTAACGCAATGCATCAGGAATCCGGTTTGGAGAATACGAGCCGGCTGCCATCGGTTACCAATAGTCAACTTGAAGATGATATGGATGCGAAAACATTGGAAGAGTACGGCGAAGCCGTGTTGAAAGACCGGCTGCCGTTCGTTCGGAAGGAACCGGACTATGCATATCAAACAACCGCTGCGGCACCCGAAGCCGTCCGCAACATTGAGTATCCCGGCACGTCAACGGGCAGCGTTGTTGTTTTGAATTGGCAGCAGAACGCAAGTAATGACGCACATTTCGGAGTGGCGTATTCAGAATACCAAAGTCTGGAGAAAGAAAGCGGAAAGCAGGGGCAGAATAATGACGCTGTGTTGAATGGTGGTGTGGTGAATGATACTGCTAGAGAGAGAACACTGTCCCCGGAATCGGCAATTATCCGCACAGTGTTTAACACAGCGGTTGAAGGATATGCACCGGCACAAAGCAGTATAGACGAAATTTTTATCGAAACGAAGACAGTCGAAACAAAGACGGTACCGCTTTCTGCCGTCTATAAAGCAGACGCAGATAAGGCGGACGGACGGCAAATGCTCAATCGAGTGCCGGAGACATCGGATATTGATGCTGCTATCGAAAAACGTTTAGAAAAAGTTGTTGATTGCATTACGGCGGCAGCGGCGAAAATTGAACAGGCAGCCGAAATAAGTTCAACGGCGGGTCGGCAGATTACAGAATCGGCGCAATTTATTAAAACGGAAATCAAGTCGGCATTACCGTCATACATTGATATGTTTCAAGAATTATCAGAGTTTCAAAAGACGGTTTTGTCGGAACTTGATGCGATGCGTTTGAACACGGACTTACTGAATGTAAGGACACTGCTGCCGCGCCGTCAGATTGCCATCGAGCGCAGTGTTCCGGCAATTGACGTTGATTCGCTTTTTCAGTAATACCTTTGCAACAGACGCAGGAAATTCAGCCTCCGCCTCCTTATGTTCATATCAACTTGTGATGCCGGGACGTGTTGACGCTACGGCAGAGCGAGCGTAAAACTATGGCTGCAAGCCGGACACTATGCGTTTGCCGTTCCTTGCGGGGCTACGTATTGGGTACGTACCATAATCTCCCTGTGGACTGTGGATTGTTGACTTTTCTTTTCTGAGTGGCTAAAATACGAACCGGTTTTCGCTCATCCGAAGACCGTTTTGAAAGTCAATTTGCCCTTTTAGAGGGCTGAAAATTCGAGTACGTCAACAACTATTAGAATCGCTTCGGCGAAACATCATTTTCTACGTGACAACCGAGTAATCGGGTAGAAGATATATGTTGGATAGCAGAGTTACGTTGCTCCCGTAAGGGGGCGTGCGTGTCTATCCAACGGGTAGAATCGGCATTACGCCTTTTAATTGACGTGATGCACCTCTTTTGTCGGAGGGAATTGTCCCGAATTCTAATAGACGTGTCGCTCCCGTTCCTTGGGCGATTCTTTGTTGCAACTCAGCAGCCTTTTTCAAATTGAGATAAGTCAACGCCGGCAGACAGGAAACAGGTCTGATTATTGCCTGAACGCAGCAAATGAAAGCAGAACGAACCCTTTCTGCATTATAAGGATAACGCACAGTGATACAGCGGCAACAACCGGTCTCTTTGGCATCTTTTAACGCAAGAGGTTCTGCACAGCCTCAGTTAAACGAGTTGGTTAAACATTGCGGTAAATACATAGCGCAACAGTATGCACAAGTACAAAAGCCGGCATCAATAAGTACGGACACCATTCGGCGTGTCTTACGCGAAAAACTGACTCAAGAGCCGTCAGATGACCTTCTTGCCGATGTCTTCTCTGAACTTTTTTTTCGGGGATTCCTGTCCCGCAATCCGGAAACAGGAGTGCATTTTGTAACACACAACAGTATAAGAACATTGTGACAGGAGTGCCGGACTTCAATAGTGCGTCTCTTTCCTTTGCAGATTCTTGATTTTGGACATTCCGTTTTTCATCTTTTCATAGAAATTTCAAGCGGCAAAGATGCCTGCATTCCCCAAACTATGGACAGGATGAGTCAAACTGGAGACAGGATAAGGCGAAATCTCTGCAATGGGTGCGTAAAACTTTATCGGGTATTTTTTTTTTTTTGAAAATAAGAGTTATGCAAGTTTTGTCCCGGTAGGGCTAAAAACAGCACCCGATAAAGTTTTACGCACCCTCCGAAGTGATGACGGCTCTGAAAACAGAAGAAGGGAAGGTACAGAGCGGTTAAAACGAAGCGGTTCTGCCGCGCTGGAACGCCCGTAAGTTGATGTCGAGAAACTTTGCCTTAACGCTTTGACGCACCGCCTCAAGCCAAGCATCTTCCGGCAAATCAAGATGAACCGACAGCGCACCGAGCAAAATAATGTTTGCTGCCCTGACATTACCGAGTTCCGCTGCCCAGTCAACGGCTTGCAGATAAACCAATTTCGGGAAATACTGCGACAGCATTTTTTCGTCAATATCAGGATACGGCGTTCCGCCGGAAGACGAGGTAACGGGAATAATCTTCTGGTCAGAAACAACGGCGCAGCCGTCATCGGCGAGATAATCAATATACCGCAAACATTCAAGACGTTCGAGCGAACCGAGTACCTTTGCCGTTTTTTTAGCAACGAGAGGACTGAATACTTCTTTTCCGTAACGGATTTGTGCAACAACACTTCCGCCCCGCTGTGCCATCCCGTGAACTTCGTTCGTCTTCACATCGTGTCCTGCCGCAGCGGCGGTTTGGGCAATAATTTCGCTTGCCAACAAAATACCCTGTCCGCCGACACCGACCAATACAACGCTTGTTGTCATTTTTACAAAGAAGTAGTCAAAACCACCGCCGGTTTGAATTTGTACGCCGTACAAGTTTCAAACCGGAACACACTTTCGCAGACGGTCATTATAGACCGCTAGTCGGTATATTGCAATAGATGCGCCAGGCGGATTTGCTCCAACTTGTCGGCAAAACCGCCGTCCCTGCCGGACATTTGGTAGTACGGAATATCTTTTACCACGATGCCGTCAACCGAAGCCCCCGTGTTCACCAATTTACGGAGAACGTCCTCCATTGCGGCAAACACCGTTTCGCTCTGCCGGACGCAAAGTAAAGTTGAATCCGTACTCGAAGCGATAATTAGCGATTCCGATGCGTTGGCAACCGGCGGCAGCACAATCAGGACGAGCGAATAATGCTGTTCCAGCATATCAAGCAATTCACGGAAACGACCGTCGCCGAGCAACTCATAAGGGTCAACGTCCAGTTGTCCCGCCGAAAGCAGATGCAGGTTCGGCTCCTTTTCGTTTGTTACAACGGCTTCACCGAAACCGTTGCGGAATGACAGAACATCGGCTAATCCGATACCCGTCTCTTCGTTGCCGAATAGCAGATGCAGCCGCCCGACCCGCATATCCGCATCAATGAGCAGTACCGGACCGCTTTTCATCTGCGCCATCGCTACGGCAATCTGAACGGCAAGGAACGTTTTTCCGTCATCTCCGGCGACACTCGCCACCGACAGCGTTTTACATCTTCGGAACGGGTCGCTCAACAGGAGATGCGTACACCAGTTATGCACACTTTCGCGGTACCTTGCCATCCGTTTTCGGAATGTTGCCCCGTGAAGCCACGAAACGGGCGGTTCCATAATTTCGCCGATGAGCACTTGCGGCATCGCCCGGCGGATTTGCGAAACGTGATAGAGTCTCGGCTTCATCCGTTCAATGGCGATACTTAGAACAAGCGGAAAACAAAACATCGCCATTGAACCGACAGCAATCATCATTATCTGCTTTATCATATTCGGAGCCATCGGTGTCGTTGCTCTGCGCTGTAGAACAATCCTATCCGGTGCGTAACGTTCTGCTTGCAGTGTTACCAAACGTTCCGAAAGGGCATCGAGAACTTTATTCACCCGTGCGAGTGCTGCCTGGTCAAATGAAACATCTGCGATACTGTTTGACCTTGCACCGGACTTGTCCAACTGCTCCTTGTACTTTGTCTGTAAATCCTCAACCTGAATTTCCTGCGAACGAATCTCCATATTTTTTTCCCAGATTTTCCGCTCAATATTGGTTCGGATAGACATTTGAAGGGATTGTCCTTTGGTGCTTTTTGCACCTTCAAGAAGGTCTTTGATATTCTTTTCCGCTTCGGCAATTTGAGTGTCCAAATTCTTTACCCGCGGGTCGTCCGGTCTCGTCAATATAGTTTTCAACGTTTCCTGTTTTACTCTTAAAGAGTCGAGCAGCGCATTTAATCTTTGCAATTCGGGGTCATTTTGAATCGCCTCGTAGAGCAATGATGCCGGTATCTGATCGGGACGTTCTAATGTTTCCTCAAGCATTTTTTTGTCGGCACGCAGCGTAACAAGCCGGGTGTCGGCAAGGAGAGTCTCCCGCAGCAGGGATTCTCCCTGTCCGATACCGGCAACCAGTCCGTCCATTCCGGCGGCGGCACCTTGTGTCGCTGCCGTCTCTATTTTTTGCCGGATGCTTTCCTGATAGAAATTCGCCGTTGCCGTCTGACGCGCCAATTCCCCGCTCAACTGCCGGACTAAAAGGGCGTTACTGTCTTGCGTCGTTACATTGTAAAAATCAAAATACGCATCCACAACGGCATTGACGATTTTCTCCGACTCATCCGGCAGGCTGCACTCCATTGAAACAACGACCATTTCCGACTTACCATCGGTTCGTACACCAAGTTGCTTTGTCAGCCAACTAACCTTATCTTTTTCACGGACAACACAGGCAAGTTTTGCTACATCGGCATTTTCCAATGCCTTTTCGAGAATCACCGGACTCCGTATCAAGGAGAACTGAGTATTCACGAATTCATCGTACTTAATCTGTTCTTTCTCGTCATAAATAAATCTCGGTTTCGTGGAATAAATCCGCATCAAGGCAAACGCAGTGTATTGTGCCGGAAAGGCGATATAAAGTATTCCGGCAGCGAGCAGCGACAGAAAAACAGCAGACGACAGCGACCATTTCCAGTTTCGTTTCAGACCGGACATCAACAGTAACACCAATATCTGCGGTGTCATTCGGGAAGATTCGACCGGGTCGAGAATCGGAGCCGAACGGGGCGGCTTCTGATGATGCAGTAATTCTTTGGAGAGGTTTTCTTGATGATAATACGAATTATCCTCCTGAGAATAGACCGGCTGCGGTTCATAACCCGCCTGCTGCGGAACGAACCGTCCCTGCTGTTCATCGGGACCTGGAGCATAATAACCGTTTGGCACACCGTCAGAAACCGGCACACCGTCAGAAACATAGTTCCCCTGCGGAGGAATCGGCTGCCCTGCTGCCGATTCTGTATGCGCATCAACACCGGCACTGCCGAGCGGTTGGTTTGCCCCTAAAGGTATTTCTTCAAAAGGTACTTCATTATTCGGCATTGGATTTATCCTCGCATCAAAGGAAAACAGGCAATTCCTGCCGGCTTATCATATACACCGTGCTGACTCATCGTAAAAAACGAAAGCCGACTACAAGCAATTTGGATAAATGACTCTTTTTGTCCGCAACCTTTTACAGTTATGGCAAATATATCTATTTTCGGTCTGCTCTAAAGCGTTACACGTCTGAATACCTTGCCGAGATACCAGATGAAAAATCCGAATAAAAACAAGGCGATGAACACCAGTACAAGCCCCGAAAATTCATCGGCAACCACACTTGGATTTTGTCCTTCCTTTGTCATCAAGTCGACCAGCGCATTAAAGTGCATAAGCAAAATGCCGGTCAGCGCAATGCGGGAAGCATTGACAAACAATGCCAACGGCACGGCAAAAACAATGATGACAACATTTTGCCACCACGGGCGGCGCATCAACAGAACAGCAGCAAAGGCGATAGCCATAATGCTGATTAAAAACCGGAGACCGCTGCACGCAGATTCCACACCGAGTTCCATCGTGCTTAACCGTATCGTATTTTTTATGGGAATCGCCGGTTCTCCGACGAGTTGCAGCAATACTGCCGCAAACTGAGCCGCAAACGCTTGAAGATGATTGCGCATCAGGACATCGAAAGAGTAGGGTAATTGGAACATAAAAATCAGAAAACTCAGCGACGGCAAAGCCCAGAGGAAAACCTTCGTGCCGTAGAAAAACCAAACCGCACCGAGAATCCAGAAAAAAATCGACCACTGCTCTATCGCATCCAGATATTGTATGCCGGCAACATACCGCATTACAGCATAAACGACTATCGGGAAGAGTCCCAGCCAGTCAGGATTGCAGCGTGTTCCGGGATACGATGCCCGCCGGACATAGAGAAAATAGGCGGTCAACGGAATGATGAACAAACCGTGTCCGTAATCCAAGGTGTTGAGCCAAGCGTAGGCAATTCTTTCCCACGCCGGAAACGATGCCCAGATGCAGAGCGGAACACCGATAACGAGCAGCAGCAAAAGCCGGGTACGTTCAAATACCGCATCGACCGGCAGGAGAACCTGCTGCACAACCGTATTTTTTACCGCAGCGGGACGCGGTGCGCCGTCCGGCGAAGGACTTCGCTTGTCACTTTTCGGCGGTGCGCCGCCGGAAGTAAAGTCTGCCCGTTCCCGCTTCACGCCTTCGGCAGCAGGGATATTTTGCGCATTAAAACGATGTCCGCCCTCTTCTTTGGACTGCGGATTTTGATTGCCTTGATTCTCCGACATATCGTTCACTGATGAAAAACCGGTTTGGTTCAATAGCGGTATTATCCGACACCGCACTTCTCCCTATTGTACCATAAATTTCCCCGCTGCAAAGATAAAAATCGAAAAAATCCGGTACATATCCGAAAAATGTACGGATTACAGCGGTGTTTCTGCGGCGAGTACGGTGTACGGCGGGAAAATGCAGGAGTGAAAACCCGGGTTGTGTCAGGAATTTATTGATTGAGTCGTAGAAGTCCCTTATTTTCCCGTATGTTAACGTTCATTTCAATAAATTTACAACACTACCAAAAAATACCCGATAAAGTTTTATGCCCTCCCGCATTTACTCGCCACTCGCCACTAATCACTTTCTTCGCGGCTTCGCGATTATCATTTCCCTTTTTCAAACCGGAAACAGTATGTATCGGGCATTTATATCTTCGGGTAATCTTCGGATATACTGCCGGCAGAGTTGATACGCGGCAGAAGCCACTGGACGAACGACAGCCGCGAGATAAAACCGACAGGCACTTCGTTGTCCATTATCAAAATCTGCTGTGCCGATGTCCGCACAAAAAAATTAAAAACCGTCTGAATCGGCGTATTAAGCGGATACGAGACCACATTGGACGAAACAAGACCGGTTATCAGCATCGTTTTGTAGGTTGGACTGCCGATAAGAGGAATAATATTTTTCAACATCACTGTTCCGACATACAATCCTGCTTCGGAAACCACCGGCAGAATTTCTGTCTCCGATTTCAGGAAACAATTCATCACGTTTTCAAGCGTATCGTTCTGACGGACGGTCAGAAAAAACGGTACGGCTGCTTCACCGGCATTCACTCCGCCGCAAATCAGGCACATTAAATCTGTTACCGGCAGCGGAGTGTGTTCGGTCATCATTTCCGAATAACGGACAACCCGGTTGCGTCCCTGCTCTTTGGCTTGCAGCAGTCCTGCATCGGCACTGTCAATGAGTTGTTCAAGCGTTTGAGATGAATCGCTGCGCTCGGCGACACCGAAACTGATGGTAATCGGAATCACGAGGTCTTTCTTTTTTATCGGATTGGACTCAAACTGCTGCCGGAGCCGGTCAGCCCATTCAAACGCCATTTGCTCGTTGCAGCCCGACAGCAGGGCAACGAATTCTTCCCCGCCGTAGCGGCACAGCAAATCAGTCGAGCGTGAATAATTCCGCATTATCGCCGCAATTTCTTTCAAAACCACATCTCCGGCGGAGTGTCCGTGAATATCGTTAATGCGTTTGAAAAAATCACAGTCGAACATCACACAGGAAAGCGGCGACTTGTTTTTGCCCGACCTGTCCCACATCGGAGCGGCCGTTTTGAAAAAGGAAAGCCGGTTAAGGAGTGCTGTAAGAAAATCGTATTTTGCAGCGAATTCCAGCGATATTTCCAGTTGCCGGATACGCCGGGCAGCGTTCATTCGTGCCTGCAATTCCATCCGCAAATCCGACAAGGAGGACACCGATTTTTCGATAAAATCATCGACTCCGGATTCCAGTCCCTCCATCAGCAGACTTTTGTTTGACTGATTGGTCATCAGCAGGATGTACGAGTAATGCGGCAAAACCTTTCGGGCGTGCAGTTGCCGGATGCGGCGGGTCAATTCGAGACCGTCGAGACACGGCATCATTGTGTCCGTGATAAGAACGTCGGGACATTCCTGCAACACCATTTGAAGAGCTTGATTACCGTCGGCAGCGGTACGGACTTTATGCCACTTCTGTTCCAAAAGATGCGACAGGAGCGACACGACAGCAGGGTCGTCATCGACAATCAAAACGTTCGATACCGGATTGTCGTCATTAGAGTGCATAGGCAATTCAGGAGTCCTTTGTATCCGGCAGTATAACATACGCCTTGACAATTAGAAATAGACAGGCGACAATGTTCAGTGAGGGTGCAAGACCGCCGGCCGGCTGTGGTCTCGCCGTTGTACACATAACCGTGTGCTGATTATACACCATCAGACTCCCAATTTCACTCCTATCAATCATTATGGACTGTGCTGTTACCGACATTGCCGTTTTCTTCGGCTTCCTCGCCGTTGTTCTCGTTATTGCCTTCATTATGGGAGGGCGGGATAAAAAGAAAGAGGCATCCGCCGCCAGCGAGGATTACTTCCTTGCCGGTCGCGGCTTGGCTTGGTGGCTCATCGGTATCTCGCTCATTTCGGCAAACATCTCTGCCGAACAATTCGTAGGGATGCCCGGTCAGGCGGCACGCAATATTGGTTTGGCGATTGCATCTTACGAATGGATTGCTGCCGTTTCGCTGGTCATTGTTGCTTTTATCTTTTTGCCCAGATTTTTGAAAGCCGGTGTCTATACGGTTCCGCAATTTTTGGAAACCCGCTACAACCGCTTATGCCGGACGCTGATGTCCTTGTCGCTGCTGGCAATTTACGCTTTCGTAACAATCACAGCCGTCAATTATGCCGGTGCGAAGGCGTTTTCGGATATTTTCGGCGGGCAGGTTTATTTCGGTATCGAACTGAATATTACCACATTCTGCTGGATTCTCGGCTTCTTTGCGGCGGTCTATGTGTTGTACGGCGGGTTAAAGTCGGCAGCGTGGGCGGGTTCGCTGCAAGGCACGGCGTTGATTCTTTGCGGCGTGATTATCCTGTTTTTTGCCTTGCAGAAACTCGGCAGTGTTGATAAATCTGTGCTGGAATCGGCAATGCAGGCATTGGATTTTTCCGCCGAAAAACAAGCGGAATTGCTGCCGAAACTGGAAAATGCCGGTGCCTATGAACGCTTCAGCGTGTTAAACGCAGACAAGTTGCGGATGAATCTGCCGTGGACGGACTCCATTTTGCCGATTACTGCTTTGATGTTCGGCATCTGGATTCCGAACCTGTATTACTGGGGACTTGACCAACACATTATGCAGCGGACGCTCGGTTCCCGGTCATTAGCACAGGGACAGAAAGGTATTGTGCTGGCGGCGTTTTTGAAACTGATTATTCCGTTCATCGTGATTTTTCCCGGCTTGATAGCATTTAATCTTTATAATGTTGAAATGAAACAGCGTGCGTTTGAAGGCAAGGGCGGTTTTGAGGCATTGAAAGCGGAACGGGAAAAGTTGGGGCAACTTTTCGACTTTGACGGCAAATTTGCTTCGTTCTATCCTGAAGAGGCTAAAAAAATGATTGCGTTCAACGCTGGCAAGACCGGTGTGAAAACCCCGGAAGACCTGAGTGACCCGCTCAAAGCCCTCGGCGAACACAAAACCCAACTTATCAAAGCGAATTTCGGCAAACAGATTTCCGGTTACGATTACGATTCCGCCTTTGGGTTACTCTTAGCGAATCTTGTACCGAAAGGCGGACTTTACGGCTTCGCTTTGGCGGCTCTGTTCGGAATGGTCATTAGTGCAATGGCGGCAATGCTCAACGCCGTTTCGACTTTATTCAGCATTGACATTTACAAAGAATTTTTTCACCGCAGAGCATCGGAAAAGGAAATCGTTTTTGTCGGAAGAATCAGCGTTGTCGGCTTTATGGTTCTCGGCTGCTGTCTCGTGCCGGTACTGGACAATCCGAAGTTCGGCGGAATTTTCAATTTCATTCAGGAATTTCAGGGATTCATTTCGCCGGGGATTTTGTGTGCGTTTATGTTCGGGTTCTTCGTACATAAGGCACCCCGCTGGTCGGGGACGGTGTCGATTCTGTTAAGTCCCGTGATTTACGGGGCGTTGATGTTCCTGCGTCCGAACACAGCGTTCCTTGACCGGATGAGCATTACGTTTTGCACGATTGTTATCGTGCTGCTGCTGCTGCGGCTACGGTTTCCGATGAAAGAAGCGTTCAAACTCAAAACGAACACGGCAATGGATTTGGCAACTTCAAAGGTTGCGGTGTTCTTCGGCATCGTCATTGTCATTTTGACAGCGGTGTTATACGCCTATTTTTGGGACTACAATACGCCGATGTTTGCCGGTTTTTGGGAGAGTTTCACGAAGTAAAACGAAAAGCCAATTTTTGCTTATCGAAATTACTGACAAGACGTTAATGAAGTGCGGTTCGCGTTTGCTCTTGAGTGTGTCCGTCCGTCGCGTACCGTGCAGCGATAGATAGCGGCAAAGGCAGTTCTATCGCAGGCATTTGCAGTCCGTTGTCCGTATCATTTGTCGGCAGAACGGGTTATGATGCCATGACGCGGAGCGTTCATCAACTTTTAGTTCAAGCAACAGGACAGCAGACTCCCTCCCACAGCGCAACTTTTCCGTTACAACAAAAGTCACCGCCGTCAGGCAGAACTAATCGACATTAAACTTTTTTGCATCTTTTAATTTTTGCACCGCTCCCGCTGTAACCTTGGAGTTGTTCTTCAGAGTCACCGCCGTCAAGTTCGGCATCGTAAGCAGCGTTGCCAGACCGGCATCGGTCACGCCCGTCGAATTCAATATCAGCGTTTTCAGTTTCGGTAACTTGACAATCGTTTCCAGCGACTTGTCCGTAACCGGTACGTCCCAGATTTCAAGCGTTTCCAGTTCCTTCAGATACACCAAATTCATTATGCCGATGTCTGTTACAGACGGCAATTCATCAAGATAAAGTCTTTTCAGCGTAGGCAGTCCCCGAAACACTTCTAAACCGCCGTCGTCCACCGGCAATCCCCGCAGCGTTAAGCGGTTGAGTTTCAAACCTTTGAGTTCAATGAGACCGGAGGAATCGAAGTTTTCACAGCGGAAAATAATCAAACCCGTCAGATTCGCCATCTGCCGGATATACTGCCCCGCCGCACCCGTAATACTGAAATCCTGTATTTCAAGGTTCGTCAGATTCTTTGCCGCAACAAGTGCCTGCAAACCCTCATCCGTAACGGTTTGCGCCCTGTGCTTCAAACTTTTCAATGTCTTTATTTCCGCCAAGGCGGCAAGCCCGCTGTTCCCCACGTTTGCCGCCCGAATATCGAGGGTTTTCAAATTCGGCATCGTTGCGATATTCATAATGCCGAACTCGCTGATACCGCAAAAGAGCAGCGACAGCGACTCCAAATTTTGCAATCGGGCTATATCCTTCGTTGATTCATCTGTCAATCGGGTTTCGGACGAAAGGTCGAGATGGACCAACTGCGGAAAAGCATCGGCAATCGCTTTGACGGCAGCATCCGTAATTCCGCCGTTTGTCAGGTTCAGTGCCTTTAATTTTTTCAAACCGGTCAGTTTCACGACATCGTCATCGCTCAAGTCTCGATAATTCGCAACGTGCAGCGATTCGAGGTCGGTCTGTTGAGCAAAGAGGCTGAATGCCTCCGGTTTCAGAGCAGAACCGTCTTTGAACACGATTTCTTTGATATTATTGCCTGAAACGGTGCAAACGCCGTTTAACTGTTTAATCCGCCGGACAGCGTCCTGCACAGTGTTGGAAACGGTTGAATCGCTAGTAACGGTCGCATTGAAAGACCAGTTTGCGAGAACGGCAACGAGAAAAGCAAAAAAGGTGTATCGCATATATGTTTTCGGCAATGATTATATCGGCTTCGAGTGTGTTGTATCTGGATGGAGCGAAGCGGCAATTCTCCGCACACCGTAATTATCCCTTTCATTGGGCTATCCGTCAAGCCCCGTCATTTATTTTATCAATCCGCTATGATGCCTCTTCAAAGGCTAAATTGGTCTTTGCATAAAAACGGTCTTGTAAGCCTGTTTTATGCAATTATCTATGCCAGGCCCCTAATCTTTTGTTTTAGCAAAAAGCGGACAGCATCTTTACAGTGACCATTTCAGGTCATATAACGCTCTTGATGTCTCCGAATTCAAGCATTTGCGAACCAATCGTTCAAAAGAAATGCTGAAGGCAAAAATCACATAATGGCATCGAAAACTTTGGGAATCAGGCAAAGAGACCTCTGCGGAGGTTCAACGGAATTTCAAAAACAAGTTTCATTTGTTTCTCAAAGAATGTGAGTTCCGCTTCAATTACGGACAACCGAAAAAAACGATTGACCGCTCTGAAAAAGTAGATTAAAACAACTTCAAAATTGCCTTCCTTTTAGACAATTATCTATGCCAGCCCCTTATTATATGCTATTGTTTTCAAAAGCAAGTATAACGCCGCGCCTGTAAAGTGAAACACGCCTGTTATGAGACTGTTCGCAAATTTCTAAAAAAAAACGAATTGCAGCCGCAGAAGAAAGAATGTTGGGTAATTCCGCCGGAACAAGATTCCGAGTTTGTTGCCAATATTGGTGTCCCGATATTTCCGTTAAAAACGCTATTTTGAGTCATATATCTTGACGGAGACGGCAAAAAAAGGAGAAAACACGGCGGAACCACCGAGAAACTGCCGAATTCACAGCGTTATGGTGTTTCTGTTCCGCTGCATTCCGGTTCTTGTCTTGACGGTGTTTGTCTTCGCCGGCACCGCAGTATCCGCGCAAAGTCCGTCCGCTCCAATACTGCCTGAACTGACAGAGACAAATGTTCGGAACCTGATGATACCCTTTGAAATCCATTCTGCTAGCAGCATTGACCCGATTAAGGAAGTAGAATTACTCGTTTCACAGGACAAAGGCAAGCACTGGCATATCGTCAGCCGTCTTCCGGTTACTGCAAAGAAGTTCGTCTATAATGCGCCGAACGACGGTGAATACTGGTTTTCATTCCGAACGATGAGCGTATTGGGAAATGTCAGCGTAGTGCCGTCCGTTCCGCAACTTCGGGCGGCGGTGAACACGTCTGTGCCGCAGCCGCTGAAAAAATCGGTAGAAAATCTGACGGGACAGCAGGAGACGAAAACGGAGCGGCAGAGCGAATCGGGTCCGATTACACCGCCGAAACCGGAAAAATTCCGAAGCGGAATGAGGAAAGCGGAAACTCCGCCGCTTATATCGGAACAGATTGTACCGGAGCAGATTATGCCGGAGCCTGCGCCGAAAACGCCTGGTGATACGGTACAGCAAAATCCTGCACGGCAAATTTCTGTCCAACCGTTGCCGTCGTTTTCAGACTGGGAAGTCATCCCAAGCCAAAACAAGCCGGACAAATTACCCGATGACAAATTACTTGACGACATATTAGGCGATATGGATTCGTTTTTTGATATTCAGCCGGCAGCATTGCAAGCGGCGGCACCGCAGCCAGCACGAAATACAGTCAGTTCCAACGGCAAGGCTGCATCGGCAAAATCGGTACTGCCGTCTTTTCCGCCGTCCGGTTTAGCGGCAGATGTCAAAACGAAAACGGAGGCAGTGCCGGCGGGCAAAATTGCCGGTCTTTCGCTGAATACCGAAAGCAGCCGACCGCAGGTGATTGTTCAGTGGAGTCAGGGCGATGTACTCTGGCGGGACGCACAAATCGATGTACTGCGGAGAACGGACAAGGATGGACCTTGGCTGCCGATTTCAATGAACTTACCCAACACGGGCGAGTATTGGTGGTTTGTAACACAGGAAGATATGAAACCGTTTTTTCTGATGCTTCGAATTCGCAGTATTCACGGCGGTACGCAAACGGACACAACGGCAAGGGCGATTGCGATTAAGCCGGAGGATATGCGGCGGCAGTGAGCGGCGTATTGTGACACGGTCTTCGGCTCTGCTTAAAGAACCGGCTCACTGACAGGGCGAACCCAGATGTTGCGGAACTTGACGCTCGAACCGTGTTCTTGTAGCGAAATCGAGCCGGTTTCTTTCTGCAAGGTTTTAGGAAGCGTCCGGTGAAGCGTTGTACCGAGAAGTTCAGCATTATTTTGAACCAGAACACCGTTATAGAAAACGGTAACATAAGCGGGACGAGTCTGTTTTCCATCTTCGATTTTCGGAGCGGTGAAAATGATGTCGAAACTTTGCCACTCCGCCGGTTTTCGGGCGGGATTCACCAGCGGCGGATACTGTCCATAAACGGCACCGGCATTGCCGTCCGCATAAATGTAACTGTCGTGCGATTCCAGTATTTGGATTTCAATACTGCCGTCGAGAAAAAACACGCCGCTGTTTCCCCAATGCATTCGGTCTTCACGTTTTCCGTCCGTCATCCACTCAATATGCAGTTGGCAGGTGCCGAATTTTGCTTTGGTCTGAAGCGTGCCGGTCCTTTTAATGTCAAAGATACTGTTTTCAATGACTTGCAGATTTTTTCCTTTCCACTCATTGAGGTTTGTCCCGTCGAAGAGGATGACGGCATCGGACGGCGGTGTTGCTCCGATATCGCCTTGCCCCGGAGCCGTCTTGACTGGTTGCGGGCGGTTCTGGTCGTGTATTTTCCACCGCGAGTTAGGCAACTGCGGCGTGTCGGTATAACCCGGTGCCTCTTCGCCCCGAAGCATTGTACCTGCTGCCGGTATAAGGCAAAATAAAGCGGAAAATAACACGGAAACTGCACAAAATGTCTTCATTTGTTCTTGATTTTCTGTTGAGTTTTGCCGCCTGCGAGCGGATACCTTTATTGCAGGCATCGTACATTCTAGCAAAGTTACAGAAACCCGGCAACCGGTGTACAGACCGGTATTATTCTTGACAAACTTCGTGCGGAAGGGTTTAATGGGTTACGTCCTCTTGCGCATATGCCGCCGCATATGCCGCCGCATATGCCGCAATACCTCGCTGTCGATTGGGATGATGCCGAATGCCGGTTCGCAGCCGCTGCCGTCCAGAAAAATTCTCTTTTCGTAGAGCATTACGGCAGCGTTCCGCTTGAAAAAACTGAACAAGATACCGAATGGGCTAATCTGTCGGCAACGCTCCGAAAAGTCTGCAAAGACCGGAATATCGGCAATGTTCCCTCCGTGCTGGTTCTCGGCAGACATCAAACCGACTGGCTCTATCAGCAACTGCCGAATTGTAACGAAAATGAAATTCCGGTTCTGTTAAAAAATCAAGTACTTCGGGAACTGCCGGCTTTTGCCGATTTCGACCCGCTTGATTATATCGTTCTTGACCGCAGTACGGACGGCTGTCAACTGCTGGCATTAACAATGCACTTGTCCCGCCGGCAGCAACTGACAAAAACTTTTCGTAACATTTATCATCCGCCGCAGCGTATCGGGTTTCGTGCCGTTGATGCTGCCGAGGCGGTATTTGCCGATGACAGCCTTTGGTTTGAAGGGGAAAATACCGTTTCATTAATCGTGAACGCCGCCCGCTGTGATGCTGATTTAATACTCGCTGTCCATAAACAAATTCGGTCTATACGTTCGTTTCGTCTGCCGGAAGATAATCCGCAGCAAAGCCTTATTGCCGAAATTCAGCGGACAATCACAGCCGGTTTCGGCGGCGTTGATTCGACTTCGCAGGATTTAACACCGCAGCGTCTTATTCTTTTCGATGAAGCCCTTGCCGGTGAATTGGCGGACTTGGAGTTAGATATCCGGATTTTCAATCCTTTTTCGTTACCTAATGTTTCCGTTACAAATATACCGGAGACGGTATCGCCGTATGTTCCGCTGATTGGTTCGCTCTTGGCAGTGCAGCACAAGACCGGTATCGACTTTCTGCATCCGAAAGAAGCACCGCAGCCGCCGAATTATCGGCGTTCGGCATTATTGGCGGCGGTGTGTGCCGGCATCATCGGCTACGCTTTGTATCACTGGAATCAGGGCGTTGTACGGGGATTGGAAACGAAATTAGCGGAGGTGCAAAAAGAACACCAAAGCGTTGCCGGCGGGTTGCAGATGATTCAGCCGGGCTGGAACGTTTTACGTCAGACGCAGATTTGGGAGTCGCAAAATGTTCTTTGGCTTGATGTATTGAAAGACTTGTCGCAGATTTTGCCCGGCGGGACGGATTTGGTGGTCTTGCAGATGTCCTTTGCCGCAGGACAGGCGAATAACCCGCAGATTAAAGGAGTCATTACGTTATCGGGAATGGTGCGCGACCCGCAGGTGTTGCGAAAATTACAGAGTGACCTTCAAGCGACACAGCGGTATCGGATGCAAAGTCCGGTGCCAGCGGCGAATCCGGCGGGCGGCGGTTATCCGTGGCTATTCAAGGCGGCGGTGTACAGGATGCGCTAGTACCCCATCAATCTTTACAATATGGATAAATATGTTTTAGTTTTATTCTGGCGTTTTCTGTTTTGAATTGCCAATCCATTGCTTCGCCGGAGTTGTTCCTCACATCCTGCCACGCACTTACTTCTTTGCGGTACTCCTCAATATTACCAATGCACCGATTCAAATATTGACGCTGTAAAACACTAATCTCTATCTCCTCCGCCCAATCCTTCTTTGTCCGACGGTCTCGCACCGACACCCGCCGCCAATTCTTCAACGCTTGAAAAAACATAAAGTTTGCCGCCGTGCCGTTACGAATATATTGATATCGTAACGCCGGGTGTCTCACGTTGTTTGCGATTCAGTGCAGACTCAAAGCCTTGTTCAACGAAGCATTGCTTGACGTTATAGACTGTGTTGAAGTGACAGTGAAACTGTTTCGCAATGTTTTCATCGCTGTTTTTGGTTTTACCGTTACCTGTATCAACAGCGAGCAATATGTCGGCGTGTTTCACTTTACAGGCGCGGCGTTATATTTGCCTTTGAAAACAATAGCATATAATAATTGCCGTTCTTCGTCGGTAAGCGTTACTCTATATTTTTTAACCATAGAAACCTCCGTGTAATAAAAAATCAAACAACGGCAGCGTTATAACTTCTTGAAAAAATAATGTCAGTTAATAGTGTCATAAATTTGAAACGGATAGGATAGTAGATTCTTTTGGCAACATCTTGTGCCAGCATTCAAAATACAGAGCAAATGTTGAATTGTCGATTCCCTTTTTAGCGTTTCCCCCCCCACTAAAATCGCTCTTGCCGTTTTACTGCCGAATCGCTACTCTCCGCTGAACAATGCGGAGGTTTGTATGCTCAAAATAATGGATATAAGCACAAGCGGTCTCATATCGCAGCGGATACGAATGACCGCCATCGCCAGTAATTTAGCCAACATTACTTCAACACGCAACGAAAACGGCGAACTGAAACCTTACGACCCGCGTTTCGTCAAATTTCAGGAGGATAATACGATTGGTCCCAACGGCAGTGCCGGCGTTTTCGTTAAAGAAATTGCCCGTGATGAATTACCGCCGATACGAAAGTACGTTCCGTTTCATCCCGATGCCGATGAACAAGGTTTCATCAATCTGCCCCGCATCAATTTAGTAACCGAATTTACCGATGCCATCGAATCACAACGCTCCTACGAAGCCAACCTCGGCGCAATGGACGTAACAAAATCAATGGCAAGCCAAACGTTAAGAATTATCTCATAATGAACGGAATCAGCGGAATTTACGGCGGTATCGGGACAACAGCGCATCATCGAATCGGCGAACTCGAACACCGTCAGGGGATGGGGAAACTCGGCTATAAAATGGACGACCCCGACCGTCCGATGACGGCAGCCGAAATCAAAAAGACATCGTTCAAAGACCTTGTTCTCGGCGGTGTCGGCGAAGTCAATATGCTGCAGCAGCGGGCGGACGGTGCTATCGAAAAGTTAATGTGCGGCGGAGAAATCGGAATGGCAGAAGTGTTAACTGCCGTACAAAAAGCCGACATCGCCTTCAAAATGATGATGCAGATGCGCAACAAATTAGTGGCTGCGTATCAGGAAATACAAGGTATGCGGGTTTAAGAATAATTGAAAATTGAAAAATATTTTCCATTTTCAATTTTCCATTTTCAATTAAAATAGATGTTAGAGCAAGCAAAAAAATTCTACGCATTGTTGAAAGACCTGTTTTTGAGTATGACACTCGGAAACAGAATCGTTGCCGCCTTGCTTCTGACAATGCTGCTGTTCTCATTCGGTTATCTTATCGTCGGCAGTATCAAGCCCAGCGACCCGGGCAGCGATGTCGTGTTTCTTTACAACCATTACCGGTTTAGTCCCAACGAAATGCGCGCAGCCGAAGCAGCCCTGCGGCTGGAAAATAAAAACGGACATCAATGGATAGGCGACCAGTTACAAGTACCGGCAAAATACGTTGCCGCTTATACCGCCGTCCTCGCCGAAAACAACGTCATTGAAAAAAACGGTTTGGCTCGGCAAATGACCGCAAAAAATCTGACGGCGTGGCAAAGTGCCAAGATGATGGACGTGCAGATGATTGCCTCAAAAGAAAAAGATTGCGCCGATGCAATTAAAATGCTCGGCGGCATTGCCGACTCAATGGTCATCAGCAATAAACGTCCCGATTGGAATCACAACGTTTGGGCAAGAACTCAAGTCTTTTCCGCTGCCGTTACCATTGAAACGATTGAAAACAAGCCCCTCGATGATAATACGGTTGCCGCTATCGCCAGAATTGTTACTTCCGTCTTCGGCGTAACCGATATGAAAGAAATCAGCATCGTTGATACCAAAAACAGCCGGGCATACAACGGTAACGGTGAAGAACAGAGCGGTTCACAGGGCGTTTATCTGCGGCATCAGCGCAAGTATCAGGACGATTTCAATGCCCGCATCTATCAATTTCTGCCGCCGATAGAAGGAATGAAAGTCGAAACGGCAGTGGAACTGACGACATACAGCAACGAAGAGTATTTTGATGTCGAACACCGCAAGCCGACGGTACTCGTTGACCACTCGATGGATTATCAGTTTCACAAGGAAGGTTACGACCGATTTGCCCGACCGGGACAGGTTGCGCAGTTCAGCCGTCCGTTGATTGACCCGTCAGCGAATGTCAGTGCGAAAGATATGACGGACGAGAAGAAAAACGAAAAGGAAACAACGAACGCTCTGCCCGGTCGGGAAACGAAACGGACAGAGATTCCGTATATTCCGCTGCGTGTCTTGGCTTCTATTCACATACCCCGCGAACATATTCGGGCAACGTGGTTACAAAAAAACAAACGTGCCAATGAACTGCCGCCGGAACCGACACCGGAACAGTTGCTCGAAGAACAAAATGTGATGACGCAGGACACAAAACGCAGTGTCGCTAAAATTTTGGAACTGTACCGAAGTCCGAAGGTTGCCGACCCGCTGGAAATTGTTGAGGTTACCTTTTACGACCCGATTAAACCGGACGTGAAAATAGAGACAACGTGGGAAAAAATCCAAATGTTTTTACAGCATCATTGGCAGACATTGAGTTTGATGGGATTAGTTTTATGCGGTTTAACGGTGTTGTGGTCGCTTACAAAACCGCAAAAGCCTGACCCGATTGTTATTTACGAAGGACTTGAAACACCGCTTGAAGCGATTGATGCCCGGCTGAAGGCGAAAGCAGATGCGGAGGCAGAAGCCCAGAGAGAGGCGGATGCAGCCGTTGCGGAACAGGAAGAACAGATTGAGCGGCAATTAGATTCGTTCGGTTCGATTCATTCGCTTAAGGACGAAATTGCCGCTCTGATAGCGGAAAATCCCGAAGCCGCCGCCGCCGTTGTCCGCCAATGGATAGGCAATGCGGTACTGCTCGATAAGCCGACAGCGTAGAACCAAAATCGGCTCTATCGCCATTTGGAAAAGAAAAACGATAAATCGCAAAGCCGCGAAGGACACGAAAAATATAAAAGACAATACATCAAAAAAAATTCTGCGGTCTTCGCGCCTGTGCGGTTAGGAAACAAAAAAATAGTTACGGTATAAATCATTGTGGCTGAAGATAAACCGGTAAAAAAGAAAAAAAAGGAGCCTGATTACAGCAAGATGCCGGTCTTTCCGAACCGGCTCGCCGAGTTTGCGCAAATACAAAACGGATTATCGCAGGAAGAAATCGTCAAACTGTTCAAGTCGCTTGCCAAGGTCAATGAAAACCTGAAAGTCGTTCGGCGCAGACCTGTACCGGGCAAACAAATATCAAAAGAAGTCGGCGGCAAACAGCGGGAAATGCCGATAGCCGATGCCGTTGAATACGAAAAGAAACGTTTTACGGACAAGAGCGAAAAAGAAAAAAAAGTCGATGAATTGCTTGGTTTGGAATCCGGTACACTCGTTGCCCGCAACGCCGTCGGTGATTCGGTTTATCCCCGCCGTTTGTCGCCCGATGATATTGTCCGTTATGCCGAATCAGCCGATGAAAAACTGCAAATACTGGATTTAGAGCGGTCAAGACCGCCCCGTATTTTTTCGCCCCGTGAAGAGACGGTATTCGATGTGATGCTTCTGATTAAAAGATATGAAGCGGTACGGGTTGCAAAAAGAATAGCACAGCGGCAGCGGACGGGCGTTCTCAGTAAGACGATGGAGGAACTCGAAGCGGAGTATGCGGAATGGCTTCGAGTGATGCGGGGCGACCCGCCGCCGGAAACGGAAGAGGAAGCGGCTGCGCGGATGGTCAAAGAAGCGGAAGAACAGATTCTCGAAGAAGCCCGTCAAGCCGCAGAGGCGGCGCGAAACTTCGATAAATTGGAGAGCGTGTTCACGTTAGTGGACGATGTAACGGAATTGGTAAAAGACAATCCCGAAGCCGCCGCTGCCGTTGTCCGCCAATGGATAGGCGAAGCCGTTTTATTGGACGGAAGCGGACAAGCAGCGGGCAAGTCCGAATAAAGTGAATAGCGGTGAGAGATAAGCGGCAAGTTTTTTTATGTAACAAATATCAATGATGAACGGAATCAAGAAGACGGCGTTATTTTTGAGCGGACTGGACTTTGCGGCAGTCGATACCTTGTTGAGCAGGCTCGATGCGGACTCGGCGAGACAAATCCGGCGGGAAATGCTGTCCATCAAACACGGCAGCATCAGCAGCGGCGTTTCGGATAAAATCGACAACGAATTTATTAAGAAAGCCGGTTGGACAGCCAACGTCCGTCAGCGTCCGGCAGTGGAGACATTCGACCGAAAATCAGCACCGCCGGCACGTTCAGCAACTGCGCCGGCAACATATCCGGCACCGAAACCGCAGCCGCGGCAGCCTAAATACACGGCAGAATCCTTCGTTCCCTCCGTGCGTCCCTTCGGCTTTTTGCAGGATTGGTCTGACGAAGATATTGCCGCTGCCGTTGCCGGTGAACTTCCGCAAACCGCTGCGGTTATTCTGGCAAACATTCCGCAATCGAGAGCCAAAGAGATACTCCTTGCGCTGCCGCCGAAAATGCAAAACGAGGTGACAGTCCGGCTTGCACATTACGAAGAGCCGCCGCCGATTGCCGTCGAGGAAATCGAAGCAGCCCTGCTCGAACGCTCTCCTGCACGGAGTAAGGCGGGTGTCTCCCGAAGTGCCTTGTCCCGATTGGAACGCTTAAACGACAAAGAATTGTCGCTGGTGTTTCACAGTGTTGATTTACGCATTGCTGTTACTGCGCTGGTCGGAATGAAACCGGAATTTATTGAACGTGTTACAAAAAGGTTCTCACCGACAGAGGAATACGAGATGCGTCTGATTGTCAAACATCTCGGCAGCGTCCGGCAGGAAGATATTGACGCAGCAAGAGAAAAAATTGCAATAATAATGGAAAACTAAAGATGCGAGTAGCGAACAAAACATTTCGTCCAGCCCCTTTTAACTTCGTTGATTTGGAGGAAAAGGCAGCGGCTTACCTTGCCCAAGTGAAGACGCAAGCCCTGCAACTTGCCGAAGATGCACGCACCGAAGCCGCCCGTGTTCGGGAACAGTTAATCAAGGAGCGGGAAAAAATTACTCTTGATATCGAACAGTCCCGCTCAAAAGCCCGGCAGGAAGCCGAAACGCTGCGGAAACAATTAGATACGCTGAATCAAAAATTGCAAACAGAAGAAGATAATTTTGCGAAGCGGAAAGAACAACTCGAAGTAGAAGCGGTGAATTTGAAATCACAGTTAAAACAGAACGAAGACCTTGCGCGGAAGACCGGTTATGAAGACGGTAAAAAACTCGGTTACGATGAAGGACACGCCAAAGGTTATGCTGACGGCGAATTACAGGCGAATGTCGATTACAATGACCGGCTGCAGCGGGAGGCGGAGTTGCAGATAGCGGCAAAGTTGGAAACGCTTATGCCGGCGGTGTCGTCAATGGTCGAACAGTTGGCAGCGTCAAAGGAATCGTTTTTGCAGCGTTGGGAAAACAGTGCGGTTCGGGTTGCGGTTTCGATAGCGGAAAAGGCGGTGAGCGAGCAATTACCGATGATGCCGAATGTTCCGCTGCATTTGCTTCGGGAAGCGTTGGAACTGGGGGCGGGGAGTACATCAATGCGGATACGGCTTAATCGGGACGATTATGCAGCGATGCGCGGACACGTTGAAATGTTTGTTAAGGAGATAATGCGTACGGTACCGGCGGACATATTGCCGGACGATTTGGTATCGGCGGGCGGCTGCATATTAGAAACGTCTTACGGAGTGATTGACAACCGCATTGAAAAGCGTCTTGGACGGATAGCGGAGGAGTTGATTCCGGCGGATAATTGACATTGAGCGATTAGCCGTTATAATGGCAGCAGCAAGGTGTTGGGTGGTAGCAAGGTGTTGGGTGGTAGGGTGTGTGGGTTTCGGGGCGTGGCGCAGCCTGGTTTAGCGCGTCTGACTGGGGGTCAGAAGGTCGCAGGTTCAAATCCTGTCGCCCCGAATGGCAAAAAACACCATAAAACTCCTTGTTTTATGGTGTTTTGTCTTGTTCACTCTTTTTTGTTTTTTGTTTTGTATTGTGTTAAATAGTGCAACTTTGTACAATAAAGTTTCATTTTTTAGTGCAACTTTTAGTGCAACGCTAGGGCAGATGGGAACACTGATACGAACGTGGAAAACGATACCGATACCGGCTACGGTCGAATCAAAAAAACCACAAAACCTGACCGGAGACGGTTTACAACGATTTTGCTTCTCCGCCGGAATGAAAATGGTTTGCACAGTAAAAGCCTCAAACGTTTTCGTTATTGGTTCACAGACAATTCACGGCTTTTTTGTTTGAAAAATCCGTGAAGCCGCAAATTGCCGTTTTCGGTTATTTCCAGTAACGAAAAAGAATTGTTCTTCAAACCGGAACCTTCAATCATTGCTGAAATTG
>JAITOZ010000120.1 GCA_031289675.1 Planctomycetaceae bacterium
TTGCTCTCTTGCTTCCGGCAGTGCAAGCCGCACGGGAAGCCGCAAGAAGAATGCAGTGTACCAACCACGTCAAGCAAATCAGCCTCGCGCTCCATAACTTCGCCGACGTGTACAAAGAACAACTCCCGTCAGACGGGTGGCTCACTAAGGCACCGGGCGGAGCGTATTCAAAGGCGTTCGGCGGCTTCGCTGCTGGTGCTGCCATTCCCGAAGGTACTGTTACGAATGCCAGCATTCTCGTCAGTATCCTCCCCTTCGTAGAACAGCAGGCTATCTACGAGAAGTTCGATTTTGCCCCCGAAGATGAAACCGCCACCCCTGCAAGTGGAACCGGCACTTACGGCTGGGGAATTAGTAACACTGCTACTGATGTCGGCATTATCGACACAGCCAAGATAAACTATTTTATCTGTCCGAGCGGTAATCACGCGGGAGCGAAAAGCAGTCCGTTTGTCGCTTCCTACGTCGGCGTTGCCGGCGGAACAAACTACTCTGCAACCGGTCTCGTCGCGTCAAATCAGAAACTTTATGGATTAGCAGACGGAACCGTTGTCTACTTTGCATCGAACAGCACCGCCTTCCCGCTTGCTGAGTCGGCTATCACGACAAATTCTGATAATTTCAAGAAGAACTCTCTCGGCGGTGAGAGTCCGGGTCGGGGGGTGTTTCCTGCCGGAGAGGCGGGAACGCTCAAGATGGCTGACGGCACGTCGAACACCATCGCTTTCGGCGAAATTGCGTGGGATGCCGGTGATACGGATAAGGATGCCACTTGGGGAACCCAACTCGGTGCGTGGTACAAAGGGGCGATGCTGCCTCATAGCGAGGGAACGGCAGAGACTAGCGCCGGTGCCAACGATGCTGTATCACCAAAGACACTGGGTTATCGTTCGTATTACACGAAGGTCGTAACGCCGTTCGATGCGGTCAAGGTTGGTGAAGGTAATCCGCTCAAGGTTAATAAAGGATTGAAGACGAATGGTGCGAGAAGCAAAATTATTACGACGAAAAGGGAGCAGACACTGATACAAAATATGGATGAGGTGGAGGACGATATCTCTACGCCTGACATAGACGAATCCGAGCTTGCATGGAGTGGGTCTCCGTACAAAGTATCCAGCAATGCGGGTAGTTGGGGGAGCAATCACACGAGCGTTGCTGTATTCGGTTTGGGTGACGGCAGTGTGCGGGGTATTACGGACTCGATACAGAACAGCGTCATTTGCAACCTTGCTGCCGCCAATGACGGTGTTGCGGTAACGCTTCCGTAAAGAGCGGGGAATGGAAAATCAAAGCCGCCGCCGCGAGACGGCGGCCTATTCGCTGTCATATTCGCTGCCTTGTTCTGAATTAGTTTGGGACAGGGCAGCGAATTTGTCTTGTAACGCAAAAACACGAAAACCGCGAATATTACGGATTGCGATACCATCTGTTTCCGGTTATACTTTTGACGTTATCCCTTAACCCCGTCTAGATTATGCGTTGTTTTGCCCTGTGTGCCGGTACGTTACTCGTGTCCCTTGCGATTGTCAATGCGCAGGAGTCCAAACTCAATCCGGTAACAAATCCGACCGTTGCCGAATTGCAGAAGAATTTCAAAGTTCCCGGTCGGGACTTCTCCACCGGTCCCCTGTGGACGTGGAACGACCGGCTCACCGAAGAGCAAGTCCGCGGGACGATCCGCGACCTCGCCGGTCAGCACGTCAAACAAGTCTGGGTACATCCCCGACCCGGTTTAATGACCCCATACCTCTCCGAAGAATGGTTCGCCCGCTGGAATGCCGCCCTCGATGAAGCACAGAAACTCGATATGAATGTCTGGATTTACGATGAAAATTCGTATCCCAGCGGCTTTGCCGGCGGTTTCGTTCCCGATGCAATGCCGGAGTCACGCGGACGGGGACTGCGGTTTGAAGAAGCCGAAAAACTCGACAAAATCGGCGGCGATATTGAATACATATTCGATGCCGACGGAAAGAATATCACTGAACAAATTAAAAAGGCAGGAGTGTTAGCCCCCCGGCAGGACGGAAAAAAATATCTCCTCGCACGCAATCAATACTCGGCACAAAGCGGCTGGTACGGCGGAAAATGGCACGTTGACCTCCTGAAAAAAGGCGTTACGGAAAAATTCCTTGACATAACGCTGGAAGCCTACGCCAAAGACCCGGCAATCCGCAAACAATTCGGGCAACGTGTTCCCGGCATTTTCACCGATGAGCCGCATCCGGCGTTCGGACTTGCAGGCAGAACGATTGTCTGGAACGATGAAATTCCTGTTGCCTTTGAAAAAAAATTCGGCTATTCGCTTGTTGACAATCTGCCGTTACTGAACAAACCGGTCGGCGACTATAAAAAAGTCCGGCATAATTTTCACCAGATTGTCCTTGACCTTTTTATCGAAAACTGGTCGAAGCCGTATTACGAACGCTGCGAAAAATACGGTCTGCAATTCACTGGTCATTATTGGGAACACGGTTGGCCCGGCACATCGTGTGGTCCCGATAATATGGCGATGTACGTTTGGCATCAGCGTCCCGCCATTGATTT
>JAITOZ010000241.1 GCA_031289675.1 Planctomycetaceae bacterium
CTGTCAAGTCCTCGCAAAAGCAACAAATTATTGATGCAATCTTACGATTTGATAAATGATTGTTATACATAGAGTTAGAGTAAATATCTAACTCCTAAACTTGTCAAGCCCCAAAAAAAAATATCTGGACAGGCACCTTGCGTATTTTCAGTCGTTGTTAACAATTTTCAGGATATTTTTTTTCGGTACTCGAATTTGGAACGCACGCACTCCTTTGAGTGTAGCATAAAAATCTGCGAGGTACAACCATCAAACTTCGCACTTCGCCGGACTGATATGACGGAGGCGGTAATGCCGACAAAAAGACTTTGCTGCTGACGTGAACCGCAAATCCTCTTACGGTCTCGGTATTTCCCGTTCGTATTGCGCCTGTTGAACGAGCGAAACAGGTTCAGATTCCGGTTCTAATCCCATCGGCATTTTATCCTTATACGCTGCCGGTTTCGCCGGAGAAACCGCCGCATATTGTTTGTTCGCTGCACTTTGTTTTTGAGCAACACTGCTCTTACTGGTGTTGTTTTTCGTAACAGGAACATTGCGGACAACTGCCGTATTTTGTTTCCCTGCCGGCGGTATCTGACCGCTGACAGCCGGTTCCTGTTTAAGAGTTAAAAAATGGTTCACACCGGAGAAAGCCGACTTAAAAATTCCCGCCAGAGAATTCTCAAATGACGGACGGACGGCGGCGGTAAGCGGTGCGGCAGAGGTAATCGAGGATATGGGGGCAGGTTCTCCTGAGCGGGGAAGGTAAGCCTCATGGCGGCGGGCAGGCAACAATTCCGTAACATTGTCCGTCTGTTGCGATGCAATTTGATTTTGTAACGTTATCTGCTCTTGAATCATCTGCGTTTGTTGAGCAATTTGCATCTGCAAATTTTTCTTGTCCGCTGCCATGCGCTGCAACATCATTTCCCGCTCAACCTCGTTCATTGCTGCCGAAACACCTTGAAGATACGCTTCATCAAGTGCCGCATCCAATTCTTCATCGGACATCACACCAGACGACATCGCGGCAATTTGTTCCCGACTGCCCGTTTTTTGTCCTGTATTGTCCGCTCCTTGACTGCCCGTATTTTGAATGCCCGTACTTTGGTTTCTCCGTGTGTTCGGCGTTTTTTGCAGTCCTTCGCTTCGTTGAAATGCCGGTTTGGACGGAACAGGATAGAATCTCGGTACCGGCATTTTTGATTGCCGTTCCGCTATTGCCTCTTCTTCAGCACTCGGTTCTTCGGCTTCTTCCTCATTGACCGGAGCGTTGCCGTCAAATCTCGGATAGCCCGGCGAATAGCCCGTCGGCGAGTACCCTATCGGCGGATAACCTGCCTGCGGATACCCGTTCATCGTGAGACCGCTGACCGGCTGATTCGTAACCGGATTAACCATCGTTCCCGCCTGCATAACTCCGCTCGCCGAACCTTGCGCCATCAGTGCCGAAGCCAGCACTGTGGCATTATTTGAGACTGCTGCCAGCGGTACGGACATTCCGCAACCCGGCACTAAACCGCAGGGATGCGCTGCCGTACAGTTCGGCGACAGTGTACAGGCTCTCATCACAATATTCGGATTGACAACGCCGTTGGGCAGTTGTACACCGGCAGCCGTCATCGTTCCGCCAGGAGTGGCAACACCGATTGCCGCGACGACCCCGCCGGTCGAAACCGTTGAAACACCCGGAACAATTCCCTTACTGACTAATGCCCCTTGCATTGCCGGACGCTGCGCTGCCGGATTCATCGCTGAATTCACCGCTGAATTCACCGCCGGAGCCGCACCGTTCATCCCGTTCATCCCGCCGATAAACGGATTGAACGGATTGCCGCTGCGGATTGCCGCCGGATGACTGCCCATTGGATTGCCGCCTGCGAGGTTGCCGCCTACTGGATTAGCACCAGCCGGATAAGTTGCTGCTAACATCTGCGGGTTGAAAGTCATCTGGACAGGTTTTCCGCAATTCGGCGTTAAGCCGCAGGGCTTCATCGGCGTACAAAACGGCGTTAAACCGCAGGCTTTTGCCCCGCCGCCGAGTTGAGTCAAACCTTGCGGGTCATCGGGATCGACCATCATTCCGCAACCGAGAGTTTTACAGCAAGGCTGCTGCGAGGTACACTCGGAACGCAGACCGCAATGCCAGCGAAACCGTTTTTTTCCGTTTTTTAGACGTTTCATCAAACCGCAACTTTTGCCGTCGTCTTCGCCGTCATCGTCATTATCATAGCCCGATGTCGGCGGACAGCCTATCCAGGGGACGCGGTTATGTTCTATCGCCCATTCACAGCGGATAAGGTGTCCGCGTTTCGTTTGGCAAAATGAACAGCCGGCGGAGACGGAAAGCATTAGTACCGTCAACACGGAGAACAAACGAATCAGGGGAGATGTGTTTGTGGTCATAGTAATTATTCGATAGTCCGCTTCCGGAGACGACAGGACGTTTTCCTTTTTATCGACCGCTATAACCGTTAGAATTAGAAAAATCGTTAAAGTTTCTCTATTTTATGCAAAAAATAGCGATTGGTATCAAAGAGTCTTTCGTTCATAAGGTCGTGTTTTGGGGTTTATTGGAATATTTAGGGGTTGGGCATCTTTGTCAAATTATTGAAGTCAAAACAAATGACCCAATCTTTTGAATTTTTCCGTTTTGTCTAATCTATTCTAACCAAAGACCATTTCATGAACTCGTGAACGGAAGGAAAAACGGCAAACCACTAACCGCTAATGCAATGCGGGGGTCCCCATTCCAAATATTGGCTTTCTTATTCCGATAGAAGACAGTTGAAACGCTGGAAATGACGAATAATTGAGAAAAAAGACAAAATCATTTGCCAAACATTCGTGTGTTCGCGGCAAGTTAGGTTATGGAACAAGGCTATTTTTCAATTTTCAATTCCGTGTTGCCCACCGAAAAAGACTCCGCCGATTTTGCAAAGCCCCGAAGAACATAGTTGCCCGCCGTCCCTTTAGGCAGCGGTAAATCACAGGCGAATTGACCTTTTTCACAAGAGACCCGATAACGTTGGATTACGCGACGATTGGACTCTACATACTCTTCATTGAAGCGTTTCTGCGTTTCTTTATCGTTCCGAAAATCCTGACGCTGCGGCGAACGAAGTATTATTTGATTGAGCGGCGGCAGCAATTCCAAAACAACGTTTTGACAATCAATATCCGTTTGTCCGGTGACGTGCAGCGTTTGCCCTGCCCGGGTCTTCGCCGGACACCGCAGTTCCAACCGCTTCGGTATCGGCAGTTGCAAAAGCGGGTCGCCGAAAAGATGAAACATTGCCGAATGTTCGGCAAGTTGCAGCGGAAGTTGCTGCGGATTCGGGTCAAACATCTTCGCAAACGATTCAAGCGTCTCCCGAAGAGACCGGTTACGCTTGCCGCCGAGACTGCCGCTTTTTACGGTACTGCTTTCGGCATTATTGTCCGCCGTCTTATTACCGACAGGACGGAGCATCCGGTATTTGCTTTCAAGCATCAATTTGCCGAGCGTCAACGGTTTGTCTTCGTTCTGATATTGTTTGAGTGTCTGTAACATTTCTACCGCCAGTACGGACATCCCGTAAGGCATTGCGGTTCGGGACGGAGCAACCGCCGCAACCGGACCGCCCGATAAGACCAATTCTTCGGCAAGCGACGCTGTACTGCGGTCAAGGGAGCCGCCGTAACAACAGAACAGAAATGCCACTGCCGAATGAGATGACTCTGCGGCAGATTGTTTTTGCGGCAATAAATCTTGCAGCAGCGGAAGCGGAACACATCCCTGCGGCAGATAAAGCGGTTCGATTTCACGGTGTGTTCCGTGTCCGAGATACACCCAAAAGAGCGTACCGGCATTGAGTGTCCGGTTCAATTCCGCTGGAAAGCCGGTCGGAAACGGACAAAAAGGCGAATGCCAATCAGCGTGAAGCAGCGAAATATCATAACACTGCGGAAAAGTTTCTGAAAAAATGTACAGTGCCGATGATTCGATAACGCTGTCAAGGAGCGGTGAAAAATGACCGGCTCCGGCAACGAGTTGCATCTGCCGGCACCAAACATCCGGCGGCAGCGACTCATATCGAATCGTTTTTTGAATCAATGTATCCAGAGCGTCGTGGGAAGTATCCTCTCCGCTCGCGAGGGCAACAGGAAAGCGTCCGACGGCAAAATCGGGAAGCCCATCGCCGTTCATATCGGCGTACCAATCATCGGAGGCAAGTTCTGTTTCTTCTCCGAATTGCTGAATAATCCGGCACGGCAAAAGCGGCGAGGGTACGGTCTGCGCCGTTGCCCTGCCGACAAGCAGCAAAGCGGAGAGCGGTGTTTTGTGATGTACTTCGGCAATACGTTTTTTAATTTCTTGCGGCGTTACCGTTGCCTTAGAGAACGGTTCAACAATAACGTGGACGCTGTAGCCTTGTCTGCTGCGGTACTGAATCCAAGATGCCAGCGAACGGTGAAACGGCTTGGCACACACGACCGCAATATGCCCTTTATCAAAATCTTCTGCCGGTTGTCCGTCATAGGCAAAAGAATAATGTCCGGTGCAGCACAAGGCGCACCACAGAACCAAATCTGCCGCGGTATTACTGTAACGCTTTTTCGTAAATTTCACACCAGCGGTCGGCAAGATGCTTTGCATCGTAATCCTCCTTAATACTGTTACGGGCTGCCGCAGCAAAACGCTCTGCCCGGTCCGGGTGTTCCAACAAGCCGCCAATCGCTGCCGCTAACAACGGCGGGTTGTCCGAAGGAACAAGTAAGCCGTTGTGTTCGTTGTGTATCAATTCTCCGCAGCCGCCGACATCTGTTACAACACAAGGTCTGCCCGCTGCCATATATTCCATCACCGCATTCGGCAAGCCTTCCGTCCGCGATGACAGAACGGCAATGTCCAGCGATGCTAAAAATGCCGGAATGTCGGAAACCGAACCGAGCAGTTTTACGTTATTACCGATGCCGTAAGCATCAATCTGCGATTGATAGTATGCCGCATCGCCCTCACCGGCAAGATTAAATTGGACATCGGAAAATTTTTCGAGAACTATTTTCGCTGCATCAATGAACACGTCTGTGCCTTTTATCGGTTTCAAATTACCGACGATACCGATACGTTTTAACTGTCTGGAATCAGCCTCTTTCCAAACCGGTATCCCCGCGAAACGCTGGATTTCGATAATATTCGCCACAATGTCAATGTTTTCGGCTTTCGCTCCTTCCTGCTCAATGACCGACTTTTGACACGCCCGGGCATTGGCAATAATTCGTTTAATAAAAAACCGGTTGAGAATTTTGCCGAGCAGTGCTTGTTTCCGATTCATCCAATAACCAATGTTGACACGGAAACCGAAGACGGCTTTAACACCGCAGCACAGCGAGGCGAGCGCAATAAACGTCAGCCATGCATTATCTGTATTCAAAGCCTGAATGATTTCAATTTTGTTCCGCTTCAAAAAGCGGCGCAATCTGATTGCTGTGTGAAACGCACGAAAACTGCGTAACCAGCCGGCATCCAAAAAAAAGAAGGGGCATTGCGGGTCGCCCGGTATGTATTCTTTCCTGCCGTGCAGAACAACGATATAGGGTTCAATCCGGCTCCGGTCGAGGTACTGTGTCAAAAGCAGCAACTGCAACTCAACGCCAGCCCTGCCGTGCCATTTATCTATGATAAAGCAAACTCGTTTCGGCATTCTTCGTTTTTGTACAATTACATCATTCATTATACCGCTCCAACTGAATTGCGAAATAACTGCAAACCGTCCGGTGCTGTTTGCAATGCTGCACCTGAAAAACGCGTCCAATGCGGGTGCTGCAATACGTCGATGTAACGCTCTGGATGCGGCATCAAACCAAAGACTCGTCCCGTCGAATCACACGCTCCGGCAATACAGCCCGCCGAACCGTTCGGATTGTCAATATAACGCAGCGGAAACTGCGAATCCATCGGCTTGCCGTCCGCTAAAATGAACCGCCCTTCGGCGTGCGCTATCGGCAAATACAATTCATCAATCCCCTGCAAAAAAACACAATTCGACTTTTCCGTTTTCATTTTCACCCAGCGGGCAGTATAACGGGGAACGGCGTTCCACGTCAGCGTCATTTGTGACCCGCTGCCGATGAGACCGGCTTTAAGCAAGACCTGAAACCCGTTGCAAATGCCGAGTATTAATTTTCCGGCATCACGGAATGCCGTCAACGCATCAAGCAGGTGAAGCCGGATTTTAGCGGCAAATATCTTGCCGGCAGCAATGTCGTCGCCGAAACTGAAACCGCCCGGGATACAGAGAATATCGGCATTATCAAGCAGTGCCGGACGCTCCAATATCCGGTTAATGTGATAATGTTCAACCGACTTTGCACCCGCCAGTTGAAAGGCATAACCCGTTTCCTGATTGCAGTTTGTTCCAGGAGCGCGAAGAATGATGACTTGGGACATTGCAAGGGTGTTGACAAATGATAACGAACAACGGACAATAACTATTGTCAACTTTCTCCCCTGCTATGTCAATGCTTATGAAAAGTTTGTCTGATGTTTTTACACTTGCTAATGGAGTGTCAATTCCATGTGTCGGTTTCGGCACTTGGCAGGTTCCCGATGAGGCAAGTACCGTCTCTATCATTAAGTATGCCGTCAACACCGGTTACCGGCATATTGATACGGCTGCCGCTTATTATAACGAAAAGAGCGTCGGTAAAGCCGTCAAAGAATGCGGCGTTCCGAGAGACAAGTTATTCATCACGAGCAAACTCTGGAACGATGACCGCAATCTGGGTTATGACCAGGTTATGAAGGCGTTCGCACTGACGCTTGAAAACCTTGGTATGGATTATCTCGACCTGTATCTGATACATTGGCCCGCCAATGAAAAACAGTTCGGCGATAAGTGGAAAGCGATGAATACCGAAGCGTGGAAGGCGTTAGAAAAACTCTACAGCGATAAAAAGATTCGTTCGATAGGGGTGAGCAATTTTCTCGTGAAACATTTAGAGGCTTTGCTGCCGACCGCAGCGGTGAAGCCGATGGTGAACCAAATTGAGTTTCATCCCGGTTTTATGCAGAACGAGACGTTTGAGTTCTGCAAGAAGAACGGGATACAGGCGGAGGCTTGGAGTCCGCTTGGTTCGGGCAAGGTGTTGGGCGACCAACGGTTAAAGACGATAGCGGACAAGTACGGCAAGACGGCAGCGCAGTTGTGTGTCCGCTGGGTGTTGCAGCACGGGGTATTGCCGTTGCCGAAGTCGGTAACGGAAAACCGGGTGGCGGAGAATACGGCGGTGTTTGATTTTGAAATATCGGCGGCGGATGTGGAGTTGATAGATGCGTTACCATTTTTCGGCGGCAGCGGTTTTTATCCTGAGGAAGCGGCGTTCTGATAATATGAACGGCAACCCCCCTACCTATTTTGTGTTATTGGGTTAGAATGGGTGTCTCTTGTATGGTATGAATTGAGATCGTAGCTCAGTTGGTAGAGCAACGGACTTTTACTCCGTTGGTCCTGGGTTCGAGCCCCAGCGGTCTCACTGCATAGGGGATTTGCCGGAATACGATCTGGCAAATCCAATGCGAACCTGTACAATATGCCGAACTGCTCGCAAAAGGATACTCCGTTACCGAAATAGGACTTGCTATTGCCATACCGGCGTTAATTTTGTACAAAGTCTTGAGAAATAAACTAGCAAAAATTATACTCGAATTATCTACGCAAACTGACAGTATTATGGGAAGATTCAAACGGTATTGTTAAATTATTATAGTTTTTTGGGCTGGCATAGATAATTGCTTAAAACAGGCGTGTGTAATATGCTTTAGAGTATGACAAATCAAGGGTTCTCGTCTCGGTTTGCGACGGTCGAAAAAGTTACTCGAGTTTTTGTTGCTGGCGTAACAGCCCGAACGGCGGCAGAACTTGCCGGTGTTAATCGAAATTCTGTCAATCTGTTTAGACAATTATCTATGCCAGTCCCATTTATTATTCTTTGCGCTATCTTGCGATAGCGGCTCTGGATGTTTGCCGCACACTCGTCTGTACTATGCGCAACAGAGAATGGAAAGTATGTGTTATGAATATTGTGTTATGAACAAGTCTATTATTTACGACCATAGACAAAGGCGGCGGCAGGCAGGTTTGCGGGCAAGCCGGCGGGCAGAATGACTTCAATCCCTTTCCCTTCAGCCGCTTGCTTCCACTCGACTGGTTTTCCCGTTTGCAGGCAGATGAGTTCGCTGCCGCCGGCTGGCTCGTTTCCTTTCCAAACAATTTTTGAAGGAATCTTTTCTCCTTCTTTCAGGCAGGCAATCGCATAAATTTTCTTCCCGTCCTTGCTTTGAGTGAACCATACATCGCCGTCTTTGTAATAAGGAGTGATGCGGGTATTGTAAATTGCCTCCCCGTTTTTCTGAAGCCAGTCCCCGATTTTTTCCATACACGCAACGACTTCATCCGGCAGCGTTCCGTCCGTTTTGGGACCAAGCCCTAACAGCAGATTTCCGCCTCGCGCCGTAATACCGACCAAAGTATGAATCACCTGCGCAGCCGACTTATAAGTATCGTTCGGATAACACTCCCACGAATTCCCCAAGGTGATACAACTTTCCCAAGGCGTTGTCTGTTGGACGTTCGGGATTTCCTGTTCGGGCGTTTGGTAGTTTTCATATTCGCCCGGTGCTGCACGGTCAACGACCAAAAGTCCCGGCTGATTCTTCCGTGCCATACCGGCTATCTTCGGCATATTAACGTCACGCACCCAGCCGCCGTCCAGCCACAGAATGTCAATCTTTCCGTAATCGCCGTTCGTTAATTCCTCAATCTGATTGTAGGTGTATTCCTTGAATTTGTTCCAGCGGTCCGGATACTTTTTGACGCTGTAATTCACGTGCCGGTTGGGCGTTGCAAAAGCATCCCACCAAAAATACGGACAAAACCAGTCGGGTTTGGAGAAATAGACACCGACCATAAAGTCATCTTTGCGGAAAGCGTTGAAAACTTCTTTTGCAAGATTATGGCGGGGGTCGTCTTTGAACGCACCGTGTGCAATGGAGAAATCTGTTTGTTTGGTATCGAAGAGACAAAAGCCGTCGTGGTGTTTGGTGATGAAAATCATATACTTCACACCGCCCTGCTTCAATGTTTTAGCCCACGCTGCCGGTTCAAAGCGGTCTGGTTTGAACCGGTTCATCAGTTCCCTATAATTCTGCTTATAGACATCATAAGGAACGGAGCGGTCGCGGTTAATCCAGTCGCAGTCTTCGGAGCATAACACCCACGAGCCGATATTTCCGCCCAACTCATTGTAGATGCCCCAACTAATCAGCACGCCGAACTTTAAGTCCTGCCACTGGTCTAATTTGTTCAGCACTTCGGGTTCTTTCGGATAAACGTAGGAATCGGACTTTTTATGTACCATTCCTTCCTGTGCGCAAAGGGACGATGCAATTCCCAATGCGAACAACAGAGCAATGGACGAAAACCGGAACGGTCGAAATGTATGCGGCATAATGAAATTAGGCTGAAAGATTGCACCGGCTCATTATATCTGCAACGAGTTCGCTTGTACAGGGTGTCAGGTCACCAGCAAAGTAATTTTTTTCAAACATATTGTCAGGAATTCCGTATTATCTTCCTATGTTATCCTTTTTCACGGAGGTTCCTATGATTTCTTTAGAGCAGCGTTTCGGCAGTGTTTCAGAATCTAACCAACCAACGGCACAAACGTTGTATCCGACACTCCGGTTTGCTGTCTCGTTTTTCCGGGTTTGCTCGCCCAAATTGCAGCGAAAGGGTTTGGGAACGATGTCGGCTTCACTGACGAATCTTGCGGTCAGTGTGTTGCAACTTTTATTATCGGCGGAAATGTGTTATTATGTTTCGCAACCGCTTTTTCAATGCGGAAAACGCTGAATAACGGAAAAGGTCTATTTTTCAAACACGAGGACTTCGACAAGGTGCCGTCCGGCGTTGGCGGAGTTGCTCGTTTGGGTGATACGCAGGAAACGGATTTGTTGCGGCGGAAACTCACAGACGTAACCCTTTGCCGTCGAAAGTTCCTTGTTTGTGCGCTTGTCGCAAAGAATCGTCCACGTCTTGCCGTCAAGCGAACCTTCCGCATAAAAACCGTAAGAACGTTTGTCGCCGTAATAACCTACCGCAACGACCCTGCCGACCGTTTCCGGTTTTTCTAAATCCACCTGCCACCACGCCGTCCCAGTCCCGCTTTTCACATCGCAGCCCCAAAAAGAATCGGTATCAATAATGCCGTCATTGGCAAGCGAAGCGTCCATCTTGGGAAGCGAAGCGGAACAAGTAACCGGCTTATTGACCGCAAGATGGCTGACCGGTTTGAGAACAGCCGTAGCCAAATCCTCTTCGTATTTTCCTAACAGTTCTTTGGCAATACTAACCGCATTTTCACCGCTGACTTTTGTTGGGAAAGTTGTTGTCTCGCTGCCCCAAGCCTTGGTCAATCTCAGCATCTTTTGGTCGAATGCTTTCGCATCCCAAGCCTTGTTGTCCGCAAGCGAACGCTCAAGTTCCCCGCAATACAAACGCCAGCGTTTTGCATAGTAATCACTCAACATTCCCGACCAAGTCCGTGCCGAATAATCGTCTATCCAAAAATCGAAACTCCAAAGTGTAATTATCGTCCGCGCATTCCATTCGTAATGCTTCCGCTCTTCTTCCGTCTTGCCCCAACGCTTCGCACTTTCAAGCCAGTTACCGAGCAGAAAATTCGGATTCGCTGCCAACAGCCGGTCAATGTCATTGAACAAAACGTCCATCTTATCAGCAGTTGCCTTCAACTTCGCTCTGTCCTTTGCCGCATAAGCCGCCTCAATTTCACTGCAATACTTCTTCACAAGTGTTGCCAGCAACTCCTGCGAAAGATGCACGGCATCATATTGATATGCCGGCTGTTGACCGAATTCCTTTTCCGTGTCCAACAGTAATTTCAGAGCGGAGTACAGCGGCTGCACCAACTTGGGCGGTCTCACGGCATTGCCGTACCGATGCACGCCGCCCTTTACCCAAACGGTGTTATTGCCTGTGTTATCCAAATGATTATAAACCGAATGATGCAGCAGTTCCCAAGCCTTTTGCACGTTTTTATTAGAATCATCGTCATCGGACTTTCCGTAACGGCGTATGACAAAATCTTTGAGCCAATCCGCCGTTTTCGGAACCTCCGTCCGCCAAATCATATCCGCCTGCCAATCGTCAATTACGGGATTGTAACCGAGACCTTCCATAATGTAGCCGATGCCGACAGGACGATTGTCGGGCTGCGACAGTGCCTGACGCAAATTGTTTTCCATAAAGTCAATGTTTCCGAACGCTCCGACGCGTCCGCCGAAATTCTGGATGATGCTCCAAACCCAGTCTTGTCCGCTGAACGATTCCGTCCGGTTCCATTGGGGACGTTCTTCGCACATTAAATCAATGCACAAAAGTTTTCCTTTTGGAACGCTTAACAGAAATGCATCCCGCTGCGGCTTTTTCCAAAAATTTCCGTCGAGAAAAATCCAGCCTTGCAATACCCAGACAGCATCGGGGTCGGCACTGCGCATTCCTTCATAAATAGACTCGCCCGTTTTTCGCAGCACGGCGGGGTCGCTGCTCGGCGGCCGCATTTCGATGAACGTGTCCGAAGCGTACAAGTGATTCGTACCGTAAAGTTTTGTTTGTTCTTCGACAAATGCTTTGCCGAATTCGATGAAGAACGGGTCGGCAGGGTCGATAAAATACGTGGATGGAAAATTCCCCCAGGGCGTTAGTTTGACGAGTTTCGTTTCGGGACGGACTTCGATAAGTTTTTTCGGTGCATGACCGGTAAAGCCCTGTAAAATAGGAGTCATTCCGAGATCCCGTTCGCGGGCGATGATTTTCTTTTCGAGTTCAATATGGTTGTCAATCCAACTGTTCGGCAGCGGTCCTGCCCAGCCGTCCATACAGCCCATCCAGCCGAAGCCGAGATAAACGGGACCGACGTAGAAGTCCTGCATTTGTTCATCGGAAAGCCCGTAACGTTTGCCGACATTCCGCCAGACACCTTCCTGACCGGTAACGGACAGCGGAGCGTTTACGCCGTAAAATGCCATCAAGTCAATCATTCGTTCCCAATCGTTCCAGTCCCACCAGGCGAGAGTGTAGCTGAAACAGCAGTAGTTGAAGTAATAGCGGTACTTGTACGGAGTAGTGATGCGTATTTTTTCTTTGACGACCGGCAGCGGCGAGGGAATGTTGAGTTGTTCGGTGCGAAAGGAAAGTTGGCAGTTGCAGTGATATTTGAGAAACCAGTTGACACCGGAAGCCATTGCGACGGCATTATTACCGCGGACGATGAGTTTGCCGTTTGAATTTTCGAGTTCAAACACGTCTCGTTCGTTATCGGACGGAATAGCCTCGAATTGGACATTACCGGCGAGGGCTGGCACTCGCCGCTGCAACAAATTTTTCGCGGCAGTTTCCGCCGGATTCTGTGCCGGAGCGGGAACGGCACAGCAAACGAACACGATAGAGAGAATGAACTTTTTCATAGCAATTCGGATGAATTTGGACGAAGTTGTTCCTTCATTCTACCGCCTGTCGGTATTGATTTCAACAGTCTATCACACCGTATCCGCACTTTCAGAGCCGCTATCGCAAGATAGCGAATTTCCCCCAATCCCCAAAAGATTTTCCTTGACAAATGTTCGTTGACACGTTATAATAGTTCTGGGGCTGGCATAGATAATAGCCTAAGAGGAAGACGATTTTGAAGTCATTCTAAGCCGTTTTTTCAAAGCGGTCAATAGTTTTTTCGGCGGTCAGTAATTGAAGCGGAACTCACATTCTTTGAGAAACAAATGGAACTTACTATGCGGAATTCCGTTGAACCTTCGCAGATGCCTCTTCGCCTGTCTCCAGTTTGCTCCATCCTGTCTCCATTTTGTTTTTTCCGCACCCTTAATAGTAATGCGTCTCCAAACTCTTACCCTTATTCCCTAATTTACAAATAAGGGGAAGCAATGAATGGGAACCTGTGCTATTAAGGGTACCGGGGAAAAATAAGGGACTTCTACGACTCAATCAATAAATTCCTGACATAACCCACTCACCACTAACCCTCGCCGCACCCTTATTTTCATTTTCCGCACCCTTAATAGTAATACGTCTCCAAACTCTTACCCTTATTCCCTTAATTGACAAATAAGGGGAAAGAATGAATGGCAACCCG
>JAITOZ010000177.1 GCA_031289675.1 Planctomycetaceae bacterium
GGAGAAACATTGGCAAACGAAAGCGGAAACTTATACTGCGGAGGGATAGAATGCGGGGATACGTCATTACCCGGCAAGGTTTCAACGAAAAACAAAATGTTATTCCAAAGCAGAATATAGGATCGAATACTCCATCAATCTGCTAATACAAAAATCAAACAAAACTATAATCAGTTAACAATACCGTTTTCCATAAGTTTTTTATAAAATGTTTTCGTGTCTTTTCGTGATCTTCGTGGTGAAGAAGGAGGTTTTAGAGGTTCCCATAAGAACTAATAGACGATTTGTACATCTTTTTCCCGTTCCTTCGGCGTTACTTTCAATGCGGTGATTTTGCCGTTTTCCAAACGCCCCTCGACAACCGTTTGATATGGAGCGTGCAGTTTGAAATCGCAGTTCCAACCCTTCGGAAACGCCGGAAAAATATCTATCTGCTTGCCGTCGCACTGCATTACAAGACTCTGCACTCCCTTACATAAAATGCTTGCGTGATCTTGGTCAGGTACCCAATCCCAGCCGGGTCCCCAGAACACCGGAAAACGCTGCATCCGCCAGTTTTTGTCCGCTATTTTCGCCCGCCGCAACAGATGCTCAACGGCTTCGTCCGCCAAACCTAAATACGCCGCAAAAATATCGTCCTGCCGCCAACCGTAAGCCCCGCTGTCTGTTTTTGGATCATAACAGTTCCGCCACGCCTCGATTGCCCAATCGACATTCGGACGGTTGTACGCAAATTGCCGATACGGAAAAACGGCGTAAAGTTCAGGACGCTCAAAATTCGATTTTTTATCAAATTTTTCGGCAGCGGCAAGCATCGTGTTTCCGGCAGGCGATTTCCGCAGCGGCAGCGGCGGGAGTTTTTGTTTCAATTTCTCCAGAAACACCTTGTTTTTCTCCGTCAAAATTGTACCCGCAACCTGTTCCAGCCGCTCAATCACTCCGTATTGTCCTACGATTTGCGGCATCGGATTACTCGCCGCCTGCCAGGTTTCCAATGACTGCGAAGGATGCAAAAACATTTTGCCGTCTTCGTTCACCGGATAATGTTCGTCAAAAAATTTCAACACTTCAAGAGCAAGCGGAACACCCCGCTTTTGAAGCGTCTGCTCATCACCGGAATACTGACAGTATTCCAGAATCATCAACGCCAGTTCGAGACTGCCGTTCCAATAATACTTCGTATAGGGGTTCTTGTCCCATTTGTTTTCCGTGCGTTCATTTCCCATTTCGTAGCCGTACGATTCGAGAAAATTGTCGCCCCAAAAATAGATACATTCAGGATAATACGCTCCGCCGTGTCCCATATATTTTTGGGTGCGGTACCGGCACAGCGGAAGCATATCGGAATAGGTGTTCACGAACGGCAGCATCATTTCAAAATCGCCGGCGGCAGGCATCGGATGATACGCAAGCCGCGTATTTTGAAACCAATATCCGCTGCCCCATCGGCGGAAGTCGGGATTGCCCTTTTCGGGGACGGTAAATATCGAACCGTTAAACTTTATCGGCAGTGCTCCCCGACCGGCACACGCCCAAACATAACGCTGCAAAGTGTAACATTGCGTTAACAAAAATGCGTCCGCCGCATTGCTGTCTTCCGCCGTAAGATGAATCCAAGAGCGGTTCCAGAATTCCCGCCACCATTGTTCGTGCTGTGCTTTACGTTCATCGAGGGGAATTTTTTGCGCTGCATCGAGAATGTTCTGCGTTTCATTTAACCAATCTTCTGCCGCTGCCGGATGCTTCATATTGACGGCAATTTCAAAGCGGTGCGACGTTCCTTCGGATTGCAGCGTTAGGGCATCCGTCTTTTTCGCTTTTTCGCCGCACATCACCGCTCCGAAAGTCCGGTGCAAAATCGGGTCGTCCCGCTTGAATTCGTCCATACCGGTAATCTTGCCCGTCAACCGGAACGGCTTGCTGTGAACGTTGCGGTGATAGACGCAAACGGCGTTCGGCAGGTTCACTACGGTATCCGCTTCGACAATCAATTCGAGGTTATCGTATTCCGGCGTTTTGAATTTGTTACGGAAATTCGGCGATTCATACGGACAATCTTTGTACAAATCGCTGACTGTCAGGTTTGCGTTTTTCTTTCGTTCGGGATGCAGATTTTCGTACACAGCCGTTACCGCTGCCGGTGTTTTTGTAACTACTTCGGCAACAATCATGGGACGGTTTGCGTCCGCCCATAGACGCAGCGAAATATCGTTTCCCGATGCGGTTTGATACTGTGCTTCGAGAACGCCGCGTTTGGTGTCGAGAATCTGTTTGAAGTTGGAGACCGGCTCTCTTTTGTCAGGGGAAATTCTTACCGCCCCGATTTTCAGGATTTGTCCGTTTTCATCAATGCTGTCGATACGGGAAATGTAAAAGCAGAGAACACCGTTTTCGTCAATCCAGACGTTCAGACCGACAGTACCGTTGCCCAGCGGCATTGTTCCGTTCACGTCTTTGCTCGGCGTAGTCCAAACGACCTGATACGGCGAAACATCGGCAGCGAAAAGCGAACCGGCGGACAGTAATAAACAGCAAAGTACGCTGCGGATTTTTTTCACTAGCGGTTTCCTCTTTTAATAGACTAGTTCCATAACCTGCGTTTTCAGTTCTCTGTTGAAGATAACACAGACGGGCTTTGTCCGCAAGAGGCACAATCATTCAGGGCCGCTATCGCAAGATAGCGCAAAATTTATATTTTGCTGTCTTACGATAGATGCTCCGATGATCGTATCAATTAAATCCCGTTTTCACCTCTATTTTCCCGTATCGTTGAGAAGGCAAAGGGCGAGACGGAAACCGAGGTGGTGGCAGACGAAGTCCGTTCCAAGCCGGTTGCGGAAGGCTGCACGGCAGAGGTGTGCCTGCACTAAGCGTCAGGGTGAAGTTGTCGCTGATATCTGCGTCAGCGGCAGCACTCATTAAAAATAGCGCAACGGTAACGAAGCATACTCGATGCAATGGGAATATCTGCGGGCATAACGTGTCCTTTCTGTTCTACCAGGTTTGTTTTAACCTGTTTTCTTCGAAAAATGGGCTATATTTTGAGTCTTTCTTTTCAAACTCTTCAATATGGTCGAGTCCAAGCCGGGTTCGTTCCTGCCAATTGTATTGACCATATTTTAGTTTGCCGAAGTCGATTTTATCCTGCACAGCGAACATTTGAATTTCGCCTAAAAGTTCTCCAACATCGGAACGAATACGTTCTTTATCCGAACCGCACAATCCTGGAGGTGCTTTCGGTATTCCTTTACGAATATGACAAAGGTTCGGGTCAACGGCAACAGTATCCATAAACTGAACCGCAGCATCATCAATCAGGTTACCCTTTCAAAATAAAAATCACGGGGCTGGCATAGATAATAGCCTAAGGGGAAGGCAATTTTGAGGTTATTCTAAGCCATTTTTTCAAAATGGTCAATAGTTTTTTCGGCGGTCCGTAATTGAAGCGGAACT
>JAITOZ010000247.1 GCA_031289675.1 Planctomycetaceae bacterium
TTAACGCAATGGATCGACTGGGCAAGCGGAAGTTAGTTATGAGTGAATAGTTGATAGTGAATAGTTCGCAAGCGTTAATCAATATCTTCGGTTTGAATTAGAATGATATTCACTATTCACTACCAACTCTTCACTATTTACGTTTATTATTTCACAGGAGTAAGAAGTTATGCAGATATTTAAGGATAATGCGAATCGGGACTGGACGATTTCGCTGAATATTGGTACAGCAATGATGGTGAAAGACCGTCTCGGTATTGATTTGTTACAGCCGGAGACGGGCGATCCGCCGCTGTTGACCCGGCTTGGTACAGACGAAATGCTTTTGGCTCAAGTGATCGCCGCGTTATTAGAGAGCCAATTTGAGTTTCATAAAGTCGATGCTCATCAGATTTATCAATGTTTTGACGGACAGACTTTTGCCCGGGCGCACGAAGCGTTCTATAAGGAACTCATCGATTTTTTCCAGAGCCGGGGGCGGCACGACCGGTCGAAGGCGGTCGAGAAACAAAGGAATATGATTCTCGCCGGAGTGAAAGCGGCGGAGACGAAAATCGAAAACATCAACATCGGCGAAGTCATCGAAACGGCGATGAATGGAGCAATATCTGGCGCATAGCGGGAAGTTTGCATCTCGACCCGCGACCATTTACGTTGCGGCAATTGATTTGGATGACCGAAGGACGCGACAAAAACGTCTGGAGTGTGGTGTCGTCAATAATGGCATTGATTGCTAACTGCCATCGGGACAGTAAGCGGAGTGCAATGACTGCCGATGATTTCAATCCGACTCTGCATACTGAAAGAACCAATGTCATTTTAATCACGGACGAAAATGTTGAGGTGATGCGGTGTGAATTCGCCCAAGCATTCAGCGTATTCAGCAAATAATTTTAACAGGAGAATAAAAATCCCGTCAATCTTGTTATCCTGTCGAAACAAAAAATGTCAACATCTTCTGCAATCAGAGCCGGTCGTGCCTTTGTTGAATTGTTTGCGGACGATTCGGCGTTGGTTCGGACGCTGCGCCGTGCCGAAACGAAAGTGGTTCAATTCGGAACGAATCTGCAATCCATCGGACGTAAACTTTTTACACTCGGTACTGTTTCTGCATTGCCGTTTGGACTTTCGATGAAGGTCTTTTCGGATTTCGATGACCAGATACGGGCGGTTAAAGCCGTCACCGGTGCGACCGGCAAAGAGTTTGATGACCTGACCGAGAAGGCGAAACTCTTGGGACGGACGACTTCGTTCACCGCTTCACAGGTTGCCGCCGCAATGCTTGAACTGGGACGTGCGGGTTTCGCTCCGAAAGAAATTGACGCTGCGATACCGTCCGTGTTGAACCTTGCGCGTGCAACGGGAACGGAATTGGCAACTTCAGCGGAAATTTGTGCGAATACTCTTCGTTCCTTCGAACTTCCCGCAACGGAAATGACCCGTGTGTGCGATGTGATGGTTGCGGCGGCAAACAACTCAGCCCAAACGCTGGAAGACCTTGGTGAATCCATGACGTATTGTTCACCGATAGCGTCGGAGTACGGTCTTTCGTTGGAACAAACGGCGAAGGCTCTCGGCTCGTTGGCGAATTATGGAATTAAAGGTTCGCAAGCGGGAACAACCTTGCGGCGTATTTTAACAAACCTTGCCGCCCCGAGTACGCAGAAAAAACTAAAAGGATTGGGTGTTGATGTCGTTGACGGCGATACCGGCAAACTCCGTGAGGTCTCCGAAATCCTTCGCGATTTAGGTAAGGCAACAGCACAGATGCCGAAAGACCAGAAGTTGGGACTCTTCAAAGAGATTTTCGGTTTGTATGCGATTGCAGGCGGTGCGAAATTAACTGTTGCGCAATTCGATAAACTGATAGAGGCGGTTGATAACGCGGCGGGAACCGGCAATAGAGCGGCGAAAGAGATGGACGCGGGCATCGGCGGTTCACTGCGGATGTTATGGTCAGCGGCGGAAGGCGTTGCCGTTGCGGTCGGCGAAGCGTTAGCACCGTCTCTGAAAAAGTTGACCGATTACTTTACCAATGTATCCAGCGGTATCGCGGCTTATCTCACCGCAAACAAACAACTCGTTGTTTCTGTTGCGAAAACAATCACAATTATTACCGGTGTCGGTACTGCATTATTTGTAACCGGATTAGCAATCGTTGGTATCGGAAAGAGTATCGGTATTGTTGCGGCGGCAATCGCATCTGCTGCAAGAATTGCTTTGGCAGGAATTTCTATCATCAGCGGTGCCATTTCTGTTTTAACATTGATGAGCAGCGGAATTGTATCTGCGTTCACGGCGGTTGTATCGGGCTTGGGTCTTGTGTTCGGCGGAATCGCTGCCGCTTTTACGGCGGCATTGTCGGGACTTGCGGCAGTTGCAACAACAGTATTTACCGGCATTGCAGCGGCAATCACATTTCTGGTGTCGCCTATCGGCTTGGTGGTTCTTGCCCTCGCTGTGGTCGGTACAGCGGCAATTTTAATTTACCGTCATTTTTCCAATATCCGTAACGTTGTTTCCAATGTATTCAACGGCATCGCTTCAGCAATCAGCAACGCTCTTACCGCGGTGTATTCTTTTCTGAACGGGTTCGTTGAATTCAAGATTCTTTTTACAATAGTTCAGCGGGCAAGAGATAGTTTACGTCTTCTTGGTCAAACGTTTTTATGGTTAGGACAAAACATTGTCCAACCGGTTATGCTGGGAATGGTGAATGCTTTTGTCTGGACTTCACGGCAGATTTTTAGCATCGGTCAAACGATTGGAGCATCTCTTGTTTCAGTGTTCTCCCGCGTCGGCGGATTCGTTGCCGCCGCATTTCAAGGCGTTGTTTCCATTGTCCGAAATGTTTTTACAAGTGTTGTTTCCGTCATCGGCGGAGTTGTTTCAACGTTAGGAAACGTTTTTTCGCCGATACTTTCTCTTGTGAATACGGTGTTCGGCGGAGCGGTTTGTTTCATCAGCGGTTTTGTTTCCGCGTTACAGAACGCTGCCGGTTGGGTCGTTTCGCTTGCAAGAAATTTCTTTGTTATTGAGACGGGAATTCAGGTCTTTTCGTTACTGTCCCGTGCCGTCAGCGGCGTTACCGGAATTTTTTCAATGTTGACGGGAGGCATTATCGGAACGTTTTTGGCGGTTGTTCAAAACATTCCCTCTGTTATTGCAACGATTGTCCGCTTGTTCATGGCGGTGCCGGGTTCCATTCTTTCGGTATTTCAAAGAATACCGCCAATCATCGGCAGCATTTTTTCAACTGCTGTCGGGATTGTTCGCGGAGTCGTTTCGGGAATCGGGTCAGTATTGACCGGACTCCTTTCCCTGATGTCGGGAATGTGGAACGGACTTGCCGGCATTTTTGTAACGGTCTTTAATACGCTCGGCAGTATTGTTAGCGGTTTCGGTAACTTTTTCGTTGGAGTGTTTGCAAGTGTCGGGACAGCAGTGGACTGGCTGAAGGATAGATTCGGTTCATTGTGTTCCTTTGCCGCTGAAACATTCAGCGTGATTGCCGAAGTATTGGGACGCGGCGATATTGAAACAGCAATTCAGGTGATTTGGGCTTCGCTGAAACTGATTTGGGTCAAAGGTTCGACTTCTTTATTATCAACGTGGTATTGGCTGACCGAGACCTTGCAAACCGCTTGGGCGAATTGTGTTTTCAAGGTTTCCGAACTTTTGACAACCGCTTGGTTCGGCGTTCAACAATTCTGGACGGAGACGGTTTATACAATGTCAACGCTCTGGGTGGAGTTTGCCAACGGTGTTGCGTCTGCTTGGAAGAATGCCGAGAAAACGATTGCACAGGGTATCGGTTATATCATTGCCCGAATGCAGGGACTCGATCCAAATGAGATGGCAAACATTATCAATGAGGATTACAACCGGCAGGCACAACAGCGTGAGAATGAAAAGAGTCAAAAACTTTCCGCCATTCAGCAGCCGCGTGATACGAAAATGTCTTCGCTTGAATCAGACAAGCAAGGGACGATAGGAACGTTGCGTGAGGACTTTGACCGGAACGCTGCCGGACGCAAAAATGATTACGATACAAAAATAGCGGCGCAGGAATCAGAACTGCAATCGGCGAAGAATGCTTACAATGAAGCGATTAACCGAGCAAAAAATCCCGTTCAGCCCGAAGGAACAGAAGAACCGGAGTCATTGCAAGACCGCTTAAAATCCAAAGCCGAAGAAGTGATGAAGGGTTTTAAAGCAAACACCGACTTTGGTTCCAAAGTTTCGGTCAGTGGTTCGTTTAGTGCCGCCGCGATTCAAAGTATGGGTTTCGGCTCATCAATGGACAGAGCGGCGAAGGCAGCCGAGAAGAGTGAAAAGCATCTTGAAAAATTGGTCAATAAGAATGACCAACCCGACAAACCGCAGGCAAAGAAGAAAGATGAACCGGACAGCGATAACGGTGATGAATATACAATACGTGAACTGAAACAGCAGACACGGTATTTACGGGATATTTCAGAACAAGGTTTTTCACAACGATTCGCTTGATTATTTTAACAGAAGATGAAGACAGGATAACAGGATTTTCAAGATAAGTAAGAAAAAGACAGCAGACGGCAGTTATTTATATCTCGTCGGCAAACTGCAATTTCCTCTATCCTGAAAATCCTGTATATCCTGTCTAAAAAAATATGACACCCAAGATAGAAGAAATTCTCGGATTCAATACGTCGAAGAGTAAGGACACGGAGAATGTTGTCCGCCGGTTTTATGTTACGGCGGATACGCCGGAGACGGCAAAGAATGCGTTTGAAAGTTTCGCTTATGGTCTTGCGGTGCCGACCGGTTTGGAACTCGGCAGCGTCGATTTGGACGAAGAGAAGAACGGCAGCGGTATTTATTTCGGTACGATAACATTCACGTCGCCGAATCCGAAAATCAAGACACGGCTATCGCCGTCTTTGTCCGAAGTGTTCGGCGAGAAGCGGGCGCAGGGGCGCAAGAGCGAGTCCTTTGAGCGGACGTTTCGGATAAAAGCGGCAACCGCAACCGCGGCGAAAAACATCTTGCAAAATGCCGTGATGCCGAATGACGGCCGTCTGCACGTCAACGACATCTCCGTTGATGAAGAACAGGACGGCAGCGGGCAGAATAATTATGTTACAGAAATAAGTGTTGACGAGGACTCCGGCGGTGCCGACAGGGTCTATGCCGGACGTGTCCGCCGAAGCG
>JAITOZ010000259.1 GCA_031289675.1 Planctomycetaceae bacterium
GAAGGCGACAAACACATTTTCGATGCTCAGCCGATTCGTCCTCGTCTGGTACCGCAGATTGCAGCGGATAGAGTTGATTGGCCCAATTGGGACAACCGCGATAAACCGGCAACGGGGACGATTTACAGTAACAACGTTTATGACAATGCGCCCGAAGAGTTGCGGGGCAAAGCGAAGTATCTGCGTATCTGGTCGATTGAACACAAGACCTATACTTACTGGGGCAAACGGAACTATGTTTCATCGGGACCCGAAATTTCGCCGGTTCAGTCGGAAGGCATTAAGAAAATTATCGGTACAGTTCCGGTAGAAGACGACGGCAGCGTGAGTTTTACAGCACCCTCTGGAATTGCGCTGCATTTCCAATTACTGGACGAGAACCAATTAGCGTTACAAACGATGAAGAGTTTCACCGGAGTATTGCCGGGCGAAACGCGCGGCTGTCTCGGCTGCCACGAATCAATGACCCGAACGCCGGTTACGGCAAAGACGGGCAAGGCGTTAAAACGTGTGTCGTCAGAGATCAAGCCGGTTCCGTGGGAAGACATTACCGTCGGCTACGAGCGGTATGTTCAGCCGGTGCTTGATAAGCATTGCGGCGAATGTCATCAGAACCCGGAACATAAAGCGTATCAAAAATTTAATGCAACGCTTCGTCCCGGCTTTCTCGGTTTCAAAGAACCGTATATGACGCTTGTCGGCAATCCGACTTGGGGAAAAAAATACGAAGAGAGGAAAGACGCACCGGGCGGCTTCGGCTGGGCAGACATCATTATGGTCGAAGGTTACGACTCACGTGACCCGGCGGCTTATGCAACGTATCCGCCGATGAAAAAGTTGTCGTACAAGAGCCGGCTGATTCATCGTTTGATGAGCGGCACGCATAACAATGTGAAAGTTTCCGGCGATGAACTTCTTCGTGTGATTCTCTGGGTCGATGCGATGGCTCCGTATTACGGAGCGGAGGAAGTCCGGTGTATGGAAGACCCGATATTTCAGGGCAAAGACTGGATTTCGCAGCGTCCGAGAATTATGACGGCTCCGATTGTTCAGCGTCCGGGTCCGTTCGACCCGTTCTTTACCGATTCGGCGTATGACACGCCGGACCCGGCAAAGTACAATGCTCTGCCGGTCGGAGTTAATCGGTAGCGGTAAGTTTTAACAACCTAAGAGGGTGCGCGATAGTTTGCACAAACTACTGCGCACCCTCTTAACTCTAATCATAGGAGAATAAATATGACTCGCAATACTCTTATGCGGACGGCTGTTTTACCGGCTTGTCTGCTTTCGGCAGTCCCCGCTGCTGCAAGACAGCAGAAATCTTATACCTTATCCGTATCTTCGGTACATCGGAATTCATCCGCCGTCTGTTCAAAGACATCTGTCAGCACAGGGTCAAATTGCGTTCCCTTGCTCTCCATTATAATCCGTACTGCCTCCTCGTGAGAAAAACGCTTTTTGTAAGGGCGGTCGGAAATCAGCGCATCGTACACGTCGGCAATCGCCATAAGCCGTCCGAGCAATGGAATGTCCTCGCCGGAAAGTCCCTGCGGATAGCCGGTGCCGTCCCATTTTTCGTGATGGGTTCCCGCAAAAATCTCCGCGTGTTTCAAAAAATCGCTCTCCGGTGCATTTTCCTCGATTTTCTTAATAATGAACACCCCATAAGCAGCGTGCTTCTTCATCTCGTCAAATTCTTCCGGTGTGAGCCGACCGGGTTTCATCAGTATGCTGTCGCGGATGGCGATTTTTCCCACGTCGTGTAGTTGCGAGGATTGCAGAATCAAATCTGTATCCCAGTCATCTATCTGCTCCCTGTGTATGCCAAGTTCCCGCAAACCGCCGATTAGAAATGACAGCCATCGCTGCGTCCGCTCAATGTGTCCGCCCGTCTCCTCATCACGGCTTTCCACCAAGTCCGATACTGTTTTTAGAATTGCCCGCTGCAATTTCAGCACTTGACCCGTTTTTACCTCAACTATCTGCCGGAGGTTATCGTTAAAGTTTTGCAGTTCGAGGCTTTGCTGCGTCAATGTCCGCGTTTGCGACTCAAGTTCTTTCTTCTGCTCTCCAACGGTGAGATGGAGATTCACGCGTTTATGCAGCAGAGGCGGCAAAAACGGTTTCGAAATATAGTCAACGGCACCAAGGTCGAGACCCTCGATTTCACTGTCAGAGTTACTTATCCCCGTCAGGAATATAACAGGAATGTCCCGTGTTTCAGGGCGGTCTTTCAGGATTTTGATAACCTCGTATCCGCTCATCTCCGGCATATCAATATCAAGAAGAATCAGTGCCGGTATGTTGCGTTCCAAAAAGTCAAACAGTTTAGCCGCAGACGGAAGAGTGAATACGTTATAAGAGTCAGTCAACGCACTCTTCGCGATTTTCAGGTTAGCGATATTGTCATCGACAATCGCAACCATTGCACGTGTTGCACTCATATTTTGTTTCCCTGTGATTCTAACAGACCGTCAATAATACCGGCAGCCTCTTTGTATTCAAACAAAAGCATCAATTCCGCAATGTTATCAAGCGTCCGTTGCACATCCGTACCGGCTGCCGCTGTCATCAGTTCCGCCAGTATGTTGTCAGCCGCACCAACATCTTCTGTTTCCAGTGTCTCTTTGAGCCGCAGCAGGCTGCCCCTGTCTAAAGCCGCGGCGGCAGAGCCGTTACTGCCGTCTCCGGTTGCCGGCAGCACTGCGCGGATGCCTTCGACAACGGCGGAAAGAACTTCACGGAATGCGGGAATATGTTCGGTGATAAACTCCAAATCGGAACGTATCCCTGCGTCCTCAAGCAAAGCGGCTTCCTGTGACAGAGCCGCTGCACCGATACTGCCCGCTGCACTTTTCAGCGAGTGTACCTGCGTGGTGAAAAGTGCCAGACCAGACTCGTCCGGCGTTTTGTGTAAAATTTGCAGCCGCTCATCGGCATCCTTACAAAACAGGGCAAGTACATCCCGATATAACTCTGCTGACCCGCCCATCATAGCAACACCGTGTGCGGTGTCCACGCCCTCGATATGGGGAAGGGAGGCTTTCGGGACAGTTTCCATTTTTTCCTTCTGAACAGTCATCACTCGTTTTTCACGCGGAATCCACGTACCTATAATGTGATTCAGTTTGGATATTACGATGGGTTTTGCCAAAAAATCATTGAATCCGTTCTCCAGAAACATCTCGCGCATACCCGAAATCGCATTCGCTGTAAGCGCAACAATAGGTGTTTTCGGTCTGCTTTTGCGTATGATTTTTGCGGCTTCAACACCGTCCATACCCGGCATCATATGGTCCATAAAAATAATATCATAATCGTTTTCACGCGATAATGCCACTGATTCCTCGCCGCTTATACAGCAGTCTGTCTGCATTTTATACGGAGCAAGCAGTCCCTCGGCAACTTTCAGATTGGTTACATTGTCGTCCACGATTAAAATCTTCGCTTTCGGCGCAGTGAAACGGATTTCCTGTTCCTCGCCTGCGCGGACGCGGAATGCGTTAATGTCGCCAATCGGGCTGCTGTCAAGAATTTTCTGCGGTAAAACAATCGTGAAAACACTGCCTTTACCGTACTCGCTTTCCGCAAAAATATCGCCGTTCATAGCATCAACGAGTTTCTTCGTGATAGCAAGCCCCAGCCCCGTACCCTCTATATTTTTGTTGGCTCTCGCATCAAACTGCTCAAATTCGCCGAACAATTTTTTCATATTTTTGGGACTTATACCTATGCCGGTATCCGCAACTTCGAATCGGAGAGCAATTCTGTTGTTTTCAGACAATTCGCCTTGTACAGAAAATATCACACTGCCCGATTTCGTGTATTTCATTGCGTTGGACAGCAGATTTAAGAGGATTTGCCGTATGCGCATCTCGTCGCCCAATAATTTTCCCGGCAGCATTTCATCGAAACGGGTGATGAGTTCTATCGGCTTTTCTGTCAACCGCACTTGGATGATATTGCTCACATCGTGAAGTACCGATGCAAGCCAATATTCGTTCGCTGCAATCTCCATTTTGCCGGATTCGATTTTAGAGAAGTCTAAAATATCGTTGATTATGGAGAGTAAATTGATTCCCGCCTGCTTGACATTGATTGCATTTTCACGTGCCGTTGCCGGAATATCATCGCGCAAAACGAGTTCAGTCATACCGATAATAGCGTTCATCGGCGTGCGGATTTCGTGGCTCATTGATGCGAGAAAACTGCTTTTGGCAATACTGGCGTTCTCGGAGCGTTTGAGGTCGTCAATATTCAGCATTGCACCAATCACGCGTGTAGGTTTGCCGTCATTCGAATCAACGGCTTGACCGGCTGTAACTGCCCATACATAGCCGCCGTTTTTATGGCGGACACGCAGTTCAACACGGTACACCCCTGAATCGCCGCTGGTATGGTCAGCAAGTGAACTCTCTAATTTGGGAATGTCATCAGGATGGATTACATCCAGAAAACGAACCGACTGCGGCTGCGGCTTTGTTTTATACACTGATGTGAGTTCCTCCGGAGCATAGCCGAATTCGGTTTTGAGATGCTCACTGAACACGTGTGTATCAGTCAAAATGTCATATTCCCAATAGGTAAAGTGCGCTATTTCCGCTACAAGGTCGAGGTAGTCATTGTTGCGGCGCATAACCTGCGTTGCTTCCTCCGCCCGCTGCATTTCTTTATACACGTCTCTCATATCGCGCAAATACGCAATCACGCAGTCGTTATCCTGCCATTTAACCTTGACAAGCAACACTTCTGTTTGCAACTCCTGCCCTGATAAAGTGATATGCGTCCACGGAAACGGAGGCACAGATTCCCCCCGCAGAGAGCGTTCAAGCAAGCGTTTGGCTTTGTCTTTTGATGACACACCGTCCGGCTGTATGCCGGGGTTGCGCAAGTCAAAGCCCCGAAACAAGTCTTCTTTTCTTTTCATTTCAAAGATTTTCAATGCTGCCAGGTTGCAATCAACCAATTTTCCGTTCTTGTCCCAAAGGATACAGGCAAGCGGCATCGAATCAAGCATCACCCGAATCCGGGTCTCCGCTTCCTTGGCTTCTATCCACCTGGCTTGAAGTTCACCCTGCAAGTAGCGGTTCGATACGGCGAGCGGTTCAAAGTCGCCCTGATACTGCGCCGTGAGCATCTGTATGTACTCACCCTTTGCCATTGCTCCCAATGTCCGCGACTGATCGCTGATGATATTCGCAAAGCCGGAAATCATATCACGCGTTATCTTGGACAAGACACCCGTCTCGTCTTTCGTGTCAAACACTTCAACGCCAGAGTGTAAATCGCCGTGTTCTAATATCAGTCTGAAACGCTCAACGCAAGCGTTGATGGGCTTTGATATGCTGCCGGAAATATAGATACTCAGTACAATGGATACGAATACCGCAAACGATACGGCAAAAAGCAAAATGATAATAACGCGGGAAATCCAGGCTCTTGAAGCCGCCGCTTGTGCGTTAGTTGCCTCGTCAAAATACTTCACGAACTGTATACCGGTACCCGTTACAGTGTCCGCACACGCAGCAACCGTCAAAAACTTTGCCTCGATTTCCTTTTGAGAGACTTCCGGCTTACGCAAAACGGCTTCCAGGGAATCACGAGCCTTCGCATATTGGACATACTCTTCCCGCAATCGGTTCAGTTGCTTAATGGTTTCCGGCATATAGATCGCCGAATCCATTTGTGAAATATATTCCTGAAACTCTTTTTCAAGCACGGCAAGGCTGTCAAGTATACGCATTGCCTCCTCCGTATACCCGATTTCAAAACGGACAGTTGCATTGTTGTACGCCAGCCGCTGTCTGTTGATGTTGTCAACTACACAGGTGCAGACAACGCCCATCGACATTCGCTCACTCAGCATTTTTATGTTGCTGCGTTCCCTGACCATTGTAACGATTCCCACTCCGCCGATGACCGCTGCGAGTGCAGTTATAATCAGGAAACTGACCGTCATCTTTGCGGAAATTTTCAAATGATTCATCATCAGAATCCTTTTAATCGGACATTGTGTCAACCGGGAATAATGCCCAAAAATTGTGTTTCGGCTTGCAGCAGAAGCGTTAGTCAAGGAGAATGATTTTTACCGCAAACTCATCTTTCCATCAACAAGTGATGAGAATTTTAACACAACCAGCGGAAGCCGTCAAATTTGTGTTCCGCAGTCCGGCGGTGCAGGGAGATTGCGCAAGCGGATTTTAGTAATTTTTAGCAATGGGGAACGTCCCTGAAAAGTGCTGCGAAACGGGAACGCTTATATTTTCTGTACGCAACACATCACCCGCTGCTGTCCGCCCGCCGCCAATCAAGAATATCTAACTCCGCCTTGCCCGTGTAATCGCTGATTCTCGCCTTAAAAGCAATGTCCATCGGCAGCGAGTACGGCTGCATCAATTCAATCCACTCCCCGCGGTTAAAAGCAATGCCCCGCACCGCAATACCGTTTTGACCGCCGCCCTGGCAGAACTCTGCTGAAAAATGACTGCCTTCACGTCCCATCGGACGGACGTTTTGTACCCTAACGCTTTCGGCAACAAACACCGGACTCGGATTTTCACACCCGAAAGGGGCAAGCGATAAAATCTCCTTCACCGTTTGAATGGTGAACGCCCCTAACGGAAAAATGCCGTCTATATGCAGTTCCGCTACCCGCTCCTCCGCCTTAATCCTTTCTGTGACAAATTGACAAAAAGCCGTGCGGAAAACGTCTATGTTTCTTTCATCTATCGTTATCCCTGCCGCACCGGAATGACCGCCGAAACGAATTAAATACTCTTGACATGCTTCTATCGCTGCATAGAGATTGAAATTCGCAACACTTCGGGCAGAACCGACCGCCGGATTCAAGCCCATCTTATCCTTGCCGAACAAAACCACAGGACGATGATATTTGTCTGCCAAACGACCGGCAACAATACCAATCACGCCCCGGTGCCAATCTCCCGACAAAACAAATGCCGGTGCCGACTGCGCATCGAAACGTTCGGCAATCTGTTTTTCCGCCTCTTTGTAAATTTCTTTTTCAATCCGTTTTCGTTCGTCATTGTAAACTTCAATATCTTCGGCAATCTGTTTTGTCCGCTCTGTATCACTGCTTAAGAGTAATTCCACGGCAAGACCGGCAAGACCGAGTCTGCCGACAGCATTGATTCGCGGGGCAATCTGGAACGCCGCAAACTCGGCGGAAATCGGATTTTTGCCGTTGTACTTTGCTTTTTCCAATAACTGCTTCAAACCGCCGGGAGCAAACTTCGGCGCAAGAAACGGCAGCCCGCAGCGTACTAATGCCCGGTTTTCGTCCCGCAGCGGAACGAAATCGGCAACCGTTCCCAGCGCAGCCAAGCCGAGCATTGTTTTAAGACTTTCCCGAAAGTTGGACGAAACCGGCTGGCAAAGCCCTCTGTGCGCAAGTTGTCCCATCGCCCAAGCAACCTTTAAGGCAACCGCAGCACCGCAAAGATAAGGAAACGGATACTGCTCCGTTTCTGCCGGAAGTGCGGCGTGGCAAATTGCCGCCGCATCAGGCAGTTGTTTTCCAAGCGTATGATGGTCGGTTATCAGCAGTTCGATGCCGTATTCCTTTGCCGTTTCCGCTTCTGCAATACTAGCGATGCCGCAGTCAACTGTTACAATAACCTTGACACCTTCGGCTGCCAATTTTTTGACGGCTTCGGAATTCAGACCATAACCTTCATCAAGCCGGCTTGGGACGTAATAATCGGCGTTCCCGCCCAAATTTTTGACCGCCCGGTAAAGAATGGCGATACCGGTGATACCGTCCACGTCGTAATCGCCGTAGATAACGATTTTCCGTTTGTCTTTGACCGCCTGATAAAGTTTTTCCGCAACGGCTGCACAGCCGGGTAATTCTGCCGGTTGCCGAAGATGGTCGGTAAGGTTTGTATGAAGAAAAGCAGTTGCAGACTCTTTTGTTGTGATACCGCGCCTCATCAACAGAAACGCTGTCAAATCAGAAACCTCGGCACTGCAAGCCAAAGACCCCGCAGCCTCAATATCGTATCGGCTGATAGTCCACCGTTTCATCTGGTTACAAGTTCGAAGTAAAGAGTATCAACCAATTATAGATGGGGCAATGTCAAAAATCGAAAACGGGACAGAACGGACACCTATTTTTTCTTTTCGTTGTGGATTGTATGTTTCCGCAACTTCGGACAGAATTTCGACAGTTTCAATTTTTCGCCGCCCGGTTTTTTCCGCAGAGCGTAGTTATACTCGCCGGTTTCTTCACAAACGAGAAACACCGTCTCGGCTTTTTTCTTACTCTTTTTGCTTGCCATCGGACAAACTCCCCTATTCTGACTGAATCTACACTAGCACCGTACACACGACTCGTGCCATTCTATCCGAACCGCCGAAAAAATCAAGGGGGGAGCAGACACCGTTCGCCGCATTGTGTTGATGTCTTATCTCCGACGGACTAGAATACAGGACAAAATACTGCCTCAACCCTCCCCTTTACTCTTCTTTCACTACTGATGAAAAACGCCCTGCTCGCCATTTGCGTTGCCGCTTGCCTGTTCGGCGTAATTCTTGCGCAAGCAGCGGAGCCGCATCGTCTCGATGTATTTTATTCCAAAGCGATTCACTCTGCCGAGGCTTATACCAATAAACTTATCAAAGACGGGAAAGCCGAACCCGCACCGGCTCTCGCTGTTCGGGAACTAATCGACCGCTCCTACGTTTTGGCAATGGCAAATGTTGACCTGCCGGTCAAACAACGTCCGTCATCAGCACCGATTCTCCCAATGCTGCTTCTCGCCGAGGAAATGCAGGACAAAAATCCCGACAGCCGGACATTCGGTAATTTTCGGTGGTATTGGCGGACTCCCGAAGTGACTGACCCGAACGCTGTTGAATTTGCCGTTTCTCACGCCCTTCCCATCTGGTTTGAAGCACGCAAGAAACTGCCGTCGGAAACGCAAGAGGTGTTGAAAAGGGTTTTGCAGCGTTGTACGGACGGCTGTCTCGGTCATCGGGTTCGACCCGATTACACCAACATCGCGATTTATAACGCTGTGCATCTTATCATTCTCGGACAAATTTTTGACCGCAGCGATGCCCTCACAGAAGGAGAACGGCGGTTAAAAATGCTTTTATTCAACATTTGGGACCACGGGATTTATGAATACAACACTCCGACTTATTACGCCGTTGACGTTGATGCCTTACAACTGGGGCTGCGGTACGTTGAAAATACCGAAACAAAGAAATCGTTACAAAAACTTCTCGAACTTTTTTGGACGGATTTGGCTCTGAATTGGTACAAGCCGGCTCTCCGTCAGGCAGGGGCAACAAGCCGTTCGTACAATTATCTCCACGGCACCGGTGCTGTAACCCGCTTGATGTCGTTTGCCGGTCTCGCTCCTGTCAATGACAGGACATACGGTACTGATATGCTCAATGCGTTTCATTCTCCCTATAAGCCTTCGCCGAAAATTTTGGCGTTGAACGACCGGTATCCCCGGCACATCGTTGGGCGTTGGGGCAGCGAATCGAATCAAGTGATGACCTCCTACATTCTTGATGACATCGCTCTTGGAACTTCGGGAGCAAAGTACCGGTCGATGCAAGACATTAATCTGGCAGTCGATTTAGGAGACTGCCCGTCGATGCCTGACGAACCGCAGACGATACTGCCGCGAAACTATTTTATCGCTGACGGCAGAGAAGACCCCTACGGGAAAAAGCGGTATTCTACGGGCAGTGCCGGTCATCAGAAAGCACTCCACAGCGGAGCATTCTGGATGGGTGCGCAGCGAACCGTCGATGCCCTCGGTGTTTCGCTTTACACACAGGAAACCTTGAAAAATCCGCTGCTGACGCATCTGCAATCCCATTTCGTCTTCCGCAAACCGGATGTCATCGTTCTCGGCGGGAATACGGTTGCGTTATTGCCCGGCAAACCGGTAGAAATCTCCAAGCAAACAAGCGGAGAGGACAAATCTCCTGCGGCAATGTCTGCCGATACCGTTGTTTTTCGTTATGGAAAGAAGGCATTCGGTATCAGAGTTTTGTGGACGCGGGACACCGGCGGCAATTCGCCTAGTGCCTATTTGATAGACGACGGCAACGAATACGGCGTTTATCGTTTGACCGTCGAACACGGACAAATCGTTCCAGAAAATCAACAAAATCAAAAAGGGGCAGCCGTCAATGGTTCGCCGGGGGCGGCTCTTTGGGTGCGTATCGGTTCGCATTTGGAGACCGATGCCCTGTTTAAGCAATGGTGTCAAACATTTTCGTCCGCAAAAACGGAACGGCTTGCTGTTACAGGCGATGATATTGACATTCAGGTTACCGGTGCGGATGGTCTGGTTGCAGTAGGAAAAGAGACGCTGCCGCCGCTGCCGGGCGGTATTTTGAATTTCAACGGACAGGATTTGGGCTGTCCGCTTTTGGAACAGATTCCGTTTATTGCCGATGCCGCTAGACGTAAAAAAGAAGCGGTGCCGATTTCTGTAACACCGTCAGGAACATATTGGGAATCGGAGAGCGGCTGCGGTTATTGGGAGGAAGGTGAAGCCGATGTCTATCCGCAGGCTTCGGGCGGCAAGGCGGTCAAGGTGCGCAGCAGCGGTCATTTTTGGCTTCTGGACATTCCGCAGATACCGGCAACTGCCGGTTCGGCGGGAACAGCAGTATATTACCTTTGGGGGCGGGTTTTTGCCGCCGACGCTCAGCACGATTCGTTTCATATCCGCTGGTCAAAGCAGGGCGAAGTGAAGGAGAACGGCGGCGAGTGGCACATTGGAAGCGGTCAGACGTGGCGTTGGATTCCGCTGCAACTCAATCAGGAGCGGAAGTTGGTTCCGCTGCGGTTAGATGAGGGTATTTGGCGGCTCGCTCTTTGGGAACGGGAACCGGACGGTCTCATTGACAGATTTTTTTTGACGACCGACCCTGACAAGGTGCCGGAATAGGAAGTGCCGCAGTCGGACGGTTTGATAATGGCTTCTCTCATCGCTTTCCATTATCAACTATCCTTGAGCAATTATCAAGGGGCCGGCATAGATAATTTCTAAACAGAAGGCGGTTTTGAAGTCATTCTAAGCCGTTTTTTCAGAGCGGTCAACCGTTTTTTCGGCGGGTCCGTAATTGAAGCGGAACTCACATTCTTTGAG
>JAITOZ010000007.1 GCA_031289675.1 Planctomycetaceae bacterium
ACGTTTGTAGGCTTGAACGGTTTGCCGGGAAACGGAAAACTTATCGGCAGTATCTTGTTCGGTTTCGCCGTTTTCGATATCGGTCATGATGCGGATACGCAGTTCCATCGGATAAGGGAAAGGCATTTGTATCTCCTTGAGGTATGATGTTCGTTACGAAAACAGCCTTCTCACATAGTAGATGCGCAAAGACAATAGCAATTAAAGAAACGGGCTAGGCAATTATCGATGTCGGCCCCATTTATTTTACGAAATTATTCCCCCCGCTTGCCTTTTATGCGGAGAAATGTATAATTAGCCGGAAAGTTGCTTGCGGGCGTAGCTCAGTTGGTAGAGCACGACGTTGCCAACGTCGTTGTCGCCGGTTCGAACCCGGTCGCCCGCTTTCGTTTGTATGACTCCTTCGGTTATTCGGCCGCCGAAAAAATGGAGTTGTGTTCTCTTGTCAACACCTGCATAAAAGTCAGGCTGACAGAATTGTACTGGTTGTCAGACGGTGCGGCAATCCTCAATACCCACCGTGCCTTATCGCTGTAAGATGCTGGCACTAATGCGGCTCTTGGTCAAGGAGTGTTTCGAGCATCGTGTCCAATTTATCTCCCCGTGCATCGAGGAGAACAGCGTTGCCGTCGCGGTCACGCAGCAGAACGACCGGCAGTTGTTTCGCTCCGTAATAACCGGAGAGCGGAGGCAGCCCCGCCTGTTTTGTCGCCGCTTTTGTCAGAACCGTCCAGGGCAGCGGATTTTTGTTCAAATAGATTTCTAATTTTTTCGCGTCGGAATCGACATTGTAACTGATGATTTCAAATCCTTTTTCCCGATATTTTTGATACAGTAATTTAAGATGCGGAAACTCGCCGACACACGGACCGCACCACGTCGCCCAAAAATCGAGAAGAACGACTTTATTTTTCAGCGTTGCCGCATCCAGTATGTTACCGGACTGGTCGGCACCCCAAACCGGCATCGGCTTTCCAACGAGCTCCTGCCGCCGCAGCGTTCCTTCATAGACTTCGGCATATTCCTTGATAAGAGCATCATCGGTGCGTTTTTGCACTTGTATAAAAACGCTGCGAAGCAATGCTGTCGATTCTGTTACACCGGCATCGGGAAATCTGTTACGAAAAAGTTGGATCGTTTCGAGAAACCGGTCGGTAACTTTCATATTGTCTTCATTCGGATAGTTGTCCAAAAAAACGGCAAATAGCCGAAGAGAGACGGAAAGATTTTTTTCAAGTTTTTCGACCGGCGGCAAATTTCGCAGCGTTTTTTCTTCGGCGGCTTTAAGAGGAGCATAAACGGTATTGAGTAACCGCAAACAGGCATCCCGTTTGACAAATTGAAACAATGCAGCGAGAGCTTTGTAACGTTCGATTTCTGCGGTAAATTCGTGAAGTGTTTCGATTTTACGGGAATCCATTTGCGACTCACTGACAAGCGATTTATATTTCAGAAAACAGGATTCCTGCCAAAGGTCGGCAGCATTGACCGGTATATTTTTGTACAAATTCCACGTACCGGCGATGATGTTTGCGTGTTCTTTTTTGATTTCTTTCGGTGCCGATTCGGGCATACTGTCGGAAACACTGCCGCCGTTTTGTGCCAGGGCGGCGGCAACTTCGGACAATTTGGCATTCAAAAGTGCTGCTTGACGATACCGACGGGTATTCTCCGCTTTTTCCTCTTCGTTTTTTGGCGGACCGTGAATTTGAAACGGATTCGTATGTATAAACCGTTGATAATAAATCAAGAAGCGGTTGACATCGTCAGCCGGTACGCTTTCCGGTGTCCAATTTTCTTCTGCGGCGAAGCAAGCGGCAGCCCCGAAGCAAATTGTTAAGCGAACAATGTTTATTGCAAGGAATTTCATAGTTGTTTGCACCATTATTTTTTTCCCTCAATCACGTTTGTTTTCCCCGCCGTCAATGCGGAACTCGATTTCGTAATTCTTAATGAACTCCGTCTCTTCGTCCGTCAAACCATAGAGCGGACATATCACACCGTCTATCGCATCTATCAGCGGTTTACTGTAACGGATTTTGTACTCCTTGTATTGTGTAACGTGTTTGTATTCCTGCGTTTCGTGTTCCACTACGTGCCGCTCGATGTCCTTCAAATACTTTTCGTACAAATACCCGATTTTCCGTATCACCGCCGGTGTCAACTTGGCAGCCGGTATCGGAAACGATTCAATCTCAAAGGATTTCAAGTCAAGGTTGTTGGTATAAACCTGCTGATACCACCAAAACAAAGAACTGCTCAATACCGCTCCGATGACGTTTGCCATTTTTTTGTCAAAATAAACCGGCTTTTCCTTTGTCGAACCGCTCGGATAATTCGTAATGACGTTAAAATACAAACCGCCGGAAGTCCTGTAATAAACCGGTTTGCCTTCATCACGGAGCAGTGCCTTAACTCCCGGATGTTTTTTTACAAACAGTTTTCGGAGAATCTTGTTTTCGATAGGATTTGAAATCTTTGGTATCCGACCATTCAACCGAAACCGCAATCCGTCCGTAAATTGCAGCCCTTGTAACAATTTTTCCCTACTTACCTCTTTCGACCTGCGGTTTAATTTTGTCGTCCAAAGATGTTCACATTTTGTATTCGTTTTGACAAAGGAGATGATGGATACTCTAATTTCTGAATGAGGGAACATCATTACAGGTCTTTTCGCATACGACGACACTTTTATCGTTTCGCAATTATCGAACAATAATTGATGCAGAGCCGTCATTGAATCGCTCGAAACAACCGCCAGCGGTACGATAAAATGCACATAACCGTTCTTTTTAACGTTACGAAAAGCCCATTCGATAAATAACGAAAACGTATCCAGCGAACCTTTCAACTTGCCGACAACCGTCCCGTTTTCATTGATGTCCGCCGTCTTGGCACTTTCATAGTGTTTCAAAAAATACGCCTTATGTTCTTTCGGATACTTCGCCCCATACGGCGGATTGCCGATGACAATGTCAAAATT
>JAITOZ010000008.1 GCA_031289675.1 Planctomycetaceae bacterium
CTTACACTTACGTGAGGTCAATTTTGCAGCACTTTGCTGCGCTAACAGGAACGTAAACATAGCATTCTCCTTTTTAAAAGGCGGTTTTTCGCAGAGGCACAGTACCCCCGCTGTCAGCAGAATTGTAACCTATCAACAGACAAATGTCAAGCGGTTTCTGGAATTTTTTTTTTGCTTTTTTGAAAAAAAAAAAGAAAGAGGCGGGAGTTCAAGCCCGCTCTTGCGTGCTTACGAGATTGCGGTAGGTATGATAATAACGCAACCAATTTTTCTTGCGCTATCGTTGTGCGGCAGATGGTATATTTCGGATTTTTCAAACACAAAGGCAGGAAATCGTGTATAATATCGGCAGCGGCGTGTTTGTCGCTGACATCCCTTTTTTCCCTCCCGCCGCCCTTGTTTAATGCTGTTTGCCCATACTGCTTTACGAGATACACCCTTGATACCTCGCTTCTTGGGAAAAAAGCATCGTGCAAAAACTGCCGGAAAATTTTTCTCCTCGAAGACAGTTCCTCCACGCTGGCATCGGCGGCACAGAAATCTATAACCGATTCTTTCTTTGAAATTCCCACCCAAGAGACCGAACCGTACAACGACGAATCGGCTGCTGTCATTAAACCGAAAATGCCCTCCGGTGCCTGGAATATCGGCGATGTCATTCTCGGTATTTACGAGGTAAAGGAAATCGCTCCCCGCATACCGTTTGCTGCCGGCGGCATCGGCATCGTTAATCGGGTCTATCACCGGGAATGGAATATCGACCTTGCCGTCAAAAGTCCTAAATCCGAATTTTTTCAAACGGAAAACGGCAAAAACAGTTACGAAAAAGAAGCCCAAACGTGGATTGAACTCGGTCTGCACCCGAACATTGTAACGTGCTATCTTGTCCGGCGTATCGGCGGTATTCCCCGCCTTTTTGCCGAATTTGTACCTGACGGTTCTTTGAAAGACTGGGTCAGCAGCCGCAAACTCTACGCCGGCGGCAAAACGGAATCTTCTCTGCGTATCCTCGATGTTGCCGTCCAACTTTGCTGGGGACTACATCACGCTCATCGGCAGGGCTTGTTACATTTGGACGTGAAACCGGCGAATGTGATGATGGCAGGCGAAGTCGCCAAAGTATCCGACTTCGGCTTATCGCAAAGTTTGCTTGATGCCCGATTACCGAAAACGACCGATGAACCGGCGAAAGACGATGCCCAAACCCGAAGAGCCTACATTTTGGCAAGTTACGGGAACATCGGTTTGACACCGGGTTACTGTTCGCCGGAACAATTCAGCCTCGTCAATGCGATTAAAAAATTACAATTTGATAATCTGCCGAAGATGACGGTCGGTACCGATATTTGGTCTTGGGCGGTGAGTCTTATGGGACTTTACACCGGCTGTCCGCCGTGCAAGCGCGGCGGTCAAACTGCCCGGCAGGTTTGCGAGTCCGTTTTGAAGGAACCGCCGCCGAGACCGGAATTGCCGGAAATACCGCCGGATGTCGGTGAATTACTGTTACAATGTTTTGAGGAAGCCCCCGCAAAGCGTCCGGCAACGATGGAGGAAATTGCTGAACGGCTCGCAAAAATTTACCGTAACGTTTCCGGTTCTGCGTATTTCCGCAGCCCGCCGATCAGCGCAACGCAAACGCCGGAAAGCATTAACAATCTTGCCGTCTCGATGCTCGACTTGAATAAACCGGAAGCGGCATCAAAGTTGTTCAGCAAAGCGTTGTCTTTGCAGCCGTGGCACCCCGAAGTCACATATAATCAAACGCTGTCGTCTTGGCGGCTCGGCAAGATGACCGACTTGGGAGTCATTGAGCGGCTGGAGATGCTCGTTAAAATGCAGCCGGAATCCTCATCGGCAATGTTCGCGTTAGGTTTAGCGCAGCGGGAGCGGGGCAACACGGCTTCGGCATTCGATGCGTTTTCAGACGCACTAGAAATTGAAGACCGCAGCGACATACGGAAAGCCGCTGCCGTAACAGAAAATCTGACCGATAAGACGGTGCGGTGTTTAGACCGGTTCATTATTGCACCGGCAAGCGAAGACAACGTGTTAGTTGACCGCAACGGCGATTTTATTCTCTATGCCTCTGATGAAAAAACGTTACAACTGCGGTCAACGGTATCGGGGCAGATACTCAATTCTTTTAAGGTGAATAAAAGTGCGGTTACAAAATCAGGACGGCTGGCATTAAGCGATGATTTGCTGCACGAATTATTGATTGTTGACGGTGATTTAGCCCTGCGCCGGATGGGAGCGAATAAGTATTCGAGTATTTTCAGCAGCACCGGCTGGCAGCGGTATTTCGTCAACAAGGCAAAAAAACGTCCGCTGCAAAGTCTTTGTTCTTCCAAAAATTGGCTCGGTCAGGTAACTGACGACCGCGCGGTCATCACCAATGTTGCGGAGCGTAAAATCATCGGTGAACTTCTCGGACACAACGGAAACATTACAGCATTTGCGTTCAGTTCCGACGGACGCTTTGCCGTTACCGGCTGCGAAGACCGCAACCTGCGTTTTTTTGAAATCCCGTCGTGCCGGTGTTTGCGGACTCTGACCGGTTTGCGGGGAACGGCTGAAGCCGTGTACATCGGTACGAATAACCGGTTTGCTTTGCTGCTGGCGGCGGGCAGAGAATTGCGGCTTTGGGATATTTCCGCTCTGTGTTCGATGTCCTTTCACGCCCCGATTTTACTTTCGTACATTTCAAGCAGCGAAGAAATCAGCCGGCAGCAATATGAAATGCGGAATATCTGTAACATTATCCGCAAGGCTGCTGCCGATTCGGATTATGCGGCGGTACTGCAAAATATTGCTCAAGCCGAAACGATGAAAGGCTGGAATGCGGCGAAGATTGCCTTTGAAACGGACGGAACATCGGACTCTATACGCCGGCACTGCGTTCGAGAATCGCTGCAATCGGTTTTATGTACGCATACGTTTCAAGGCAGCGAAGAACCCGTTTCAACGCTTGCCGTTTCGCTTGATGCCAATCTCGTTGCTTCTGCCGGACGGGATATGCAAATCCGAATCTGGAACATTGCCGAACAGAAATGCAGTGTTGTATTACAGGGACATCAGGACTGGGTTCGCAGTATCGCTTTAACAAGCGATGCAAAATTTCTCGTCTCCGGCTCTTGGGATTCGACAATACGTATCTGGGACATTCAGACGGGGCAGTGTATCCGAACGCTCGGCAACCGGATTAAGCAGATTACGAAAATCAGATTAAACCCGCAGGGAACAAAAATTGCGGTTGCGTCCGGCGACGGGACAATGATTCTTTTGGATGCACTGTCGAACACGGTACTCAATCAATGGCAGGCACATAACGGCGGCATCAATGATGTCCGCTTCAGCCGTAGCGGACATTACCTCGTTACCGGGGGCGAAGACGGCAAAGTTTGTCTTTGGCGGTGTCCGCTGCAAAACAGTACCAACAATAACGCCGAATTGCCGGTCAAGACGGTTTCGGTACATCAGTCCCCTGTTGCATCCGTCTTGCTGACCGCCGATATTTCACAAATTATTTCAGCGGATACGGCAGGCAAAATTGCTCTGTGGAATTTGAACAATAACCCGCCGCAAGCAGACCGGTTACAAGCGGAATTCTACGGACATATCAGCGGTGTTTCGGCATTGTCGCTGCTGCCTGATGAACGTTTTTTGCTCTCGGCTTCCAAAGACGCAACGGTACGGATAACCCGGCTCTCGGATATGACGGAAGAGAAACGCATTGAGGGAAATCGGGCGGCGGTTTCGGCAATGTCGCTGGACATATCGGGCAGGCGGCTGGCAACCGGCAGCGAAGACGGTATCGTTCGGATTTGGGATTTGAGTTGGAACTTTATGTTTCCGGGCTGGCAGGAATTGCCGCCGAAGGCAGAAGCGGTACTGCGGAATTTAACGTTGTTTTATTCGCCCGACGGTGAAACTATGGCGAAAATTGATGAAGCCGCCGAAAAACGTATCCTCCTCGAAATGGAGTACCGCGGCTTTGGGACTATTCCGGCAGCGGTACTCAAAGAAGCATTGACAGCACTGGTACGATGACATACAATAATAACACGATTACACAACACAATCAGGTAAATAAATCATCAGACAAGTAAATAATGGATTTTTCAACAATTTGGACGGTTACGTACAACGTTATTCTCGTTATTATCGGTATCAATGCACTGATTATCGTCCACGAATTCGGACACTTCGCCGTTGCCCGGCTCTGCGGAGTCCGATGCGATAAATTCTACATCTGGTTCGACTTCTGGGGACTGAAGTTTTTTAAGTTCAAATGGGGACAAACCGAATACGGACTCGGACTCTTTCCCCTCGGCGGATATGTCAAAATGCTCGGTCAGGAAGATAATCCCGGCGAACTGCGGAAAGAAATCGAACGTGCAAAACAACAAGCCCAAGAATCAGGCAGTGCTGCGGACAACGTTACTCCTGCCGCATTGCAGGAAGCCGTTTTTGCTCCCGACAGTTATCTCGCAAAAAGTGTTCCGCAGCGTTTGGCAATCATTGTTGCCGGTGTAACGATGAATTTTCTTTTTGCGATTGTCTGTGCTGCCGCGGCGTATCACATCGGTTTCACCGCAACCGCTCCGGCAGTCGGCAGCGTTACACCGGGTTCATCTGCCTGGGAAGCCGGTTTGCAGGTCGGCGATAAAATTACCTCTATCAACGGTGCGCCGGCAAGAGTATTCACCGATGTCAATATGGCAATGGTCGGCAGCGAAAACGGGGTCAATCTTGCCATCGACAGGAACGCTTTGCCGCTCGAAATCAATCTTATTCCCCGAAAACGGAAAAGCGATTTAGCACCGATGATTGGAGTCGGTGCGCTGCCGACACTGGACTTGGCGGTGCCGGAAAAAGAGCCGGTACTGCCGCTCGCTAAAAAATACTACGCACCGCAGGTTATCGAATCGCTGAAAAAGAAAAACGTACGGATTGAAAAAGTCGAAGGTCAAAGCGTTAATAATTATGCCGAATACCTCGATGCGGTGATGCGGCACTTCGACAAGCCCGTCAAAATAGAGTTTCGCGGCGTTGAAGGCACGAAGGAGATACCGGCAATTCCGATGAAAGAAATTAAAGATAAAGATACAGATAAAGCCGTCCGGTTCCGTATGGGCAGCATTACGTCGGTATTGCCGGGCAGCGATGCGCAAAAAAAAGGAATTAAGCCGGGCGACACGATTATTTCGGTGGACGGTATTCCGGCGGGCGGTGATACCGGTTTCGACCCGCTGAAACTGCCGCAGATATTGTTACGAAAAGTGAATGCAGAACAAAAATCGGTAAAATTGACGCTGGCAAAAAGCGGAACGTCTAACGAAGAGCCGGTAACGCTGGATGTCGAATTGCAGCCTGTCCGCATTTTGCCGAGCCTTAATGCGGCATCAATACGCGACCCCGTAGGCTCTACGGCGTTGGGTTTGGCGTGGAATGTCGAAGCAGTGCTTGACACCGGCGAACGGGTTACCGGCGTGGAATTCCGTCATTCGATTGCGCTCTTCCGCAAGAAAACATCGTTTGCCGAAAAAACGCCGGACGGCTTTATGCTCAGCGGCATCGGGAGCAAAATTGACATTCCGTACATTTTCACGGTGCTGCTGCAAAGTGCCAGAGTCGAAGAAAAAGAAGAGCAGGGAAGCGGCAGCGAACCGGCAAAGGGCGAAGTTTCTGTCCGTTTGACTCTCGAAGACAAAGACGGCAGCACCCGAACGGAGGATTTTCCGATTTCAGACGCAACGGACTGGTTTAATACCGACCGCGGCTTTATCCTTGCCGACCAAAAGTCGGTCGTCAAAGTAAACAACTTCGGCGAGGCGTGTTGGTTAGGCACGCAAAAGATGATTGACTCTTCGCTGGCGGTGTACAAGTTTTTGAAGGCGTTGTTCAGCGGCGGCGTTTCCCCGTATGCGCTGGGCGGTCCCGTTTTAATCGTTGAGGCTGCGTATGATGTCGTCAGCAGCGGCTTGGGTCCCTATCTGATGTTTCTGTGCCTGATAGGGGCGAACCTTGCGGTCGTCAATATCCTGCCGATGCCTCCGTTGGACGGCGGTCACGTGGTATTCCTGCTATACGAGGGGATATTCCGGCGGCAGCCCAATGAACTCATTCAGGTGATATTGAGTTATGCGGGTTTATTCCTGATACTGCTGCTAATGGTCTGGGTGGTGTCGCTCGATTTGAGTTGCATCCCGCGGTGGTGAGGGCAGATATGCAAATCGTTCATCCGTCCGAAGCCGAATTGGAAACAATGCTGCATTTGGCGTTCCGGCATTTGCCGCCGCAGGAAGCCGCCGTCCGCATCGGTGCCGTTTTGCAGCAGCATGAAGCCGGCACATTGCAATTCGACAGCCTATTTCTGGCGAAGAACGGCGATACGCTCGTTGCGGCACTGTACGCTCAAAGCCGACCGGATGGTTCGGTGCTGCTTTGGGTGCCGTCAATGCCGGCGGGGTACAGTGCCGAAGCGTTTTACGATGCCCTCGAAAAGTATTGTTGTAACGGAAATAAGTATGCCGCCGTGGCATTAGCCGATAGAAATCAACCCTTCGATGAAAGAACGCTCCTTGAATACGGACGCTTTGAGTTTCTCTCGGACTTGGTGTATCTTGCCGTTGAATTATCGCCGCAGGATGCCGCTTATCAACCGCAGCAGTTACAATTTATTTCCCTGCCGGAGATACAGCAAGACACACAATCCGGCACAGAAGACGATACCGCATACGGGACATCGCAGCGTTTGAAAACATTGGTGAAGGCAACGTATGCAGACTCGCTGGATTTTCCGCAACTGATGTCGGTTGCGCCGGTCGAAAACGTGCTGCTCGGTTATAAAAGCGGAGCATTATTTCGTCCAGAACTTTGGTTTATTGTTCGGTATGAAGGGCGGGACATCGGCGTACTATTATTGACGGACGCTTCGCCGGAGCAGTTTGAACTGACATATATGGGATTGATTGCCGAAGTGCGGGGGCAAGGGCTGGCGAGAGAAATCGTGCGTTATGCAAAGTCGGCTGCCGCCCGATGGAACAAGATATTGCTCCTGACATCGGTTGACGAAAAGAATGTGCCGGCTTGCCGAATTTATTTGTCCGAAAACCTTCGGGCTTGGGACCGCAAAAAAGTTTTTGCCCGTTTTTATTGACTGTAGTTTTTCACTCCGAGCAGCGTGTAATGAATATCCTCTGTCTTTCTATTGACGGGCTTCACAGCGGAATGATAGGGGCGTTCGGCAACTCTTGGATACAAACGCCGGCACTCGATTCTCTTGCCGCTCAATCCGTTCTTTTTGACCGGTACTATACCGATACGCTGGATTTATCTGCCGCTTTTACGGCATTGTCTCACGAGGGGTTTTTTAACGAAAAATTACAATTAATAACAGAGCAATCTGTTAGCGGACAAGTTGCTCTAGAACATAGGCGGACGTTTTTCATCACGGATGATTCGGATTTGTATCTGCATCAGTACACGGATAATTTTGACGAGCGGCATCATCTCGAACCTTTTCACGATACCCAAGCGGCTGCGGTGCTGGATGAGACGCAATTTTGCAAAGCCTTTGCTGCCCTTACCGATATCATTGACAGCATCAATCCCGATACGGAAGAGTTTTTTGTGCATTTACATCTTGAAGGATTCCGCGGCTGTTGGGATTTTCCGTTACATTACCGGATACGGCATCAGGACGCAAAAGACCCGCCGCCGTATTCAAAAACGGTACTGCCGGACTTTACCGATGCCGACCCCGATACGCTGCAAAGCGTGATGGAAGCATACAGCGGCGGGATGAGCGTTTTGGACGAAGCGTTAGCGGGGTTGCTCGAATACCTTGATTATCTCGAAGATACGGCATTGATGTTCGTATCGACACGCGGTTTTTCGCTCGGTGAACACCGCCGGATTGGAGCGAATGATGACATTTACGGTGAAAACATTCACTTGCCGCTGATGATTCGTTTTCCGAAGTGCCGCTTTGCCGGTTACCGAAGTCAATCGCTTTTGCTGCCTCAAGATGTATTGCCGTTTTTAAGGACAGTGTCATTAAAGGCGGCAATATCTGATACAGAAATACTGGATACAGCCATACCGGAAGAGGTCGAAGCCGTTCATTCTTTTCTGCATATCGGCAATGCTCTGGTTACGCCGGATTGGTTTTATGTTCCGCCGGAGTTGTATGTTAAGCCGGACGACCGTTGGGAGGTCAACAACGTTGCCGGCCGATGTCAGCACGTTATTGAGGGACATCTCCGAACACTTCTGACCGCAAAATAAGGATTCTCTTATTTTACTGTTGATATTTTTTACTCCGTAGGGTTTACGCCTTACACGAGACGATTGTCACCCCGTCAGACTGCTATTCGGCTGCCGATAATCTGCCGAATTTTTAGCGTCAACACTCCCTAAACAAGAGTCTTTGTGATACACTTTGAGATGTACAGACTGTTATACGCGCAATTTGTCCGGCTGCCCAAGCCGTTCGTTTTTTCATCCCAATATTCTCAATGTTCCGAACAACAATCTTTTCGTTTTGTCTTGCCGGCTTACTGACCGCTAACACTATATCGGCTTACGACATTGTCATTTACGGCGGAACCTGTTCGGCTGTCACGGCGGCAATTCAAGCCGAAAAGATGAAGAAGTCCGTCATCATCGTGTCGCCGGATAAACATCTCGGCGGATTAAGCAGCAGCGGACTCGGTCTGACCGACTCCGGCAATACCAATTCCATCGGCGGACTCTCCCGCGAATTTTATCAACGCATTTATAACGCTTATCAAGATGACAAAGCGTGGAACCGGCAGAAAAAAGATACATACGCTAACGCCGGTCAAGGTACAAAAGCAATGCGGCACGATGACAAGACAATGTGGGCTTTTGAACCGCACGTTGCCGAAGCCGTCTTTGAAAATTGGATTAAGGAACACAGCATCGAAGTTGTCCGCAATGCGTACCTCGACCGCGAAAAAGGCATAAAGAAAGACGGCAAGAGAATCGTTTCAATAACAACACTGGACGGTAAAACATACGAAGGTAAAGTCTTCATTGACGCAACTTATGAAGGCGATTTAACGGCACTTGCCGGTGTGCAATACACTGTCGGACGTGAAGCAAACGCACAATACAATGAAACACTCAACGGCAACCAGTTCGATAAAATTAAGCACCATCATTTTGCTAAACCGGTTGACCCGTACATCATACAGGGGAAACCGGAAAGCGGAAAAATAAAATACATTGATGACAGCAAAGAGGGCATTGCCGGAGAAGGAGATAAACGTGTGCAGGCTTATTGTTACAGAATGTGTCTGACCGACTATGAACCGAACCGCGTGCCGTTTCAGAAACCGGAAGGATATGACCCGAACGATTACGAATTATACGTCCGTGTATTCCAAACCGGCTGGCGGGGAACGTTTAAGAAGTTCGACCGGATTCCGAATCACAAAACGGACACGAACAATCACGGACCGTTCAGCACCGATTTTATCGGACAGAATTACGATTATCCCGATGCTTCGTACGAACGGCGGCAGGAGATTCTCGGCGAACATATCCGGTATCAAAAGGGCTTGATGTATTTCCTTGCGAACGACAGGCGGGTACCGAAAGAAGTACGGGACGCAGCGAGCCGCTGGGGTTATGCGAAAGATGAATTTACCGGCAACGGACATTTTCCGTATCAGATATATGTCCGTGAAGCCCGCCGGATGATAGGCAGATATGTGATGACCGAACATAATTGCAGCGGCGGGACACAATGTCCCCAGCCTGTCGGCAAGGGTTCATACACGATGGATTCGCATAATGTCCGGCGGTACATTACTCCGCAGGGAACGGTACAGAACGAGGGCGATATTCAGGTAAGAACGAAGGATCCCTACGGAATTGATTACGGTTCGATTACGCCGAAGCGTGAGGAATGTACGAATCTGTTAGTGCCGGTATGCGTGAGTTGCTCGCATATCGCTTTCGGTTCGATACGAATGGAACCGGTATTTATGATACTCGGTCAAAGTGCGGCAACGGCAGCGGCATTGGCAATCGACAGCGGAGTTGACGTGCAGGATGTCGATTACGAAAAACTAAAAGTCCGGCTGATTGCCGACGGACAAAGGCTGTAATTTTGACCGGCAAAACTACACGGCAAGACGACAAATAGAGCAGTGCAAATCCTTTACGAAGACAATCATCTTATTGCCCTTATTAAGCCCTGCGGAATTGCCGTGATGGGGCTGCCCGCCGGTCAGGAAACGCTCCTCACGCAAACAAAAGCCTATATTAAGGAAAAATATCACAAACCCGGCGAAGTCTATCTCGGCGTTGTCAGCCGGCTTGATGTCCCTGTGTCCGGTGTGGTCTTGTTTGCCCGAACGTCCAAAGCAGCCGCCAGAATCAACGAACAATTCCGTTCGCATAGCGTTGAAAAAATTTATGCCGCAATCATTGAAGGACGAATTTATCCGCCGGAAGCAGGGTGTTTTGATAAAATTGAAAATGACAAGCGGCACCGCAAGGCACATATTACGGATAATCCCGAAGGCAAGGAATCGCTGCTGCGTTATAAGACACTTCGGCACGTTGGAAAAAACACGCTGCTGGAAATCGAATTGGGAACGGGACGCAAACATCAGATTCGTATTCAGTTATCAAGCCGGGGATATCCGATACTCGGCGACATTAAGTACGGGGCAAAATTGCCGTTCAAAGGCGGCATTGCTTTGCACGCCTGGAAATTGTCTTTTGACCATCCGGTAACGAAAGAACGGATTAAACTCGCTGCACCGGTGCCGTTTTAATATAGCGGGGGAGCAGGCAGCGGAGAGTACAATTCCCAGCCGGATTCGGTATAATCAAACAGCACAGCGGTACAGGAACGCAACAATGTCAACCAATCAGAATTCAGGGGACAGCCGGCGGCGCGGCGAGTTTGACGATGCTCTCAAAGGCTATTATCAGGACCACGATGAAGTTATTCCTGAAGAAAATACCGATTACCGGTCACTGACGGCGGAGTCTGTCGGGTCATTCGTACTTGGTTTTCTCTCGCTCTTGACTTTCATCAGCGGCATTTTTATCGTTTTTCCGATACTCGGTATTATTCTCGGTACGCTGGCTGTCCGTAAAATTCTGGGGGCTTCCAAAGAACTCGGCGGACTCGGTATCGCCTCGGCAGGCGTTGCTCTGTCGGTACTTTGCGCAACGGCGGGGCTGTCATACCAGGTCTATACGGCTTCGTTTCAGATTCCGCCGGGCTATGTTCCCCTTACCTTTGCCGATTTGGCAGCCGACCCCGTAACGGGAGAAATACCGAAAGAAGTGCTTGCTTTGGCGTTACGTACTGACCCGCAAAGCAATGAAGTAAGCGGTACGCCGGTGTTCATTGAAGGCTATATGTTTCCGACGCGGCAGCGGACAGAAATTACAAACTTTATGCTGGTTCCGTCTATCGAACAAAATAAATTCGGCGCAGCAACGCGTAATCCGTCAGAGATGGTTGATGTAACCTTGCGGGGAGAATTAGCAACGGAATACAAAACCAATCAGGTACGCGTCGGCGGAATGTTGACGGTCAAAGAGCATCCCGAACCCGGTCAAACGCCGTACTCTCTCGATGCTGACGTGTTCAGATAAGTTTTTATCTCCGCCTGCGGTTGTTCCGCCGAGTATTTACAAGATAGGGTAAAACTGACATCGCTGCTATTTCAGAACGAACGTATGACATTGGGGAATTGATAATTGAGTATTGATAACGGACAATGAAGGAAATTAAAAACGCACCGCCTGCTTAATTATCAATTATCCATTCTTAATTATCAATTCCATTTCGTTATTCTGCTTCATCGAAGAGCGGACGGAGAGCATTGGGACGTAATGCTGGAAACGGAGTCGGCACTTGATACGTGGTCGATTCCGCCGCAAAACATCAACGGCGAAAATTTCACTGCTCCTGCCGAAACACTGCCGCCGCACCGCAAGGCGTACTTAAATTACGAGGGCGAAGTTTCCGGTCATCGGGGAAACGTCTGCCGCATCGACACCGGCACTTATGCTGCCCTGTCGCCGGACGTGTTTCTGCTTGACGGTCAGATTTTTAGCGGCACGCTGACCGCTGCGCAAAATGCACTCGTTTTTGTAAGCGGCAAGTGATACAGCGATATTATCAAAGGCGGCGGCAGGCAGCGTACCCGCTGTTATACTGATACTGCTGCTTTGCGTTTTAATCGTTGCCTCCGTCTTCCTCTAACTTACCCGCCGCTTCGCCTTCCAGCGTCAGAATTAACTTATCGTTCCTGCCCTTCCTGACCGTTATCTTCAAGTCCGACGTTTCCGCTTTGAGATACTTTTCCGGCACCATCTGCGTCCGCTGCGGATGGTAGTTTTTCGCCCCTATACGCCGCACCTCTGCCGCCGGAAGAATACCCTCCGATTCGATTTTCGATACCGAAATCAAATACTCGCCCGGCTGTACGCCATCGTTAGAGTGCAGTGTCGTAACCTGAAAATTGCCGCCGGCTCCGCTCAACGCAGCGGCTCCGCGGGTGTCCGGCGTTTGAGGAGAAAACGAAATCGTTGCCCCCTCAAGAGGCTGACCATTGAGCGTAATCGTCCCGCTGACTTTGGAAAGCCCCTTTAACCCCCGCTGTCCGCAGCCGGCGATAGATAATGTAACAATAAGTAATGTAATGATAATAATATGTTTCATAAGTATTATGGTTAAGTGACTAGTGGTGAGTGACTAGTGACGCGTGGTTAGTTATCCATTTCGACCGCAGGTCGAATGACTCGCCACTTGCCACTAATCACTAGCCACTAATTATCTACGGCATTGCCGTTGCCTCTCCGCCGTCGCGGGAGCCGAACGCACCCCAAACGCCGAAGTTCGAGGGCGAACCGGGTCCCTTCGAGTTTGTCGAGTTCAAGTAACTACTGTCATTGGCGGCGAAATAGGCGGCGGGATTGTTCCAATAGTGCGGCGCAGCCGACGCTCTGCCGTTGTTTGTCGGGTCCGTTGCCGAGACAACTCCGGTCTGGTTGCCGCAGTCAATCGTTTCTGTAACAAATGCAACCGAAGCATCACAGCGGGCAAGGTTCACGCCGCCGGTATGATAACTCGTCGGCGGAAGCATACTCACAGAGTGAGGATCCTCATTCGGTCTTCTGCCGACACTGGCAAAAGACGGCGAATTAGGAGGTAAAATGTGGTTGTACCACGACTGCGACGGTGCACTGGAATACCAAAGCGTTCCCGCCCAGCCGCTTGTGGGAATGTTCGCAACGTATTGTTTTCCTGAGCGGCGGGCTTGAGCGGCACTCGGATTGAAGATTCGATTCACCCTAAAACTTCCTGCAAGACTGTCGGCAGCAGTACTCACATCATTACTGGCTCCGAAACGGGAAAAAATGCTGCCGCCGAAGGCTTCATCCACGCCGTCGCCGCAAGCACGCTCGCTGTACATTGCTGTATTGCTGGTTCCGTCTGTGATGTCGCTCAAAGCCGTTTCCCATATAGGTTGAAACGGTCCGCGGCTGTAAGCCCCCTTTCGAGTCTGATAGTCGCCGCTGTTATCCGCTCTTATGGCGTAATCCCCCATACTCATCGTATAGTTCCCGCTGCGCCCGAAAGTGGTAAGATTAGTAGCACTCGGGGCAGTGACAGCACTTGAGTCGAAGTTTGTCTGAAACGATTGGTTGCCGTTGTTGTCGGACGGACAGGCAAGGAAAGCGGCATCGGCAAGGCGGTACTGGTCAACAAGCCAGTACACTTTTGATATTCCGTTGCCTGACCGGAGTTGGTGAAAACCGTCTTTAGCCCGATAATCGGCTGTCAAGTCATAAGGATGTTCAAAGAGTTCCTTAAACCCTTCGTAGAGTGCTGACTGTTCGATGAACGGCAGCAGGAACACGTGACCGCTAAACTCCTTAAATTGCGGGTTAGTATCGGCGGGGTCTAACACAGCTTCATATCTGTCAGAGCCGTCGGGGAAGCGGTTAAAGACATCGTGATGGTTATGCGCAGCGAGGGCAAGTTGCTTCAACTTATTTGAGCATTGCATTCTTCGTGCTGCTTCCCGTGCGGCTTGCACTGCCGGAAGCAAGAGGGCAATCAGTATGCCGATGATGGCAATGACGACAAGAAGTTCGACGAGAGTGAATCCTATTCTACGGGATTGTTCTCTCTCTCTTACACTTACGTGAGGTCAATTTTGCAGCACTTTGCTGCGGTGAAACAGTTGTGAACATTGCAGTTCTCCTTTCAAAAGGCGGTTTTTGCAGAGGCACAATACCCCCGCTGTCAACAATAGTGTAACCTATCAACAGACAAATGTCAAGCGGTTTCTGGGAAAAATTTCAATTTTTTGAAATTCTACGAAAGCGGCAGTGAGTAGACCTAATACCCCTTGTTTTTGCGGGTTTGCTCTTGAGTGTGCTCTGGCATTGCTAATTCCTTGCTCTTTCAGCGAGAAAGCGGATAATGCTGTTTTGCTTTGCCGCGCCCTTTCCGGCGATTCTCACGTTGCCGCCCATAACGAAACGGACGATTCCGACTGGTGGAAAATTACGGCCGGCACCGGCAAACGGCGGCAACAGCGCACAAGATGGGGTGGCGACGGCACGGCGGCGGTTCATTCGTTTATTTTGAGTTAAAGAAGTACAACGAGGAATTTATCGAACGTATCAATGCGGCAAAGACGAAAAGCAAATTGGACGAAGTTTATAAAAAAGTGATGCAACAACACAAACCGGTTATCATTCTGTTCTACTCCCTTCTCGCTGTATCGTGCTGGTATTACTTTGCCTTTCCGAAAGCCTTTCCAGTTGTCTCTTGGAATGTCCGGTTTTGGACAGGCTGCGTTCCTTTGCTCTCCGCCTTGTTCCTCTTCGGTCTCGTTCCGATGTGCATCGTCAAGTTCGTCTTTCGCGAACGTCTTGCCGATTACGGATTGCGTTTAGGAATCCGTTACCGTACCGTCCGGTCGTTTTGTCTCGCCGCTCCCTTTGTTATTTTGGCAGGTTATTTTACAGGATACAATCCGGCTTTTTACGATGTTTATCCGCTTAACTATGCCGTCCGCACGCACGGTCAGCCGCCCGGCGAAACTATCGGACTAGGCATTTTTACTTTTCATTGTGTTTTGTATCTCGGTTATTATTTCGGCTGGGAATTTTTGTTCCGCGGTTTTATGCAGCACGGACTTTCCGAACGCTGCGGTCTACCGGCGGCAGTTTTGATGCAAACAGCGGCTTCGACAATGCTGCACTACGGGCATCCGGCAAGCGAAGTCTTCGCTGCTATTGCTGCCGGTCTTGTTTGGGGAACGTTTGCCTACCGGACACAGTCAATTCTCTCCGGCTTCGGACAGCACGCCTTGCTGGGGATTGTGCTGGATTATGTCTTGATATACGCTTAACCTTTTGTTAGAATCGTGCAATCATCTAACATTCGACTATGGAATTTGACAGTACCGATTCCGTCCGTAATTCCAATCCGCTCAAATATCTGCAAACGGTAACATTTCACGAGCCGCTGCCGCTCGAACACGGCGGCTTTCTGCCTGAAGTTACTGTTGCTTACGAAACTTACGGGACTCTCAATGAGCGTAAAGACAATGCCGTTTTGCTTTGCCACGCCCTTTCCGGCGATTCTCACGTTGCCGCCCATAACGAAACAGACGATTCCGGCTGGTGGGAAATTATGGTCGGCCCCGGCAAACCGATTGATACCGATAGATACTTTGTTATTTGTCCGAACGTTCTCGGAGGCTGCCGGGGAACAACCGGTCCCGACGCAATCCATCCGCAAACCGGCAAACGCTACGGAGTCGGATTTCCCGAAATCACTATCGGCGATATTGTTGAAACGGAAAGTCTCCTGATTGACTATTTCGGTATCAACCGGCTCCTTGCTGTTATCGGCGGTTCTCTCGGCGGTATCTGTACGCTGGAATGGTCGCTGCGGTTTCCAGACCGGCTTATGTCCGCTGTTTGTTTGGCAGCAGGTCCTCATCTGACGAGTCAATCGCTGGCATTCGACATCGTTGCAAGGAACGCCATTCAAAGCGACCCGAATTTTCATAACGGAAATTATTACGAACACGGTGTTGTTCCTGCCGACGGTTTGGCTATCGCCAGAATGTTAGGACATATCACGTATCTGTCCCGCGAGTCGATGATGCAGAAGTTCGATGCCGACCGGAATCAGGGACGCAAAATAGACACGAAGTTTGAGACGAAATTCAGTGTTGGTTCGTATCTGGCATATCAGGGCGAAAAGTTTGTTGACCGGTTCGATGCGAACAGTTATATCGCCATTTCAACGGCAATAGATACTTATGAACTGGGCAGCAGCCCGGACGAATTACGGCGTAAACTCCGCAAGACGATGTGCCGGTTTTTGATATTAAGTTTTTCTTCCGACTGGCTTTTCCCGCCGTTTTTATCGCAGGAAATCACGCAGGCTTTGCTGGTGCAGAACAAGCCGGTGAATTATTGTAACATTCCCAGCGACTGCGGACACGATGCGTTTTTGCTGCCGAACAACTTTGACCTCTACGGCAATATGATAGGGGCGTTCCTTCGCTGCGGAGAAGCCGAAGTCAGAAACCAAGCATCGGGAGTAAGAAACAGGATACCGGAAACAGAAGCCCCGCCTCCTGATTCCCATATCTTGGCAGATGATGCCCGATTTGACGTTACGCAAATCATAGACTTGATACCCGACAACACATCGGTTCTCGATTTAGGCTGCGGCAGCGGCGGATTGTTATCCCGTCTGAAACAGCGGGGCAACACGCAACTGGTCGGCTTGGAAATCAACGAAGTGAAAATACGGAAATGTCTTGAAAAAGGCATCAACGCTGTGCAAGCCGACATTAATGCCGGTCTGAAAGAATTTGAAGATGACCAATTCGATTTTGTTGTGCTGTCAAAAACGCTTCAAACGATACGGGATGTTGAATTTGTGTTATCAGAAATGGTTCGTGTCGGAACACGCTGTATCGTTAGTTTTCCGAATTTGGGTTACAATAAATATCGGCAGCAGTTATCGGAACAGGGACGTGCGCCGCGGATTGAACACGGTAAAACGGCAGCGGAATGGTACAACACGGACGATGTCCGATTCCTGACGTTGGCGGACTTTGAATATTTCTGTGCCGAGAAAGGTATCCGCATTCACTATGCTCTGCCGCTTGACACGAAGCAGCGCAAACACATTTCGGACAATCCGAATTACAATGCAGATACGGTCATTATGGTCGTGAGCGGCGAAGTGATGGACTAGGCGTGTTGACTCTACGGCAAAGATGGAGCGTCAACGCACCCCTAACTCTAACTAACGCTCTAACCGGCAGTTGCCGACCTTTTCCCGCCGTCCACATAGAGCCGGCAGCCGTCCAGTAACAACGACGCATCATCGGCAAGGAATCGGACTGTTGCGGCAACCTCTTCCGGCGTTCCCCAGCGGTTTAACAGCGAATCGGCAGCGTAACGTTTTTCTTTGTCCAACGGCAATGAGTCCCCCCAGCGTGTTGTAATCCAACCGAGCGATAAACAACAAACCCGAACGTCTGGACTAACCGTTTGAGCAAACGAACGGCTAAATCCCTGCAATGCCCCTTTCGCAGTGCCGTAAAGTTCCGCTGTCTCGCCCCGCCAACCGTAATCAACACTGTTTGAGGAAAAAAACACAATCAATGTCCGCTTTGTGCTGCCGCCGGTATCCTTGCCGGCATTTTTACCGCTGCTTTGCCGGGCAATCGTTCGGGACAGCCGTATCGGAACAGCGACATCGATTTGCCAAAGGAGACGCATCTTCTCCTCAAAAGACATTGAGTGTATGGACGGCGACATCAAATCAGCACCGGCAGCGTTCACCAGAACGTCAATATGTTCGACCCGCCTGTACACTTGCCGATACAGATTTCCGGCACTTCCGGGGTGCGAAAAATCGGCGGTGAAAACCGCCGCTTCCGCACCGGCTTTGCGTACTTCCTCCGCAATTCTTTCCGCCGACTGGACGTTTTGAAATGTGTGTAGCAAAACGGTCGAACCAACTTCGGCAAATTTCCGTGCTGTTGCCGCCCCGATACCGCCGGTTGCACCGGTTATCAATATGTTAGTCATTTGTCCATTGACCAATGTCGTCGTCAGTTTCGTTAATTCCGTCGGGGCCCCAAGACCAAACGTCATAATTACCCTTGCCTCTGGCACTGGGACAAACGTATTGATAGGAATTCCCCCACGGATCGTTTGTTTGTACCGTCTCTTTGATGTAGGGACCGCTCCATTTTGCCGGATTGGACAAATCGCCCGGTGCTGCTATCAACGCATTAAGACCCTCATCGCTTGTCGGCGGTCTGCCTATGTTGAGTTCAAAAAGTTCTATTGCCGAGGCCAGTCCTTTGATATAGACGACCGCACTTTGCCGTTTTGCCTGTGCTAACTGTCCCTGATACGCACCGACAGCGAGTGCCGCCACTGTTACCAAAATAAAAAGTACCACCATTACTTCGAGAAGCGTAAAACCTTTTTGCATTTTTCTTTCCTTTCGTCCAATTATATCACACCGCTGTACTAAACACCAGAGAGCGGGAATAGTTCTGTTGAAACCCCGTCCGTAATCCTTTCTTTCCGTATCTATGATGCTTCTTTCCCATTTTTGAACCGCTTGCCGGTTTTCCGTTCCTCTTTAATCAGAGCGGCGATATTTTCGGCAGCACCCGCTATCGGCATAAGGGAAACAGCCGTATCCCAACGCCACTTCAATTCAATTTCACCGGCGGCAAGCCCCTTCTCACCGATAACGAGCCGCAGCGGAAAACCGATTAAATCGGCATCCTTGAATTTGACGCCGGCACGCTGGTCGCGGTCATCGACCAAGACCTCAACGCCGCTTTCTGTTAATTGGTCGTGCAATTCCGAAGCCGCCTTCATCATATTCCCGTCCGTAACTTTCATCGGACATATCACCGCTTCATACGGAGCCAAGTTGACCGGAAAGATTATGCCCGAATGGTCATAAGACGTTTCTATCAAGCCGGCAATAATCCGGTTCACTCCGATTCCGTAACATCCCATAATCACCGTTTTTTGCGATTCGCCGGCATCGAGAAATTGAGCGTTCAAACTTTCGCTGTACTTTGTACCGAGTTTGAAAACGTGTCCTGCTTCGATAGCGGGTTTCAATTTCATTGTACTATGACAGCGGGGACACGCATCGCCGTCCACGGCATTACGCAAATCATTGACAGCGTCCGGTATGAAATCCCGCGAAGGACACACGTTGACCAAATGTTTGTCCGCCTTGTTTGCGCCCGTTACGGCATTGACAAGATTCATTACAGCAACGTCCGCATAAACCGGTATTTTTTCGGCAAATCCTACCGGTCCGGCAAAACCAACCGGTGCGCCCGTTACACGGCGGATGACGGCTTCATCCGCAAGTTCTATTTTTGATGCCTTGACCGCTTGTTTGATTTTGTTCTCGTTCGCATCGTGGTCGCCCCGAATTAAAACGGCTATCGCTTTGTCATCGGCAGCATAAATCAGCGTCTTTATCATCCGGCTTGCCTTAACTTTCAAAAACTTGCAGACCTGTTCGATGGTGTGGACTTCCGGCGTATCCAGTTCGGCAACCGCTTTGTCCTCCGATGTTTCCTGCATTATAGATGATGAAAAAACTTCCTGAAATCCGACTTCGGCTTTTTCAATGTTTGCCGCATAACCGCATTCTTCGCAGTGAACAATTTTATCTTCGCCGTTGGGCGACGGAATCATAAACTCGTGCGAAGCGTCGCCGCCGATAGGCCCCGACTCGGCTTCCACCGGCAAAAACGGCAAGCCGCAGCGTTCAAAAATTTTACAGTAGGCGTTGTACATTTTTTTGTACGTTACATTGAGAGATTCGATGTCGGCGTGAAAACTGTATGCGTCCTTCATCAAGAATTCGCTTGTCCGCAGAACCCCGAAGCGCGGACGCTCTTCGTTACGGAATTTCGTCTGTATCTGATAGAGCGTTATCGGCAACTGCCGGTAACTTGAAATGTAGCGGGCAACAATGTCGGTTACCTCCTCTTCGTGTGTCGGACACAGAACAACGGGTATTTTTTTCCCGCTTCTGGGCAAATCCGTTTTAATAAGAACGTTCCCGAAGGCTTTAACTCTGTTTGTCCGTTCATAGAGCGACACGGGGCATAGAGCGGTCATTAACAGTTCAACGGCACCGGTTTTATTCATTTCTTCCCGAACGATTTGCGCTGCCTTTTGCAAAGACCGCAGTCCCAGCGGCAGATAAGTGTAAGCCCCTGCCATCACTTGGGAAATCAAACCTGCACGGAGCATCAGAATATGCGAAGGAATTTCCGCTCCGTCCGGCGTTTCCTTCATTGTCGGAATCAATGTTTGCGACCAATACATCGTTATTCTTAACGTTAGTTATCGGTGCGATTATAACGGAATTCCGCCGGCAGGCAAGCCTTACAGGCGAAGGGATTTTATTGCAAGAACCTAAAAAATTACTTAACACAGCACAAACAAAATTGGTTGCGATTTTGATTGTGATTCGTGTGGTAAAATGTCCGAACAATCGGCTTTGCTCGCCGGCTGGGCTGAGGACTTGACAAGCATTTTTGTAAAGTGTAGAGTTAACACTTGAAAAGTAAATCCCGTTTGGGGTTGCGGCTTATTGATACTTTATTCTTTGCCCTTATTATGTCCGATTCCGAAAGTATTGCTGAAAAAAGTACGGCTGAAAAAAGTATTGCCGAAAAACTGCAAAATGCCCTTGCACAGTGCGATGAAACCGAAGTGATGGAGGCGGTCGAACAACTTCTCGCCGGCGGAATGGCTGCCGATAAAGTTGTTGCCGTCTGCAACCAAGGTATGGGACTTCTCGGCGAACGCTTCGATAGCGGCGAAGCCTTCGTGCCGGACTTGATGTTCGGCGGTGCCATTATGAAAAAAGCAATGGCAAGACTCGAACCGCTGCTGCCGAAAGATGCCGCCGCCAGTGCCGGTAAAACTCTCGTCATCGGTACAGTACAGCACGACGTTCACGACATCGGCAAAGATATTACCGCAATGGTGTTTCGCGGCAACGGTTTCAATGTCGTTGATTTAGGTGTCAACACAAAACCGGAAGCCTTTGTCGAAGCGATTAAAAAATATTCGCCGGAATTCGTTGCTATGAGCGTTTTACTGACAACGTGTTACCGTTCTGTAACGGAAACGATGGACTTGATTCGCGCCTCCGGTTTGCGGGACAAGGTCAAGATTTGCATCGGCGGAGCCGCCGCCAGTGCATTGGTTGCCGAAAAAAGCGGCATTGACTTTTACGGCGAAACCGCCGTTGACGGTGTTAATTGGGCAAAAGCAAACTAGCAACCGAAACCCGATGAAGTTAACGTTCAGCGAAGCATTACAGCAATCTGTTCCGGCTTTTCCCGCCGGTGTTGAAGTCGTTACAACACGGGGGATTGATACGGGACAGATGTGCCGCTTTGCCCGGGATTTGCTCCAAGACAACCGGATTGCCTGGATTTCCGTTACCGATAATCCGGGAGGGCATCCGATGCTGCCGCCCGATTATCTTGCCGGTCAACTTGCGGACTTCGCAAAAAATACGGTTGTGCATCTGACGTGCAAAGACAATAACCGCCTCGCTTTGGAATCGCAGCTTTGGCGTTATGCGGCGGAAGGTTTTTGTAACATTTTAGCCCTGTCCGGCGATTTACCGGCAGCAGGCTATCCGAAATGCGGAGCAAGCGTCTTTGACATTGATTCCGCCGCTCTGCTAGCGGTGATGCGGGATATGAACGCCGGTCTCAAAGTGCCGGGAAGACGGGGCAATATCGAAACACTGCCGGCAGCGTCCTTCTTCGCCGGCTGTACCGTATCGCCGTTTAAGAAAAACGAAAACGAACTTGTACCGCAATACGCTAAACTGCTCAAAAAAGTCCGTTCCGGTGCCGCCTGGGTTATTCCGCAACTCGGTTATGATATGCGGAAATTTGCCGAAATCAAACGGCTGCTGCAATTAAATAACGTCAACATTCCGCTTATCGGCAACGTTTATGTGTTGACGAAAACGGCTGCCAAAATATTCAACAGCGGACGATTGGCAGGCTGCGTTGTCAGCAATCCGCTGCTGACGGAAATAGAAAAATATGCTGCCGGTGCCGATAAGGGCAAAATGTTTTTTCAGGAATTGGCGGCAAAGCAACTGGCAGTCTTTCAGGGACTCGGCTTTTCGGCAGGTTATCTCGGCGGAGTTGCCAAACCGGATGATGTTTTTGCGGTTATAGAGAAGGCGAAGCAGTTCGCTGCCGATGATTGGAAAACGTTTTACAAGGAAATACAGTATCCGCAGCAAGACGAATTTTATTATTACGATAATGACGTTTTAACGGCAGCGCAGCCTGTCCCAACGGTTCGGAAACGTACCCGCAATGTCAATCTGTTTTACCGGTTTTCCCGATGTGTTCACGCTTTGGCATTTCATCGGGGACATCAGTTGTATCCGCTGATGAAGCGTCTTTTTGCGGTTTTGGAACAGAAGCACGGTGTTTGTAAGACGTGTATGAACACGGTGCATTGCATCGAGGAAATGTCGAAACATATCTTGTACGGCTGTAAGGATTGCGGCGACTGTGCGCTGCCGGATACGGCGTATCTTTGTCCGATGTCGCAGTGCAGTAAGAATATGCGTAACGGACCGTGCGGCGGTTCGCTGCATAGCCGCTGCGAGGCGGACGACAAGGACTGCATTTGGACAATCGCTTATGACCGCTTAAAGTATTTCGGCGATTGGGAGTCCTTTTGCAATGCCGATGTTTCGTTTGCCGATGCAGCACTGCAAGGTACAAGTTCCTGGGCAAACTTATACGCCGGCAGAGACCATAGTGCCGTTCAGGAATAACGGTGAAAAATGGTGAACGGCAAGTAAATACAGAGGTGAAAACCCGCCGCCCGCCGATAATCACCGTTTCCTTCTGCGCCATTTGAGGAAGTACCAAACCAGCAAGAGAATAAAAAAGGCACAAACTGAAATTTGACCGAATGTTTCGTTCGGCTTCTTTTCCTTTTCCGCCGGCTGCAAGTCGGGATTCCAAATCGGACAGCGTCCAATCAACAGCGGTGCGTAGTGCTGACCGTCCGCCGCATCGTAAATCCAAAGTTTATACGGTACTGCCGCAACCGCCATATTGACCGCAAAGTCCGAAGCGTCCCCCGCCGGCATTCCTTCCGGCAGCGAAGTAACGCAAACAACAACGGGATTGCCCTGCGACTCATCGGTAAAAAGATAGATTTGATAATACTTTTCGATACCAAAAACGGAGCGGACATTTTCGTCTGTAATTTTTGTTTCAAGAATCCGTTTTGCTGTTCCGAAGAGCAGTACCGGTGTTCCCCGCACCGCTGCCGGATTGTTAAATAAATCGGTCTGCGGTATTTTATTACTGCGGGCCTCCCGTTCCAAATTTCCCGGCAGCGTTTTCGCAAGGCATTGCAGCAAACCGTAAAACGGTTCGTTATCATTTTCGGTTAACTTGAAAGCGGTACGTTTTGTTTCGTCATCGAGAGCGTCCATTTCTGTAACACGTTTAACAGGGACTTTATCGAAAGAACTCATATCGAAGTTCAGATTACCGAGAAACGTATCGGGATACCAGCGGATTGCCGGTGTTATAAAAACGGTTTTTTTATTTTTTCGCAACAGTAATCCGGTGAACCGGCAGCGTTCGGACATTGTTTTGTCCATCTGCCAAGCCGCCGGTACGGACGGCGTTAGGACTTCTGCTTCGCTGCCGTCCTGCAATTTGACTTTGCAGCGGAAAACGTTTGTTTTTCCGGCAAACGGGGCGGCGTGAATGACGGCGGCGGCGGCTTGATACAGATTGCCGGCAGCGGCGGTATCCTTTTTGTAGTCTGTTTGATTTTCGAGAATGAAGCGTTTCGGAACGGTATTGCTCAACGTGTGCATTAAACGGACAATCGGTTCCGCTTGTGTTTCGAGCGGAACGTCATCATCCGTCAATGATTGCCAAGCGGCATCATTGTTTTGCAAAAACATCTTTGCCGGTGTTTTCTCCAAAACATCGGCATCCAGGACGGCGAGGAAAAATAAAACAATTAACATTTATTACGTTTATTTTGTGTAACGTATTTTACAAATTGGCACTGTACGGCAGACTCTTGATATAATTTTCCATAAAATCCCAATCCGGCGTGCCGTCGGATTTTACCGGCAATTTGATACTCCGTTCTTTCAACCGTGTCTGACTTGCCTTCAATCCATAATTGTACCGGTACTGTTCCCGATTCAAAATTGTTGCCAAAAAAAGAGCAACAAACCGGCTCATCGGAAACTTCGGAATCAATTTTTCAACGTGGTCGCTTGCCGCAAAATCAAATTCCTGATGCGAGCAAAAGCCGATGACCGCACTGTCAACAGTTAACACGTTCCCTTTTTCCGTTGCCTTATCGTAAAAACCCGCTACGCCGTTGTTTGTCGCCTGCGTGGTAACATACGGATAAATTCCCTTACCAATCTCTTCCAAATCCGGTAACGGAGTTGTTTTTGTTCCTGTAATCTCGAATAAATCACTCAAATTAAAAGTTTTCCAACTTTTAACATTTAATTCGATTTTATATTTGTTCAATGGTTTTCTATCAAACGTCATAACAGCAGAATACTTTTTTAGAAAAGGAGGTAATTCCGGCGGTGCCGGTACGAGAATAGGACGCAGTGTTTTGTTTGCCTGCCGCCCATAATTATACCGGTATTTATTTTTCTCAATAACGGAACAATAATAGAGCATCTCGACCGGCGATAATTTGTATTTCGGATACAAACAGGCAACGTGAAATGCGGTGTAAAATGGTAACGGCTGGTAAAAAGACGCAAGAACAGAGCCGCTCATAGCAACGGAAATTGCTCTGCCCGGCATCGGTTTTATATGGGGGATAACCGCGACTTTTGCAGCAACACCGTTATTTTCGGCTGTTCGTGAAACGAAAGGAATTCCGTCAGGAGATTCCTCACATTTTATTAACTCCAAACTGTTCCCGTAACGAATGTTGAAAATTTCGTCAAGCCGCATCATTCTTCCACCCCGCTCAAAAATTTGTAAGCAATATACGCCTTAATCTTTTCAGCAAAAGCGGTTTCTGTCAACGTACTGTAATCCGTTTCCATATAGGATTCAGCGCACCACTCGTCATCGGCAGTTACGGCTTTCGTGATACTTAAACCGGGTTTTGTCTTGCGGTTCATAAAAAGTGTCATCCACTCCGCTTTAATCCGGTTCTTAAATTCGTTGAAGAGGTCAATCCGTCCCTTGTTTTTTCGCTTAACGAAGCCGTCTTCTTTGAAATAGCCGAAGAAAACTTCTTTGTTTTTCGGGTGAGGACGTTTCGCAGTGAAAACCATAATACAGGAAACTACATTGACTTTAGAATTGAAAAACAATTCATTCGGCATTGAAAAGACCGCCTCCAATGTGTGGAGTTGCAATACTTTCTTTTTGAATTCATATACTTTGCCGTTTGTTGCCAATGCTGCCTGCATTGGAACAATCACAACACAACGTCCGCCTTGTTCCAAACATTCCAGATTATTGAGGATAAATTCGAATTCGTCTGTATCTCTTTTCTTATCCCCTTTGTAAGGCGGATTGAGCAAGCCGACCGTCGGATGGTACTTTTTGACCTGCTCCATTATTTCTTCGTCAAAACAACTGCCGTTCAAAATGTTCGTCTTGCCGTCCTGATGAATGAACATATTAGAACAGGCAAGTGAAAAGATGTGTGCCTGATATTCGACTCCGATAAGTTGTTTCTGCTTGATACGGCGGATAGTTGCCGAATCCCATTCGGCATCTGCAATCATTTGTTTCATTGCAGAGACCAAAAAGCCGCCGGTGCCGGTACAGTTGTCGTAAATCACACTGTCTCTGTTGACTTCGGCGACACTTGCCATAAACTCCGTGATGTGCGGCGGTGTCAGAACAATACCCAGTCCTTTATCAGAATTAGCATAGCGTAAAAATTCGACATACAGTTGTCCAAGAACGTCAAAGTATTCGTGAGTCTTGATGAAATCTCTAATGTTCGAGTCCACATCACCGATAACGTCGCGCAAAACATTGTCTTTCTTGGACAATGTTGTATCGGTCGTGATGAAGGCAAAGCGGCTGCTTAAAATTTCCAGTTTTGCGGAATCAATTTTGCCGTTTTGGAATTCATTTTTAACCGTCAGCACCAAATAATCGGCTAATTGTTTCGGATTCGTGTACGTGTGATATGAAGCGGCAAATCCCTTATTTTCCAAAGCGATAAGAATACAACTCAAAAGAAGCCCCCGGTCGCTTTCAACGATTTTATGCGTGTGCAGATTTTCATTGAGTTGCCGGGCAAAGTCGAGCAGATTATCGTAATCCTGGCGGAACTTTTCGGGACTCTGAATATATCCGGTGCGGTAATCGTCCGTCGGCAAAAGGGAATTGCCGAACATCAACACTGTTTTGGTCTCCCCTTTCAACTGCAAGAAGTGCGAGACTTTTAACTGACCGGCAGTTTGACCGCTTACGGCAATGGATAGCACATCATAATCCTTTGCCAAATACGAGGCGTAAAGCAAAACGCCGTCAACGGCGTAATCCTTGTACTGGTCACGTGTGAGGCTTTCGTGCTTGTTCGTTTCCGGCTTACATTCGATGACAATGATGAATTTCGGGTCGTGCTTGTATTGAATAATGAAATCCGGCTGTCCTATTCTCTCTCCGCTTTTGGAGGCGGTCGAAAGCAATTTTTGAATCTTTGCATTATCCGACCGTTGTTCCTCGACAATCACGTCATCGGCAAACTTTTCAAAATGTTTTCGGACAACCTGTTCCGTTTTGCGTTCGTTTGACATAATGTCCATTAGACCTGTTCCAGAACCTGCGCTTTCAATTCTCCGTTGAGTATAGAGCAGACGAGTTTTGTCCGCAAGAGGTGCAATAGGATTCAGAGCCGCCGTCGCAAGATGACGGACACTTCGCAATCTTGCGGTTACGGCTTGATGCTCTGCTTTTCTTGCGGAGATAGATACTTAACTTAACGTCTGTTTTTCTCGCGGTATATTTTGCTTGCCTTTTGCAGGAACGCCCGCTCTTCGGCAGTTAAACCGCCTTCACCGACCTGACCGTAGCGTGCCAGTATCGCGTCCAAACGGCGGTTGAACTCCGCTTCCTCCTGCTCTTCGCCGTCTCCATTGTCGGCAAAGATGCGCAGCGAGGGCTTGAATGGCTTCGGCTTGACATTTTTTCGTCTCGTGGAATGAAGAGAAATATAATAGTTGTCCGTCAAACGCACGCCCCGCCTCAAAAAGATAAAATAATACAAAGTGGCAAATGCTGCTCCCGTTAAATGGATTGTATAAGCAACTCCCTCGTTGTTTATTCCCGAAGCCCCCATTGCGTCCATCAAGACGATAAACATACCGAGTCCCCACATCGGCACCGGTAAAATGCCGTAAACATAGAGAACTTTATTCGGATAGAGCCACGCAAATAAAACCACAATACCGGTAATGCCGCCGGATGCTCCTAATGCTGCCGCCCGCGGCGAGTTGTAATTGGTCAGCGCAAAGACGATACCGCCCAGCAATATCGTTACAAGATAAAAGAAAAGATACTCGGTGCGTCCCAGATAGTCTTCAACGTTATCGCTTCGGACAAGTCCGAAACCGCCCGGTCCGATACCGAGCATTAGTCCGTAACCGAACATTATCAAACTGATTAAATTGCCGCCGATGTGCCAAAGAGTGGACGGGTCGTGAACGAAACCATAAGTGATGAACTGCCACCATTCGAGCGGATTACGGATGGACGAAGCATTAAGGCTCAACAAGGCGGTCAGGGTGTTGCCCTCAAAAAATAACCCATTGGCAAGCCAGAGAGCGATATTGACGATAACGAGTTTCATCGTTACGGACATACCGCTGCCGTTGCTGCGCCGCCGGCGTTTTGGTTCGTCTTCTGAAGGGTCATAGCGGTTATAATCTCGGTCGCTGAATGCCATATAAAAAGTCTTGCAAAAATTCGTGAAAAAAAAATCCCGCAAAGGGGTAATGAAATTATTCGCTGCAAACCGTTTCATAACGGTTTTTTGCCCATCAATGAAACACTTCAATTAAACATTGACTTAAAGACCTCCCTTGCGGCTTCTACCGTTTTCTTTATTTCGTTTTCAGTGATTGCGGCGGAGACAAAAAAGGTCTCAAACTGACTGCACGGAAAATAAAAACCGCGTTCGAGCATTGCCCAAAAGAATTTAGCGTACTGCTGTGTATCACATTCGGATGCCGTTTTCCAATCGGTGATTTTCACGGAAAACGCACTGCCGCTTGAACTCGTTGCCGTCGAACGTGTAACTTTTCCGCCGCCGAACGAGACGTTTTCTATGCGGTACTTTGCAGAACTGTCGTGTGTATCGGTGAGAAAAAACAGCGTCATCATCGAGCCGATTTGTTCAATCTGTATCGGCACTCCCGCTGCTCTTGCTTCGTCCTCAAACCCTTCGGCGAGCATTGCCGTGTGCCGCTCCAATGCTGCGAACACCTTCGGCTGCAGCAAAGTTTTAAGTGTTGCAATGCCCGCCGTCATTGCTAACGGATTACCGGAAAGCGTTCCTGCCTGAAAAACTTTTCCTACCGGCAGCACGTTGTCCATTATTTCCGCCTTTCCGCCGTAAGCCCCGACGGGCAATCCGCCGCCGATGACTTTGCCGAGTGTTGTCAAATCCGGTGTGATGCTGAACCGCTGACCGGCACCGGCTTTACCGGCTCGGAAACCGCTCAACACTTCATCAAATATCAGCACCGTCCCGCTTGCCTGCGTCAGGTGCCGGAGTTCGTAGAGGAAATTAGAACTGCCGATGACGCATCCCATATTTCCGGCGACGGGTTCGACAATCACCGCCGCTATTTTGCTGCCGCTTTTTTCAAACGTCTCTTTTAATGCATCGACATCATTGTAGGGCAGAAGGATTGTATCCTGTATGCTGCCCGGTGTTACGCCCGGTGAATTAGGAACGCCGAGCGTCGCAGCACTGCTGCCGGCTGCAACGAGCAGCGAATCAACGTGTCCGTGATAATTGCCGATAAACTTAACAATTTTCGTCCTGCCGGTGTAACCGCGTGCCAGCCGGATTGCCGACATCGCTGCTTCTGTGCCTGAATTAACGAACCGGATTTTTTCAATGGACGGTACGTTGTCGATGATTATTTTGGCGAGTTCGTTCTCTAATTCGGTCGGCGTACCGAAACTGGTTCCGCTTTGCAGTTGTGATTGTAGAGCGGCAATAACGGCAGGATGACCATAGCCGAGAATCATCGGTCCCCAAGATTGGACGTAATCGAGGTAGCGGTTTCCGTCAACATCGATGAGGTATGCCCCTTCACCGCGATGCATTACAATGGGTTCGCCGCCGACGGCACCAAAAGCGCGGGCGGGACTGTTCACTCCGCCGGGAATTAACTTTTTTGCTTCGAAAAAGACGGCTTGACTGCGTTCGTGTGAAAGCATATAAACGGCTTGGACTACATTAAACTCCGTATCCTAACATACAAGGGGGCAATTATAACATATAAAATTGCCGTGTGCTAGACGTGCTGTCTCGAATTTATCGTAACGGGTAAATACACGCCCCGGCAATATTGTGCCGATTTAATATTGACGCTTATGATGCCTGTTATCTTGAAATAGCCGAGCGGTTTGAATTGCCTGCGTTGACCTTGGTGAGACAAATAAAACAGTGTGCAATGAAATTCAATATTCCAATTTTGGAGGTGTAAAATGCAGGTAATAGCCTATTCAGAAGCGTGCCGGGATTTTCTGAAAATTTTTGATATTGCCGTTAAAGAAGAAGCCGTTATTGCTAAAGAGGACGGGATAGTGTCATCGAAAGTATGATACGGACAAACGCAATAACTATCATTTATGCTGGTTTATGGTACAATGGCGGGCGATGGACTCCCGCATCCTTGTGAATTCCTTTGAAAAACTTCCAACCGCAACTTTTTTCCGTTTTGCACGAAGGCTATACGGCAAAACAACTTCTCAACGATACCATTGCCGGTATTATCGTTGGTATTGTTGCCCTGCCGCTGGCAATCGCTTTCGGGATGGCAAGCGGTGTTACGGCTGAACAAGGACTTTACACGGCAATCATCGCCGGTTTTCTCGTTTCAGTCTTTTCCGGTTCCCGCGTCCAGGTAGGCGGTCCTACCGGAGCGTTTATCGTCATCGTCTATGGTATCGTTCAGGCACAGGGCATCGAAGGACTGATGCTTGCTACCATCCTCGCCGGTGTGTTGCTGATTCTTATGGGACTCTGCGGTCTCGGAACATTTATCAAATTTATTCCGTATCCCGTTACGCTCGGCTTTACTTCCGGCATTGCCGTTGTAATTGCTGTCTCACAGGTGCCGCAATTTTTCGGACTTGTTCTCGGCAGCGAAAAAACGCCTGCCGAATTTGTTATGAAAATGCTCTTTTTTGCCAACCATTTTAACTGCGTTAACTATTGGACGCTCGCCGTTTCCGCCTTTTCTGTTGCCGTTATTCTGCTGACCCCGAAATGGACGAAACGGGTTCCCGGTTCACTCGTTGCCGTTTTTCTTTGCAGCATTGCCGTTGCCGTATTTCATATCCCTGTCGATACTATCGGTCAGACTGTCGGCAAGGAAGCGGTGCCGCTGCACCTTGATTTGCCGGTGTTTGCGTTTCCCGTCAGTAACTGGAACCGGCTTTTTGCGAATATGTCAAGTATTGTCAACGCTGCCGTTGCCATTGCGATGCTCGGTGCTATCGAATCGCTGTTGTCTGCTGTCGTTGCCGATGGAATGACCAGCACGAAACACCGCTCGAACACGGAACTTGTTGCGCAGGGGATTGCCAACGTCATTACACCGTTTTACGGAGGGATACCGGCGACCGGTGCCATTGCGCGGACAGCAACGAATATCCGTAACGGCGGACGAACGCCGGTTGCCGGTGTCGTTCACGCTGTAACGCTGCTCGGTATTGTTGTCTTTTTCGGAAAATATGCGGCAATGATTCCACTGGCGGTTCTTGCCGGCATTTTAATTACCGTTGCGCTGAATATGTCGGAGTACCGGCTGTTCTTGCGGACAATATACCGTGCGCCGAAAAGCGATACGTCGGTAATGCTGATAACGTTTTTTCTGACGGTGTTTCTTGATTTGACGATTGCGATTCCTGTCGGACTGGTTTTGGCATCATTCCTTTTTATGCGGCGGATGGAACACGAATTCGGCACCGGTTTGGCGGACAATCAACTATGCCAATTCAGCGAAGATGACCCGCACGAAGACCCGGCGGCACTGCGGCTCTTCGACGTGCCGGACGGAGTTCACGTTTATGAAGTCAGCGGTGCATTATTTTTCGGGGCGGCAGGCAAGTTTCAGGCGGCAACATCGGGCAATACCTGCCGGGTACTTATCTTCCGTATGCGGAAAGTCCCGATGATGGATTTGACGGGGGTCAATGCCATCGAGGAGTTGCTTCACAAAGCCGAAAAGGACAAAACAACGGTTATTTTTACAGCGATTCAGCGTCAACCGATGTCGGTGATGGAGCGGTACGGTTTGATTGAAAAAATCGGCAGACAAAATATCTGCGATACCATTGTAGAGGCATTACCTTATGCAGCGGACATTGTTGAGGAACAACTCGCGAGGGAAAAGGAAGCGAAACTTTTAGAGTCCGGTAACTCGGCAAATTTTCTCGTGAATCTTTTACGCCGGAAATAGAGTGTTTCCCTACCCCTCCTACGGGGCTGTTGCAATGCCGGTCGGAGTCAATAAGGTTTGCAGCCTCTTTGTAACACTCTTTTCGTTCTTGCCCGTTTTTAGAAGTTGCCTCTCAAAACGGATACGAAACAATTTTTTTCTATTTTCCGCTAATGCGGTTTTTGCGGGCGTAGCAGATTGTTGCCCTTAAAGTTCCGCTATTTTATTTACTTTAACATATCACTCCGTTCGATTATAATCGGGAGAGTCTTGTTATATGCAGAATTTGTGCGCAAAATACCGCTGTTTCACCCCTTAAGGGGATTATTGGGGATACTGTGTCTGCTGCCGCTTGCCGTTTCGGTATACGGACAAGGGACAGCCTCCGGAACAGCAGCACTGCCCGCTGGCACGCCGAACATCCAAAAAGTCCCGCTCGATGCCGTTGTCGTTTTCAACCCCGAAGGAAAACGCTCTATCTATCTTCCCGAAGGATGGCCGCTCAACGTCCTTGACGAGTTCCATCACTTTTTATTGCAAGACCAGCAGCCCGCCGTGCCGTTCGTCATTCAAGATGTTTCGGCAAGCGGTAAAGTGAACGGGAACCGCATCGAAGCATCCGCAACCATCTCGTTAACGATACCCTCGTCAAGCGTTACAGGCGGTATAACCGCTGCAAGCCGCAGTGTCCGGGTACCGCTTGCTTTGCGGGAAGCCGTCATTGCCGGAAACGGGAACATCACCGTGAACGATAAAAACTGGCAGGCGTTTCTCCTTGCCGACGGCAGCGGTTATGCGGTTTTATTGACAAGCAAAGAGAGCGGAAACGCTCCCGTTGCGCTGAAACTGGAATTGCCGCTGTGGTTTCCTATCCGGAATAACGGCTTTTCCATTACCTATCCGCTGACAGCATCTTCATCATTTTTATTACAAATACCGGAAACAGGTATTGAAGCAGCCGTTACGGGCAATTCGCTGCTCGACCTCAAAACATCGGAAACAATCACCGAAATAAAAATGACCGGTTTGCGCAGCACAACCGAAATCCGCTGGCAAAAGAAGGATACGCAAAAAACAGAGGCAGGCATCTTGACGGTCGAAAAAGCGTTTTACGCTTATAAACTCGATGCTGCTTCAAGCGTTTGCGAAGCCGTCATTCCGGTAAGCATTTCGGCGGGCAGTATCAGTAAATTGCAGATAAGGCTGCCGCAAGAAACGAAAATCGATATGGCGGCAACAGAAATATTGTCCGCCGGAAATTATTCGGTCAGTGTGCCGGACAAAGATTTTGTAACGAATATTCTCTTGACGGACAAGGTGGCTTCGCAAGTGACGCTTAAGTTAAAAACGCTTCAGGTCTTTAAGTCCAATGAAACCGGTTTTACACGGGAATTAAACGGTTTTGAAGTCGTCGGAGCAGAACGTCAATCGGGCAGTTTATCGGTGTCGGTTCCGGCGGGAATGAAATCCAGTTGGGAATTAAGCAGCGGTATTCGGCGCACGGAAAATTTACCGTCAGAAAGCAAAGACGCACTGAAACCTTCGGGCAGCGTTCTCAACAGCACGGCGGCTTTCCACGAATTTATTGCGCAGCCGTTTTCCTTAAAAGTCCGGGCGGCATTGCCGCAAACACGGACAAACGTCAAGGCGGAGTTTCAGTATTACGTCAGCAAAGGACTGTTGCAATTAACCGGACGCTTCGGCTACACCGTCAGCGGTTCCAAGACGGATAAATTATGGATACAGATGGCGGACAACCGGTGGAATGTCGAAGTCGGACCGCAAGGTCTTGTCGATACCGTGAATGTGGAACAAGACGAAAAAGGACTCTTGACGGTGCCGCTGCGTAATCCTGCTGACGGAACATTTACCCTTGAACTGCGCGCCTACCGGCTCTTATCGCCGGAAAAGGAACAAGGGCATCCGCCGAAAGCGGACGCACAGACAAATACACAACCGCTGGTTCTCACGCTGCCGAAGGCATTGGTCACGTGGAACGAACCGGCACCGGTTGTCATTGCCGCCGCTAACGATGTTGAAATTCAGCCGATAGATACCGGCAGCGGCAGCAAAACACAGCAAATCACGGGGTTAACACGTATCAGCCGCCCTTCGGCAGCACACCTTGATATTGCCGAAGGATTACAGCAAGAGCCGCTGTTTTATTTGAGCGAACCGACCGGCGGAACCTTTGCTGCGGATATGATTATTCACCGGCAGCAGGCGGCGGCATCAATACAGACCGAAATCCGTCCCTGCGATGAATATTCGTACGTTAGGGAAACGATAGCATACAACGTTGCCTATCTGCCGGCAGACAAGTTGTATTTTCAGGTGCCGAAAAATATCGAGTCTGCCGGCAGCGTGCAAATTCGTTACGGAAATAAAACATTAGAGTTGAGCGATGTTTCCGGCGATGACAAAAACAACGCATCGGAACGCTGGATAAAAAAAGTGTTACAATTACCAGAGCCGCTTTTCAAGTTTCAACTCACGCTACAGTATTCGATACCGAAGATTGTGCTTGCCGAGGGTGTGACCGAATCAATGACGCAGCAATTTGTTTTGCCGGTGAACATTCCGGTAGCGGAACATCGTGTCGATGTTACTCTGCCACAAGGCTACCGCATCGAATTACCGGAAGAACAAAATACAGAATGGACGGCGGTAAAAGACCGGCAAATGACGGCATCGGATGTTTCCGCCGTTTTCCGGTCGTCCGAACCGGCAGAAAGAATTGTATTCAGAATTTCTGTTACGGAATCTGATTTTGATTCGGCACTCGTTGCCGAACGGACTTGGCTGCAAACTTGGTTAACCGGTACGCTCCGGCAGGATAGAGGAACCTATTTATTAACGGCAAAACGCGATTCGATAACGATGAGACTGCCGCCGGAAGCAGCAAGAGAGCAGCGGGTTTTCGTCCGCATTGACAATGTTCCCGTCAAGGCAGAGGTTTCCGCAGCGGGAGTTTTGTCTATTCCGCTGACGCTTCAGCAGCGTAACCGGCAGATTTATTTGGAAATTGATTACCGCTTTGATTCGGGAACGCTCGGCAATGCGGCGGTACTGACACCTCCTGTGTTCGAGAACGAAACGGTCATACGTTACGCTTTTTGGGAAATCATTCTGCCTTCACAGAAATATATCATCGGATTTCCGAAAGATTGGATACCGGAATACCGCTGGCTTTGGCGGGGCTTCTTTTTTAAGCGGACAGCGTCGATACAAAAAGAGGATGCCGGTTTGACTGCCGACCCCGCAGACGTTGCGGCAATCATCGCCCAATCGAATCAATATCTGTTCAGTTCTTTGCGTCCGCCGGAGAGTGTAACACTATACATTGCCGACCGAAGTTTTTTGGTCTTATCGGCAAGTGCGGCGGCATTAGTCGCCGGTTTGTTTTTGATTTACATACCGCAGTCAAGATATGCCGGTTCGCTTTTCGCTTTGGGAATTGCGCTGGCGGCAGTGATTTTTTACCGTCCTGCGCCGATGCTGTTGTTGCTACAAATGTCGGTTTTCGGCGTTTGCTTGGCTTTGCTCGCCGCATACATTCACCGAATATTTTATAAAAAGGATGTTTGGGATACCGGTACTTTGCCGGGCTGGGATGACGGTTTTGAACCGGCATTAACGCCGGTACCGAAACACGACTCCGGCAGCGCAATCTCCATCGAAGAAATAAAGAGTCACGAATCGGGACACCTGACTCCTATAATACAATGATACGTATTTTTCGATTTACCTTTCCGATAATTTTTGCTGCGATAATTTTTGCTGCCGCTCCGCTGCTTTCCGGCGGTGAAACGGAGACTCTGCGCTACCGGCGTTGGCTTGCACCGTTAGAGCAAATCGAAAACTGGCCGTTTCCTCCCGGTCTCAACGTACCGATTGACCGGCAACTTTTTGAACAATATATCGAACAGTCTGTAACGGAAACACTGTTGTCGGAATCTTCCCCTGCTGTCTTTTCAAAAACTGTCCTCAAAGCGGAATTTGACGGCAAGTATTCTATTGCAGGAACCGGAATGTTGGAATTGCCGCAGCAGCGGAAAAATCCTGAATCTCTACCGCTTGAGCCTCTCAATATCCCCGTTCTCGGAGCAAGATGGAACGATGGAACGCAGGCATCATTCGTTTGTGTTCCAGAGGGAATGCTCCGGCTTGTTGTCCCGAATCAAAATGTCAAACGTCTTGATTTCCGCTGGTCGCTGCAAAACCATACACCGGCAGAAAGTTTGCCGGTGTTTAATATTGCTGTCCCGTTAAGTCTGCAAAGCGAGTTACAATTTGATATGCCCGATACGGTGATACCGGCATCGTCAAGCGGCATCTTTATTTCTGAAACAGAAAATAATTCTTACCGTAAATCCTGCCGGATTTTACTGGGACAAGAGACGAAAACCACGGTAACGTTTCAATCGCTGGCAGAGAAAAGTGTTACAGAAAAAATGCCGTACCGTCAAACGGTTTCGTACCGCATTACCGAACAGGGTTTAGATGTTACCGCCCGGTTTCTCTTTGAGAAAATCAATGTCCGTATCAACGAATTGTTTGCCGAGGTGGAAATACCGCTTCGGATTACCGATGTCCGGTGCGGAGAACGCAGTATTGCTTGGCAAAAACTGCCGCTTCTCTCCGCTCAGACTGTCAGGATGGATTTATCCGGTGTCAGTGCGGAACAGTTGCGGGATTTGACAGTTTTGGCAACAGCACCAGTGCGGGAAAATACGGATTGGAAATTACCCGGAATACAGATTAAAAGCAGCAATGTGTTTTGGCTCGAAACCCGATGCGGAGTTAATGTTTTCGCTCCGCTGCGAACGTCCGATATTTTTGTAACAAACGGCGTTCAGGTTACGCCGCGGACGGTTGTTGACGATATACAGCGGGAACTTTTTACGTTTCAATACTTTGAGCCGGACGCTTCGGTTACGCTCAATACCCGCTACCACAAAGCACAGATGGAGTGTCAATCGGCAACACAGATTGTTTGGCGGACGGGTGTCATTATGGCAAATACCGTTTTGGAGTGTCAGCAGGAACAAGGCTCCCGTTTTGCTCTGGAATTTCCGCTAGGCGAAAACTGGATGATCGATTCCGTCAAGAGTTCCGAGAGAAACGAGACGGACAACGTCGAATCGTGGCAGATTTGGAATGACCCGCAAAAAAATGTGCCGCAAAAATTACTGATACAATTAAAACGTCCGCTGGAAGCGAAAAAAACGTTAATGTTGCAACTAAAAGGGCGGTATCTGAAAAATACCCAGCAGAAGTTTCAACTCGAAACATTATTGCCGCTCAAACTTCCATTACTCAAAAGTTCACCGCATTTTATCGGCATTCAATTCGATGATATGCCGTTTCGTCTGCGTTCTGCGGCAGCAAAAGCCACCATCGCACATCATTTGACACAGGGATTGACCGGCAGTATTTTTATCCTGGATTCTCAAACGCAGACATCGGAATTAGCATTAGTGCGTGCAGAACCGGATTATACGGCAGAGATAGCGGAAAATATTCTGCTCGCCGAAAACGGAATTGCTGTAACATTTTTATTCCGGTGTCTGCCGGTCAATTCTTCGGCGGACAGAATCTATGTCCATTTTTCAGCAAAAAATCCCGCCGGTGAAAATTGGCTCTGGACAAGCAGTCAAAGCAATTTGCTGCCGCTTCGGGCAAAAAAATTATCCGAAAAAGAATTGCCGGAACTGCTGCCGGTTTTCAAAACGGAAGTCCGGTTAGAGGATTTACTTCAAGGTGAAACATGGGAGATACGTCTTCCGGCACTGCAAACGGAGCCGTTCGATTTACAGGCAGCGGCAACATTGCCGCTTGAGGAGTCGCTGACTGTTCCTTTGGCGGCACTGCCGGCTGCCGTGTCGCAAAAAGCGGAGATGACCGTATCGTCGCCGCACCGCTTTGATTACCGTATTGTCAATTCGCGGCTCCGCTCGGTCCCGTCGGCAGCGGAATCGTGGAACAGATATTCAGACATTCAGGCAGCGTTCCGCTATGATCCCGCCGAAGAGTTGCACCGCCCCGGTCAAACATCGCTGTCGTTACAAAAATTACTGCCGAACGAAACGGTCAATCGTGCGTGGATTTGGTCGCTGCGGCTCAATTCACGCTACGAACCGGAAGGGAATATCAAACATAATGTGCTGATGTGTATCGAAAACAGGGGACGGGAAAATATCACCGTGACCCTGCCTAACGGAATAAGTGTTACAGATATTTCGTCCGTCTTATGCAGCGGTACTCCGGCGGATTGGCGTGCCGGCGGAGGAACGAACGGTCCGGAAACATCAGGCAATAAAGAATCAAAAAGTAAAGAATCTGATGAGGCGGCACTGCGGCGTTCGCTTACCATTCCGCTGCCGGCGGGAAAACGTTTTGTAACAATAACGGTCGAATATTCTCATCGGGACGTTCCGCTGGTACAGCAGCGGAAAGTACGTCCGCGTTCTATCACAGCCGACATCCCGGTACTCTCCGGTACTTGGACGGCTTGGTTTCCGCCTGATTATGATGTTTATCTGAACCGTACTTCCGTCTCCCCGGCAAAGCCGGCACATTTCTACGGACTTTCACGGTGTTTGGCATATTGGGGCAGCAGCAAGGGATTCAATCCGGGGTCGATTGAAGATTGGCAGCAGTTTTTTTCGCAGCAGCGGCAAGAGGAAGCGGCAGCCATAGCCGATAAGTTCTTCGCAGAAATGGATGAATCATTGAAAAAGAATCAAATTACATCTTGGGGGAATTTTTTGAATAACGACCAAATTTCTGCCAGCGTTCTTTTCCGCAGCGGTGAGAGCGTCAGCGTCAAATTACTGATTGATAAGCAGGCGTTTCGTTTTATCGGTATCACACCGGCAGCACCGATTAACACTTTGATTGCTGTACCGGGGCGGTCTTTTACCGAAGAATTATTTGACCGCAGCGGACTGGTTTTGCTGGTGTCCTCCCGTTTGCGGGCAGATAAAGTGAAGGAATACACGCTCGGTATCACCTCGCCGCTCCGGCTTCCGCTGTACCGGCAAATTCAATCCGAACACGCCGGTCATTGTGTCCGGTCTGCCGCCCCGCAAATTTTTGAACAGCCGGATAATAGAAAAGAAAAAGGACAAAGCGGCACGAACTTATCCGGCGTACCCCTTTGGGATACGCCGGCACATTGGGTTTCGGAAACGGCTCTTTCGGCATCGCCGTGGCTCGCTGCGCCGCCGTTCACCTCGTCTTTGAACGCCGATTGGCAAGCCGTTGAGTTGCCGGAGGAAGAAGAACAATTACTGCGCATCGTCCGCCGGGAAACAATGACGGCACTGCAATGGCTGGCGTTTCTTGCAACCGTCTTGATTACCTCCCGCAAAGCGTTGTCTTCGCCGGTACTCATTCTGCTTTTGCTTTTCGTAACAGAAATGATAGCAAGGACTGTTATCGAATGTTACGTGATGATACCGGCAGGTGTGTTTCTCGGACTTTGCGTTTCGCTGGGATTTACCTTGATATATTCCCGCCGCAATATCAAAATAGGGATGCCGCTGCCGCTACACACCATCAAGCCGTATGAATCGACAGAACTTGATGAACAATTTGTGCCGACGGCAATCCTCGACCGCCAGACGTTAACGACAGGCATAATTATTTTTGTAACGTTATTGTTCTGCCGGAGTACTGCCGCCGAAGAGACACTGAAACTTTCCGGCTTCGCTTCGCAGCCGTCATTGCCACAGGCACTAGTGCAAAAGGAAGCGTATCGGGTATTCTATCCGACCGATTCTGACAAACAGATTGCCGGAAGTGAGGTTTGGCTGCCCTACGAATTTTTGAAGATACTTTCGCAGCAGCAAAAATCGGCGGCAGATACTGTTCAAGAGCATTGGTCTATCGTGAGTGCGGAATATCAGGGTTCGCTGATTCGGAATCCGGCAACAGAGTCTCTCGAATCCAAAGGCGGTTTCACGGCGGAATTCACCGTCATACTTGACGGCGGTCGTGCCGAAATCACACTGGGAAAACTGCCGGTGCAGACGGCAGCGTGGGACGGCAAAACTGCCGCCGTAAGTCAGCGGCTTAACAGCAAAAAAGAAACGGTTGCGGTGTTGCTCATCGAAAACGAAGTACCGGGAAAACATTTATTGAATGTCCGTATGCGGGAAACTGCCGTCAAAAGTTTGCCGCAGGGCAGCGGAATAACGTTTCCGATTCCGAAAATCCCTAACAGTACGCTGCGTTTGAGTCTACCGGACGCTGTGACAGATATTCATCTTGCCGATAGTTGCGGCAGCGTAACCCGGACAACACTTGACAGAAATATATTATCTGCCGATATAGGACCGGCAGATAATATTTCAGTCATTTGGGACAACGGTACAGAAACGGCTGCGGTTCAGCGGACGAGTGTTGAAGAATATCTTTGGCTTTTCGCAAAAGCGGAACAGACGGAATTAAAAGCATTGTTCCGCTTTCATTTTGCAGATAATCAAACGAGCCAGGTCAGCATTAAGGCAGACCCCCGCTGGCTGCGTTCGGGGCAGTTTCGATGCGATTCGGTGTCGATAACCGGTCAAGATACGGGCGATGTTACACAAATTACGTTCCGTTCTCCGCCGGACGGAGCGGTAACACTTCGGGCAGATTTTGTGCCGAAAAATTTTAGCGGTATCGGGAACGTTCTGATGCCGCAATTTCAGGTCTTGCAGGCAAAGACGGCAAAAAAAATGCTGGCGGTATCGGCAGAAAACAATCTTGAACTCACACTGCCGCCGCTTGGTCAGAGCAGCAGTTTTCTCTCCGACTGGTACGGCGAAGGATTACTACTGGATAAGATTCTCGATACACGCTCTTGGAATACGGCTCCCGCAGCACAATATAACGTCACACCAATACTTCAGGACTGGGTGCTGGGTATTCAGGCAAAGAAAATACTGCCGGATGTAAGAATCAAGGAAGACGTTCTCTTTGATGTAAAGAAATCCGTTTTCGTAACAGCCGGCGAATTTGAAACAACTGCCGATATTTTTCAACTGCCGTTCATTTTTGATAAAGCGGCAGCGATTGACAGCGTTGAGGTTCGGGACTCGCAAAATGGACTCCTTGAAAGCCGCTATGCAGCGGAAAATATGTTAACAGGAAATACGTCAACGGGAGGTACGGAGAGCGGAGCAGCAGATAAAACGGGACGCGGAAAAATATTTTTCCGCAAGGCAGCGAAAGGAAAATTTTCTGTTACGGTAACCGGTTCATTCGATGCCGGTTCGCAGAAATTAGAGCCGATACCGTCATTGATTTTTACGGATTGTAACGTTAAAGGTCAAACGCTCAATCTTTTCCGGCGTATTTCCACTTTAACAGAAATACACAGCGGACAAAGTGTGTGGATGAAATCGAATACCGTTCCGTCTCTGCCGGATGCTTTCGTCAGCCGGTCAGCCGCTCCGCTGGACGCAATCACCCTACCGATACTGCCGCTGGGACAATATGATGCCGGTACGGCGGACGGTCGTTCTGTTTTTGCTCTGCCGCAGATGCCGCAGGTTCTTACCAAGGTAAACCTTCCAAACTTGCAAGGCGAAACACGGCTGACGCTGCATCAGGAAAACGGCGGCTGGGCGATAGAGTATGCCGTTACCGGCAAAATCACCGGCGGAGAACTCAATGAATTCCGCTTGATTTGGGATGAACACTGCCAAGGCGTGCAATCCGTTCAATGCGTCTCACAGCCCTGTGATTGGTCCCTGAAACAAACCGGCGGACATTCCGTCCTCGTGCTTTCACCGAAAACGCCGCTCACCGGTCATGTGCAGATACACATTAAAGCCGCTTTGCTGCAAGAGGCAGACGAAGTCAGCGTGCCGGTCATTTTTCCCGAAACTGCTTCGGCAGCGTTGCAAATGTTTGTGCAAATTCCGCAAAAAGCCGGCGAGGAGACACTACCTTGGAAATTGCAGTATCTTGATGTGGCAAAAGAGAACGATACAAAAGAGAGCGGGAGATACAAGAATACACACCTCTTGTACCGCATCACCGATAAAGAATATCGGGCGAAAATAAAGCGGACAAATTATGCGCCGGTCATAACATTACTCGATACCGGTTTTTTGTTACGCCCCGACGGAACACTCTTTGGATTAGCGGCGGCGGATATCAAAGTTTGGGGACAAGACTCTTGCAGTGTTCAGTTGCCTGCGGACTGTGAGGTGATTCAGATGACCAGCAACGGAATTATTTTGGGGGGAACGCAGCTCGGCAATAACCGGTGGCAACTCGACTTTTGGGACAGCGATTATCCGCAGCGGTTGATTATCCTGTTCCGGCGGAATAAGCGGAATAATAAGAGTAACAATCATAACAAGAACGGTAAAGAACGGAGGGTAGAGGATGTGCAGGCGGCGGATAATTTATTGCGTTTTCCGCTGCCGGTTTTTGAAGGCATAAAAGTACAGGAAACCCTTTGGTCTCTTATCAAGGAAAGCGGCGCACCGCTGGAATATGATGTCCAAACGTTACAAAAAGTCCGAACACAGACAAACTGGGATGACAATACAGTGACAGATTTAGGTCGCCGTAAGTTTTTGACCGGCAATGATATCGTGCAAACTCAAATTACGGTCAATTTAATCCGTCAACATCACTTATTGCGGCTCTTAAATTCGCTGCCCGCAGCGGCACCCGGACGGACAGAAGAGGTAAAACGCTGGTACTCGCATTGGTCGGCAGAGTGGGATAGTGTTACGGAAAAAATTAATTATCAGTCGGCATTGACAGCAGCATCGGCGGCAAACGAGCCGAACAGAAAACAGACGCTTTTGCTTGATTTGCAGCAGGAGTCCGCTCAAGCCGCTTCGACGGCAGTATTTTTAGAAACAATGACTTCAAAGACACGTGATGCCTTGCTGTTGGCGAAACAGCAAAGCGTGAAAGAAAAAATAGAGAATGTGCCGGGCGAGGGACAAACTGGCACTGCCGTTGCGGTGCCGATGCTCAATTCTCTTTCTTACTGGCAGGGTCGGCACGGCGGCGAAACGGTGTATCTTTTTGGTGTCAGCAGCGGGGCGGTGGAGGAAATACGTTTGACCGCCGGTAAAGGGGGCAACGTGTTTCCTTCTGCGGTTTCTTCGGTGTTTTGGATAGTATTGTGCGTTAGTGCAGCGATATCGATTCTGCTGTATTGTAACCGAATATTTGTAACAGAATTATTTTTACAATTTCCGCATTTTTGGGGAACCGTCGCGGGCTTGTTTCTTTGGTCGGCGACACCGTTGAGCGGAGCGGGAATGATTATTGTGATTTTGACGCTACTGTCGCTTTTCCGTCCGTCTTGGCAGCGGAGAAAGATGCCGGAAAAACATTAGGAGGCTTAACTGCAAGGAAGATTGGAGCGTTGAAATAAGGGCTGAAATCCTTAAATTACCTTTGAAAACAATCTTCAATCCTAATCTATCCAACGCCGCTGGTGCAAATACCATTCGGCGGTTATCAGGGCTAATGCGGCTAATGTCAGGTAAAACCAAAGCGGATACGCCGCAGCACCGGCGGTTTCGTCTGCTGGCGGTTGAGCGTAAAACGAATCATCGGCAAGACGCAGATTGCTTTCCCTGCTTGCCGCATTACCGCCTGACACCTGCGGCGGCGGCTGTGCTGTCAATGCCGATAATATGTTCGCCGCCAAAATCGGAAACGCCGTCTGCATTACGAGACCGCCCCGATTCAAATCCACCGTTAAAACAAAAGCGTTGCCGATACGCAGCAATAACGGATACTCGTCCGGCGTTTGCGCTAATATCTGAACATTCGCTGATGTGTTCTTCACAGCAGCGGGTATAACACGTCTCGCTCCGCTCCAAACGGTATTTTGTATTTTAATAGAGGATAACACGTTTTGCGAATCATCCGGCACAACGCAAATCGGCTTTTCTAATTCCGCTCCCGTCTTGAACAGATTACAATCGCTGCGGGGGTCGATAATCCAAATACCGCCCTTCGGCAGTATTGACGGAACGGTTTGATGAATAACCAATACACTGTTTTCCGGCAACTCTGCCGGCAATTCTTTTGCATCCTGAATCCGTTTAATGTCAACGTTTGCCTGAACCTGCAACACCTGATTCAGAAAAAAATTGTCCGCTCCGAAAAGATATACCGTTTGCTTCGGGTATTTTTGCAGCACGGCAGTTGCGGTATTATCTGCCGGTAAAACATCGTCAACCGGCAGCGTTACCCGAAACGTTTCTTCGTCCGCTGAAATACCGCTGACAATTTTCGTAACAGGAACGTTCGGCTCTAATTTAACAGGAATCACATCAACAATGCGCCAGCCGTTTTCCGTTTTCCGTTCAATTTCCAACCGGCTTTCAACGCTTGCGGTTCCAAAGTTTTCGGCAGTTATCAGGATTTCATAACCGGCAGTTGCGTCAAAAGTCCGGCGGGGCTGAAATGCTGTTACAGCCGTATTGTCCGCCGGTTCGCCGATGGGAACAAATTTCAGCCGGTTCGCTGCGGCAATTTGGTCTTTGTAACATCCGTCAGTATAAATGATTATCAGCGAATCTGTTTCACCGGCAATCAGTTCTTCGGCAAGTTTAACGGCTTCAGACATTGCGGCTTCTTCATCGGACGGTTCAATAGAATCAACCGCTCTGCGTAATGAACCGGTATTGTCCGTGAATCCGCAAACGATTTTCGGCGTATTTCCCGCCGCAATGATTGCCGTTTTTCTCTGTGATAAGTTTGCCTTTAATTTTTGTTTCGCTTTTTGGAGACGTGTTA
>JAITOZ010000029.1 GCA_031289675.1 Planctomycetaceae bacterium
CCGTCGCCGTCAAGTCCTCGCAAAAGCAACAAATTATTGATGCAATCTTACGATTTGATAAATGATTGTTATACATAGAGTTAGAGTAAATATCTAACTCCTAAACTTGTCAAGCCCCAAACGGATTATAAGTTACGCAACAAGTCTAATGTACCGGACAGAAGACCGAACACAATCGGGTCAACATCTCTTTCCGACCTATTTCGGCAAGCGGTTCACCATTTACCGCCGCCGGATTGCACTCGGAGATCTCGCCCGCATCAAAGAACACTTACAGACGCAAGCCGTAAAAGATAAAGAAATTAACGGCATTAGCGTTGGACAGCACTGCATCAAGTTCATCCGTACGGAATGGACGCAGGGCGGCATCCATCGGAAAAAGCTGTGCGGACAATGCCGCGAAAATCCACTCGGTCGTTGCTGATGTTGACCTGCCGATAGTCCGCCGAAGAAGAATCGAAAATGGAAGTGGAGAAATGATAAAGGGTTATATAAACACCGTAACACACTTGAACGTAACTTCTGTAAAATCAAGGATTTCCGGCGAGTATTTATCCGTTACGATAAATTGGAGAAACCTACAAAACCTTCAGCCCGCTCGCTAACATCACGGTTTATCTGAGAAATTAGAGGCAGCACGCCATAGAAACTTCGCCGCTGACAACCCGCCGCTTTTGCTAACCGATAAAAACTGCTCTTTATTTTTTTTGCAAAATTTGTTATTCTACGTGTGTCGATAAGGCGATACCGGCGAATGATGCCGATAAAGTGAATTGCCGCATACTGTTCACATTCCCGTTCTGCCCGACGAAGTTGTCGGATTGCTTAATCCGCAGCCCGGAAAAACTTATATTGACGGAACGCTCGGCGGCGGCGGGCATTGCGAAGCCATACTGCGGCGTTCCCTGCAACATTCACCTGAACAGGCAGGAAACATAACGGTCATCGGTATTGATAAAGATGTTCACGCCGTTGACCGGGCAGAACAGTACCTCAAAAACGTTTTTTCCGATACAATCGGTAAAAATGTCCGTATCCGGTTTGTTCACGCCGATTACCGACATTTTGAGGAAGCCCTTGATATGCTGGGCATCGGCAAAGTCGATGGTTTTTTGCTTGACCTTGGTTTGTCGAGCGACCAACTGGCGGATAGACAGCGCGGTTTTAGTTTTGATTCCGATGGAACATTGGATTTGCGTTTTGATACGTCAGAGGGAGTAACGGCAAGCGAATTACTGGCAAAATTACCGGAAGATGAGATTGCCGGTTTAATTTACCGTTACGGCGAAGAACGCTGTAGCCGGCGGATTGCCCGGCAGATTGTTCAACGCCGGGCAAACGGACAGCCGGTGCGGCAGGCGAGGGAACTCGCTGAAATTGTCCGTGCGTGTGTGCCGAAGATATGGAAAACGAACAAAAAAGGAACACGTTCGCCGAACATCGACCCGGCAACGAGAACCTTTCAGGCGTTGCGGATTGCCGTCAACGATGAATTGAGTGCGTTAGAAAACACATTAAAGGCGTTACCGGGCAGGATGAATCCGGGCGGCGTGGTTGCCGTCATTTCGTTTCATTCGCTCGAAGATAGAATAGTTAAGCACGTATTTAAGCAAGGAGATTATTGGGAAATTATCACAAAAAAGCCGGTCGTTGCCGACGAGAAAGAAATCGAACGCAACCCCCGGTCGAGAAGCGCAAAATTACGGGGTGCAAGATATGTCAAAACGGGATAAACAGAATCGTTTTGCTCAGGATATGCCGGAAAATACCGGTATTGATTTCCAGGAAATTCCGCAAGAGGACATTTTCGAACCCAGCCCCGACACAGCGAAACGGCCGGTTTTCAGCAGCAATACGCCGCAAACCGCTGCCGTATCGGTTAATACGGTGAACATCGAAACGGACGAAGACGGCAATGATGCCGATACCGGTTTCGATTGGAGTGTTATCACGAACGTTCCCCGTGAGGTTGCCGGAACAATCTTGACCTGGTTTTCCGCTGGCTGTTCTGTCTCTTGGAGAGGAGTAACGCCGGTGTTTGCTGCCGTATTGTCCAAAAATATATGGTCGAAACTGGCATCGTACTGTGTTATTCGTTGGAATGAAAACGAAGAGGATATGGGAAGTATTGGAAGTTCCGCCGTATCAGCAGCGAAACCGAAAGATGAAATCAAGCCTCCAACGCCGCTTTCCGAGACGGACCGGGATGACCTCTTGGGTTCAAAAAAATCGAAATACGGCTGGATACTCAGAACATCGGCGGCGGGTATTGCGACAGCCGTACTGTTGACCGGCATCTATTGCGGCTACAAAACGTTCACCCCCGTTTCTGAACCGGCAGAATCGGTTGCGGTAACTGACGGAGCCGACCCGCAGCCGCTTGAAGAGGTAAACGGACAATCGGTCAGTGTTGACTCATATAATGCCGATTCAACGGGTGCTGCATCGCCAGTTGCTCTTCCTGCCCCTCCGGCGGCAGATATTTTTGTAACAGAAACAGTGAAAAGCGAAACGAAGTCTGTATCGAAAGACGAAATGAAACCGGCGATGGACAATGTCGCAGAATTCGTCGTAAAACCTGCCGCCGAAGATGATATGTTTGCAGCAGTATCGGCAGCACCGGCGGGCAATCTTTGGGACGATATTGCCGTTGAGCAGCCGAAAGCCGCAGAACCGGCAGCGAAATCAGAAACCGAGCCGAAGACGGCAATGAAAAACGATACGGACGATACGACCAAAGCGGCAGAGAAACCGGCAGACCGGCAACTTGCAGCGGTGCAAAACAATCCGCATCCAACCCCGAAGCCGAAACAGGAGAAGCCGGTCGGTTTGAAACCGCTTGCCCCGCTGCAAAACGGCGGGGCTGTTGCCAAGCGTTCGCAGAAACAATCGGAACTGACTCCGCTGATGGCGATAAAAAAAGATTCGATCAACACGGTATCGGCACAAACGGCATCAACATTGCCGGCACTCGACATCGAACCAGCGGCAGAGTCGTCGGTCTATGACAAAGTCGCCTCTAATTATGCCGGTAATTTTGCTAAAAAGCCGGAAGCACCGGAAAAGACGGCACTGATTGCAGCAGAAAAATCCGAAGGACTGCGTCCGCCTCTTGCCGCTGCGCCGGTGAGGGAAATTACACCGAAAATACCGGAAGGCGAACCGATTCTCGCTGTGAAACCACAGATGAAGATGGCGCAGCCTGTTGTCAAACCGATGCTTGCGGCAAACGAAGTACCGCCGGTGATCCCCCAAGATAACGTTCAGGCAGGTATAACGAAAAATCCTGATAACATTTCTAACATTTCTAATGCGGTTTCTCCTGCGGACACCGTTTTACCGCAGCCGCTTGGAACGCATTTGAAGGAGCAGGTGAACGAACTGCGGGAGAACGGAGCGGCTCAGCCGGCAGAATTGACGCTGCGTTTCACGCCGAAGGATTCCCCCCAAGCGGCAGAAACGGCGAAGCCTGCTCTGCGTTTTACGCCGAAACGTTCTGTACCGTCCGAAACGATGTCGAAGACGGCAACCGATGTTTCGGTTAATACATCGCCTGAAGTGAAGCCGCTTGATATAAAGGCTCTCGCTGGTTTGCTGCCGGCTGCGGATAATGCGGTTGATAATGTTGTCGATAATAGGATTGCGGAAAATTATTTGCCGCCGCTCCAAAATGCTCCGCAAGGCGTGTATGCGAATATCAATCCGGCATACCGCAGTGCCGGCAATGTTAATACAGCATTCGTTGAAGCGGCTATTTCTGCGAAAGCGGCTGCCAGCGAAGGCGGGCAAACGTTTAAGAAGCGGATTAAGGAACTGATTCAGCGGTCGCCGGAAACAGCGGAAACTTACACCATTGAGCCGGGCGATACTTATCTGACCGTCAGCGATAAGTATTACGGAACGAGTTTGCTTTATACCGCTTTGGCAGTGCATAACAGGAAATTAAACATCGGTTGGCAGCCTGCGGAGGGAACAGTTATTGAGGTTCCAACGGCAGAGTTTTTACAGACGCAGTATGCCGAGGTGATTAACCGTCAGGAGCGGCGTTTGGATACGCAGACCGCCCAACAGGGGGTCAAATATGTTGTACAGGACGGCGATACCTTGTTAGGTTTGGCAATGGATAAACTGCATAATTCGTCCCGTTGGCACGAGATATTGGCGATGAATACGGGTCGTCTTTCTGACCCGCGACATTTGGAACCTGGAATGGAGATTTTGATACCTGCCGAGTCAGTGAGTCAAAGTAAGACGAATCGGCGTTAAGAGGAGGTCAGGTGTTGGGTTATGAGAACACTTGTAGTTTAGCGTGTGGGCGGAGGGCGGTCTCTCTTGACGGCAGAGATAATTGCGATAGAATACACGTCCGTAGGAGTGCGTGCTGTGCCGGTACATTGA
>JAITOZ010000119.1 GCA_031289675.1 Planctomycetaceae bacterium
CAGATAAGTTTGTGATACACTTAAAGGAAACGGAATTCCGCTTCAACCATAGAAAAGAAAACCTTGCCAAAATTATAAAAAAACTTATGAAAAAATAACTCTTAAACTTGTCAAGCCCCTAATTTTTATATTCCGGTATGATTCTTCCTTCACTCCCTGTTTTGGAGCAGTGTCACCGGAGACGGATACCGCGCTGGTAACGTTAAACTCCGCTTTTCCCGAATGAAACACGCCGGGGTTATAGCCGGAGTGTTCAAATGCCTTTGCGAGAATCGCTACGGATTCATCAGAAGCACGGACATTGCAGCACGGCAGCAAAACAAAGGAGACGAACAGAACAATGCAGGAAAGGATACGTTTCATAAAAATCGGATGTGTCAAAAAACAGGCAGAAGCCGTATCTATCGTGCCGTTCTACCATCCTCTCTGCATTTGTCAACAGGCGGAGGACACATTATTTTTCCCGCACTGTTTGTCCTTCGTGCAGACTTCTTGCTCCGGCAGTAACAATTTTCGTATGCGGCGGGAGTTCGTTTTCAATTTCAACTTCCTGTCCCCAAATGTTAACGACCGTAACATTTTTTCTGACCGTCTTACCGTCAGCGATAATCCAAACGGCTGTCTTTTTGTCTTCTCCGAAAAGAGCCGAAAGCGGGATACGCTGCGTCATTTTGGGACTCTGTAATTCAATATGTACCATTGCCGTCATTCCGGGAAAAATGTTCCCGTCCGCCGGCACATCAACACGGACTTCCATCGGATACGTCTGTTTCCCCGATTGAATCGCCAAGCCGAGTTCTTTTAACGCTGCCGGAAACATTTTTCCCGAAAATGATTCAAACTCAACGTGATAATGAAGTATATCCTTGAAGCGGACAAGCAATTCTTCCGGCACGTTGACTGACATATCAATATGCGAAACGTCATAAAACGAAAGCACAGGAATTCCGGCAGCGACATTTTCACCGTTTTCGGCAAAACGTTCCGCCATAATACCGTCAAACGGAACTTTGAGCAGCGTGTCGGACAAGGCATTTTTCGCTGCATCAACTTGTGCTGTCAAACCTTCGATTTTTCCTTTGACAGTATCGTACTGCACTTTGGCGGTATCGAATTGTGCCTGCGAAGCAACACCGTCGGCAAGCAGTGCCGTCAAACGCCGGAGATTCGTTTCGGCGGTTTCACAAGCCGTTTTCGTTGCCGTATATTCTGCATCGAAACGTTGTAATGCCAATTCGTAATCACGCGGGTCGAGTTTTGCCGCCGCCGTGCCTTTGGTAACGCGCTGTCCGACTTTGAGGTTCAATTCGATTAACTTACCGGGTATGCGGAAAGACAGATTGATTTTCCGGCACTCTTTGGCGATTCCGGGAAAAGAGCGGACTTCCGTTCGGCTTGCTTCCGGCACTTCAGTACTGTACACGAGCGGCGGCAAAGATGTTTCTGTAACAGGAGCCGCCGGAACACAGCCGCAAAACAGCAAACAAACGGTGATGAGCCGTCTGCCGTATTTCGGGGCGAGGGCATTGAATTTAAGGCACCATTCGGTTATCCGCATCGACGTGAACAACTTTCGTTTTATAGCCGGCAAGTTCGGCAAAATCAACGCTGGCATAAGTGATGATGATGACCAAATCACCGGCAGCACCGCAGCGGGCGGCTGCTCCGTTGAGCATTACAGTACCGCTGCCGCGCCGGGCTTCGATTGCATAAGTGATCAGCCGCTTACCGTTGTTGATATTGAGAACGTGAACCTGTTCTCCGGGCAAAATATCGGCGGCTTCGAGCAGAATCGGGTCAACGGCGATACTGCCTTCGTAGTTCAAATCCGCACCGGTTAAAGTTGCCCGGTGAATCTTCGATTTTAACATTATCCGCTGCATTTTATTCAGAAAGACTTTGCCGACGCTGTCTCACACAGTGTCATTGTCCTGTATTCTTTGCCTCCCGTCAAGCCCCGCCGTCAAGATGAGTCCGCTTTATGTTTTTCGGACAGAGACAGAGGCGAAATTCTCCGCCTCTGTCCGTCCGGCGAACGGCAAGCGGTAAAACAAAGATGAAGCAATTATCACTTATCCGTTCTCCACTATCAATATCCGAATTATTTTCTCCGTTGTAATGACGGCATTAATGTTGTCGAAACAGATGCGTTCAGTTGGAAAACATACGGGGCAGGCACACATCCGTTGGCAGTGTTAATGCAGGGAACACGTCCGGTGCCGAATGAAGTGCGGCAACAACAAAGAAAGGGATGTGGAGAAAAGTATCACCGCCGTTCTGCCGTGTACTCCAATGCCAAGCCGTTGTAGACTCTGGCGAGAACCGCCAGGTTGCGCTCGTCGCCCTGAAACGATTCTACCGGCTTGGATAAAAACGTCTGTACCGGCAGCGGAAGCGGTGAGTCCTTTGCCGGCTTGCAAAATCCATACAAGCCGATGTTCAGACCCGACTCCGCCGCATCCCGAACCATTTTCACCGGATCCTGCTTGTTCCAATTCGCCAGACACGTCAGCAGTTGTGTATGCTTGCCGATTTTTGTAACAACTTCCCTAAGCGTCTTAATATCGCCGTGTTCGTTGAGAAGCCAATCGACTTCCTTCAGCACCTGCGAGTCCGCTATTTCCGGTTTGTACAACTCGTGACAGGAAAGCCAAATCAGGCAATTTTTGGAAGTCCCCTTGGCGGCTTCGTGAATCCGTTTCCAGCAGCGGTTAATAGATCTTTTGCGGAATTCGTCTGTTTGCTGCGCTGTAACTTTATCAATGCCGGGAAATTTTTCGTCCATCAATTCCGCATACATCGTTTGCTCGCACGGCAGCCATTGGTTGACAGGTGTCCAAGGGTTTTGGAACCCCTTGCAGGGATTCCACAGCCAATCAACCATAAAGCCGTCAATACCTGTTTTTTTGACCGCATCTTCAACCGCAGATGCCAGATAATCAAGATAGCGGTTGGTCAAGGGAATGTATGTCGGCGTAATTTTTGGGTAAATTTCATCGGGATGCAATTCCCGCCAACGGGGATTTGCACCGATGCAAAAATAACCGAATACGGTCATCTTTTCCTTATGACAGAGTTGCACAACTTCGGGAAGAAAATCGTGTTTCAAGCCGGGCTGTTCAGGAACGATACCGTTTTTATACCAGGCATAACCGTTGCAGGAAACGCAGAAGGTTTGCATTGTGTTGCAGCCGAGGTCTTTGAACCAGCGGACGTGTTCGGCGGGGTCGGCATCAGCCCACGTGCCGGGTTTGGCGAAACCGTCCTGCCCATTATGGTACCAGTTGTAATCAATGCAGTAGGCTTTGATTTGCTGTTGCGGCTCGGCAGCGAAAACCGGCAAAGCAACGGCACTTGCCGCAGCCGCACTAACCGTTTGCAAAAATCGTCTGCGGGGAATGTTGTTCGGCATAATAGGTTTGTTCCATCACCATCAATTGCTATACTCCCTAATTTTACGCCGTTTCATTTAATTATCAAGGAGAATCTGTTGAGATTTCTGCCGTCCGCCTGCCGATGGTGAATAATATGCCCCCTACTGAATAATCGGCACGAGGAGGACTGGCGAAGTGCAAATCCGGTTTCTCTTCACCTTGTGTTCACACTATTGTCTGCTTCCCGTCCTTGCGTTAGAATGGAAAGCATCTTTACATTCCCTATTCTCTAATTGGCACCGAACAATGAAGTACCTTTTTATCGTCAAACGTTCCGTTAACACGTTACACGAAAAAACTCTTGTGGCTCATATCCTCCGTGTCTGTCTTTCAATGCGTGTTCACTATGACGTTGTCGTTACCGAAACCTTTATGCAGGAGGAATCCGTTGTCAAACTAAAGGTTGTCGCTGCAAGACACGAACCGCTGCGGATTATTGTTTGCGGAACGATGGAAACCCTGCACTTTGTCATTAACGGTTTGATAGACGATGATGAGCATAAAAATATCGAACTCGGATACCTGCCGTATGACGGCATCTGCGATGTTTTTAGTACGTTCAAAGACATTGCCGCCGGAACACAGTGGAGTATCGAAAACCTGATGTACGGGAAATCCGTTTCGATGGATGTCATCAAGGTAAATAAACGCTACGCTATTTCAACGGTCAATTTCGGCATTGATACCCGATTTGCCTTGCTGCGAGCGTGGCTGTGCTCTTGGCTGCCATTCATTTACAGTGGGTATGGGATGCAGCGGCGGCTGACCGCAGCCATCGAATATGCGTCCATCTTCAGCAGAATCCCGAAACATCCGGTAACGCTCTTCGTCAACGGATACGAAACAATAATCGAAGACTACTTTCTGCTCGTTTTTGCAAATACAAGAACTTACAGCGGCGGATATATCTGCTCTGCCGATGCCGAATCGGACGACGGGCAACTCGGTTTGTATTTAATGAAACGTGTACCTTTTTGGAATATCCCGAAAATCCTGCAATCTTACCGTAACGGTACGGTCTTGAAGAATGATTTTATGCTCCGTAATGCCCTCAACGTTTCCCGAAGAATCGTCAAGGCTGATGTCTCCTTTGGAGAAGGTAAGGCAGTTGATGTTTGCCTTGACGGAAACGTGTATATGAGAGAGTCGTCCTTGCGGGTCGAAGTGGTTCCTGCTGCCGTCCGGTTCATTGTACCGAATCTTTCGATAGATACTCCCACAAGTTTCGGCACAGGTCTGATGAGCAGTGTCACGTTGAAGGCGGACTATTCCCATTGATTTCCGTTTTCGGCTTCATTATAATGCGGCATCTATAAATATGCTTCAAACCCTTTTCTACATCCCGCCGCAGTTTTTCGGTGTTCCTATTTTCGGCATCGGCTGGCTTTTCGGCATACTTCTCGTTGGAACTGCCGTTGCGCTGCTTGTTCCCTGTCTCCGGCAAAAAACTTCCGTTGCATCAACGCTTGCGGCGGCGGCTGTCATTGCCGCCCTGCTCGTCTTTGTTTTTCCTAATCTTGCCGAACACGGAAACGGCACCCCCATCCGCGGGTATGGACTTTGTCTTTTGACTGCCGTTCTTGTCTCACTGGCTCTCGTTGTCCGTCTTGCAAAAAAACGGAATATCCCTACTGAATCGGTGTATTCTCTCTGTATTTGGGCTGTCGTCAGCGGTATAGTCGGGGCAAGAATCTTTTATGTTACGGAATACTGGCAGGACATCATTTGTTTTGATAATGCCGATCATCTGCTTTTGCCGGACACATTATTTAACATTGCTAACATTGCCGGCGGCGGCTTAGTCGTTTTCGGTTCAATACTCGGCGGGATTATCGGTTCTGCCGTTTTCATCCGGCGGAATAAATTGCCGTTTTTTGCTTCTTTCGATGCAATGGCACCGGCTTTAATGCTCGGCATTTCAATCGGCAGAATCGGCTGTTTCCTTAACGGCTGCTGTTTCGGCGGCGTTTGCGACCTGCCTTGGGCGGTTACTTTTCCAGCCGACTCTCCGGCACATATTCACCAAATCGTACACGGAGACGTGTTCTGCGGCGGCTTAAAGTTTAAGGAAACGGACGGGGCGTTAACTATATCAGAGGTTCAGCACGGCAGCGGTGCGGCACAAGCCGGTCTTAAATCCGGTATGGCAATTCGCAGCATTGCCGCCGTTGCCGGAGAATATAGCGGTCGTTTAACCGTTTGGCAGGTGCGCAGCGTATCGGAACTGACCGCCTTGCTGCGATATCTGTACCGTTTTTATCCGAAGGAAAACGTCCGTTTTGATATTTGTATGAATCCAGAACAGACGGAAACGCAGCCGTATTATGTACCGGTAATGCCGCCGCAGGTCTTGCCAGTCCATCCGACGCAGTTATACTCTTCGGCGGCGGCATTAGCCGTTTGCGGCATTTTGCTTGTGTTAGGTTCGCTGCCGCTCTACCGCCGCCGGGACGGTTTGGTATTCGCAACGTTTTTAATTTTGTATGCCGCTGTCCGGTTCGTTCTTGAAATCATCCGCACAGATGAAGACTCTTTTTTAGGCACCGGCTTGACGGTTTCGCAAAACATCTGCCTTGCTGCCGGTGCGGTCGGAATTATTTTCTTCATATTCATTTTGCGGCGAAAGTCAAAATTTCCGAAGAATTCGCTTGATATAATCCGTGAGTGAGCGTACAGCATTTTCCGAATATTGATGTCTTCATCAATATGGGTCGGCTGCAAGGCGATGGAATCGGTCTTGTGGAAGCATTTTTGCGGCAAAAACAGCAGGCTGTATGGATAAAGCAAGCCGTTTGTTGTTACTGATTTCATCGGTTATGACGAACAGCATACTTGATGGCAGGCTTATGCCGTGAAAGTAAAAAAACGGAATTGCGTATGACGATTATCGGCATTGCTTTTTATACGCCCATTCCAAGAGTAAACCGCCGATTTGCGACACAGCGTGCCTGACAAGATTCTGGTTCGTCCGCCGCAGCAACGCCAGGCGAAAAAACAACGCCCGGCGACCGCTCCCTGTTGCCGTCCCCCGCCGAAAATTCTGCCGGTCAATGTTCTTTCAAATGCCCGGACAATTCAACTTACCACGCAAAATGAGCGAATGCTTTATTGGCCTCTGCCATACGGTGAACGTTTTCACGCTTGGTGTACGCCGTACCCTCCCGATTATAGGCACTGAGCAGTTCGTTTGCTAATTTTTCGTGTGTCGGCTGCCCTTTTTTGCCCCGCACAGCAACGAGAACCCAGCGGATAGCCAACGACTGCTGCCGGTTTTTCTGTACCGGCATCGGAACCTGATAAGAAGCACCACCGACCCTCTTGGAACGGACTTCAATGTTCGGCTTGATGTTATCAATAGCCTGTTGAAAGACATCTATCGGCTCTTTGTCCGGTACTTTTTCTTTGATAATGCTCAAAGCCCCGTAGAATACCCCTTGGGCTGCCGATTTTTTCCCGTCCCACATCAGCGAGTTGATGAACTTGCCCGCCAATAAGGAACCATAGAGAGGGTCCGGCTTTAACTGTTTTTTACTTGCAGTGATACGTCCCATTACTTTTTACCTTTCGCTCCTTTTGCTGCTGTTTTCTGAACTTTTTTCGCACCATAGCGGCTGCGGGCTTGCTTTCGCCCATCAACACCTGTGGAGTCAAGTGTACCGCGAATAACCTGATACCGGACACCCGGCAAATCCCGTACACGTCCGCCGCGAACCAACACAATAGAGTGTTCTTGAAGCGAATGACCTTCGCCCGGGATATAGACGGTAACTTCTTTGCCGTTTGAAAGACGCACCCTCGTAATTTTTCGCAAAGCAGAATTCGGTTTCTTCGGCGGCATCGTCCGCACCAAAAGGCACACTCCCCGTTTTTGCGAACATTTGTCCAGAACGGCGGCTTTGCTTTTGTACGTCTGCTGAATCCGGTTTTTGCGTACCAGTTGGTTTATCGTCGGCATGTTGATAGTCTATGAATCATAACTGGGGACAATGATACCGCTAATTGTCATTTTGTCAATAGGGGATTTTGCACGCCGTCTGCAATGCCATACTTTGCCGTCGCCAAAACCGTAAGAGTCTGCGATAATTATGCATTCTGTCTATGGAACAGCATCTTTATCGTCTTGTTTGGGTTTTTCAGAACGTTCCCGTTTATCAAAATACAGCAGAATGAAAGCCGAAATCATCAAAAGCACCCAAGATACCGTTACAATAATACGCATCACCGTCTATCGCGGCGGTGTTACGCTATACTACTCTATCGCACCCAACCACCAAAGGTGCGTAAAAATTTATCAGGTGCTGTTGTTATTCCTACTGGGACAAAACTCGCATAACCCTTATTTTCATTTTCCGCACCCTTAATAGTAATGCGTCTCCAAACTCTTACCCTTATTCCCTTAATTGACAAATAAGGGGAAACAATGAATGGGAACCTGTGCTATTAAGGGTACCGGAGAAAATAAGGGTTTCGGATGACGAGTGACTAGTAATGCGGGGAAATCAGGAAGCGAAAACTAGTCACTCATCACTAGTCACTTCCCCGCCGGCTCTCCTTCCAGTGTCAGCACCAGTTTGTCGTT
>JAITOZ010000129.1 GCA_031289675.1 Planctomycetaceae bacterium
GATGGCAATGACGACAAGAAGTTCGACGAGAGTGAAGCCTATCCTACGGGATTGTTCTCTCTCTCTCTCTTACACTTACGTGAGGTCAATTTTGCAGCACTTTGCTGCGCTAACAGGAACGTAAACATAGCATTCTCCTTTTAACAAGGTAGTTTATTGCAGAGGCACAATACCCCCGCTGTCAGTAATGGTATAACCTGTCAACAAACAAATGTCAAGCGGAATCTTTGGAGAATTTTGTTTCTTTGCTTTTTTGAAAAAAAGAAAGAGGCGGAGGCTTCAGCCTCCGTCTCTTGCGCGTGCTTACGAGATTGCGGTAGATATGATAACAGCGCAACCAATTTTTCTTGCGCTATCGTTGTGCGGCAGATGGTATATTTCGGATTTTTCAAACACAAAGGCAGGAAATCGTGTATAATATCGGCAGCGGCAGAGATGACAGGGGCGGACTCGGTTGGCAGGGTCCGATTACCGATTATGTTGTCGGAACGTATCTGCTTGATTATGATGGTCCTCCAAGCGATGAATACGACCTAAATTGGTGTTCCGGTTCTTATAATGCAATGGAACAGAGTTTCGTCAGTTTTACACGTCAGGCGTTGCGTCCCGGAGTAGTTGACTGGCTAAACTGCATAACGAATGACTACGACGATGCCGGTAAAACAAACGATTGTTCTACCTATAAGGGTTGGCATCCCCGCGATACTTTTTCGTATCTGGCAGACGGAACATCGAACATCATCGTGCTTGGTGAAAAATATGTGCCGCGTGTCCATCTGGGAAAATGTGAGGCAAGTAATCCCGCAACACTCGCCGGCGGTTACCACCCGGTCCAATTGCAATGGGACGGCAGTTACCTCGGTCTATTAAGGCAGGGCAGGCAATGCGGTGTGATGCGGGGACTTGCTGACAGCGGAGGAATTATGCCGTTTATTTGCACGAACCCGTCTTATGGTGAAGCAAAGACTACCGCGGATAAAGAAGGTGACCATTCAACGGGCAGCCCCACCTTGTTTTATCGTTCAGAATATGGTCCGCCGTTCGGCTCCGACCATAAGGGCGTAGCGCAGTTCCTGCTGGGCGACGGCAGCGTCCACTCGCTTTCAGACGCTACGGCTTGGCTAATCGTGATGCAGTTAGTCAACGTTCAGGACGGTGCTGCGGTAACGATACCGTAAGGAATGGAGAATTGATAATTGAGAATGGAGAATTACAGAAAACGGACAACGGTTCGGTATAGAATCGTGTCCTGATTGTCAGTTCTCCGCTCTCAATTCACAACAACTCTCCATTCGTTACAATTTTCAACTCTCCATTATCAATTCAAATACGATGAAACCTTTTATTGGGATTACACTATTATTGTTGCTCGCTGCCGGTTGCAGCGGCAGGGTGAGTGTCGGCGGCAAGGTGTCTTACGATGACGGACAGACGGTCACAGACGGCGGAGTGTCTTTTCATTCCGCAACGGAAACCTATCACGGTTTGCTGGACAAACAAGGGAATTACCGGTTAGGTTCGGGCGGAAACACCAACGGCATTCGTCCGGGAACTTATCAGGTTACGGTTTCCTCATTCCATTTAGACGAAAATACGAATCCGGTCTATGACGTTTCGCCGAAGTACGGCAAAAAAGAAACTTCCGGTTTAACTTGTGAGGTAAAAGGCAGGACGGTGTTTGACATCAAAGTCGAACACGCAAGCGAAGCCGAACAGCCGAAAAAACGTAATCGGAAAAAACCGGCGGATGATTAGGCGTGTTGACAAGCGCACGGGCGGAGGACTAACGCCCCCCCGCTCTTGCGCTACACCAGCCGCTCGAATTCATTGACTAATCCTTCAAAACGTTTCATTGCCGATTCTATCGGCTGAGGCGACTCCATATCGACTCCCGCCGTCCGCAATAACTCTATCGGCGATTTACTGCTGCCGCCGCACAAAAATTCACGATACTCCTTCGCCGCAACACCTAACGTATCACCGCTGACACGCTCCGCCAATGCCAGCGCCGCCGAGATGCCCGTTGCGTACTGATAAACGTAAAATGCCCGATAAAAATGCGGCACACGCAAACACTCCGCCGATAAATTATCGTCCAACGTGAACTGCGTACCAAAATACGACTCCAACAACTGCCGGTATATCTTCTGCAAAGCCGATGATGATAACGGCTTGTCCGCTTCCGCCTCACTATGCGTCCGGTACTCAAACTCCGCAAACATCGTTTGACGAAACAATGTGTTGCGTATCGCATCTATCTGCCGGTTAATCAGCCAAGCCTTCATCGTTGTATCCGGTGCTGTCTTTAACAAATGCCGCGACAGCATATCTTCATTAAATGTGCTGGCAACTTCCGCAACAAACGTAACATAATCGTGATACACAAACGGCTGCGCTTTGGCAGAATAATACGAGTGCATCGAATGACCGCCCTCGTGTGCCAGTGTGAACATTCCGTCAATCACGTCTTCCTTGTAATTCATCGAAATATACGGTTTCGCCGTGAATGAGCCGTAACTGAATGCCCCGCTGCGTTTGCCCTTATTTTCGTAACGGTCGCACCAGCGTGCCGTTGTCAGACCATCGGTGAGAACCTGAACGTATTCGTTTCCCAGCGGCTGGAGTGCTTCGGCAATCGTTTTGACGGCTTTATCCCAAGGATAATGAACTTGGACGCTGCTTAACACCGGTACGTACACGTCGTACATTCGGATTTCTTTCAGGTTCATCTTCCGCCGCCGAACGTCATAATAACGATGCAGTACGGGCAGATATTGATTGACCGTCCTGATAAGATTTTCATAGACCAATCGGGGAACTTCGCTGCGGAACAGAGCGGCTTCCAATGCTGACGGAAATTTGCGGACTTTGGCGAAAAACACGTCCTTTTGTATGGAGGACGACAACAGCGAACCAAGTGAATTTTCGTGTTCCTTGTAACCGGCGTAAAACTGGTGAAACGCTTTTTCCCGCACCTTGCGGTCAGGCGAATGCATCAGAACGGTGAACGAGCCGGTTGTCAGGTCAATGGTTTTACCGGTTTCATCGGTAAGCGTTCCGAAATTCAAATCAGCGTTGTTGAGCAGATTGAAGGCTTTTGAAGCGGTACCGCTGACTTCGGTTAGTTGAGCGAGGATTTTCTCTTCCGGTTTCGACAAGGTATGCGGACGTTCGCGGGCAATGCGCCGCAATTTCAGAGCGTACAATTTGAGCGGTTCGGCGGCGGCGATATTGTTCCATTCGGTTTCGTTGAGTTCCAGCAGTTCCGGCTGGATAAAACTCGCTGCTTCGGAATGTTGGGCGGCGAACGAGTCGGCGAGGGCGTGTAATTCCTGTGCTTTCGGGTCGGAGACATCCTCGGAATAGCGCAGGTACGCATAGACGGCGATGCGTTCGGCATCTTTTCCGAGTGTATCTTCAAACTGCATACACGCAGCAACGGTTTCGGGCGAGTTGAGTTTGCCCTCAAAATTTTTGAAGCCGGCGAGTTGGTTTTTCGCCGCATCCAGCGTTGCTTTCCAATCATCATCGTTTTTGAAGAGCGATGATAAGTCCCAAGTGTCAGCGGCGGGAACGTTCTGACGCGAAGGAATTGTTTTTTCTGTCATTGTATCGGCAGCGTTAAGTTGCATTGTTGAGACTCCGGCGGCAACGAGAGCCGCCGATGTTTTCAGAAAATTACGCCGTGTATTACTGTGCATAGAATTTATCGAATAAATGTCCATCGACATATCAACCGTTGTATCAAAAATGGTCCATAACTGCAATCGCCTCTCCGAAATGGCGGCGATTTTTTTCTGATGTCCCGCTGCAAAATCGAAGCCGATGAAAACTCGGTCTCATCGGACGCAACGGACGCGGCAAAACCGCGCTGCTGAATCTGCTGCCGGACACGACCGGACATTTCTCGAAGCGGCTGCCGGTCAACAAATTTTTGTCTAAAGCGATATTAACAAAACCGGCAGTTATTGTTATACTTTCCGTATGCCGAATGTTGCTGTGTCAAACGCCGCCGAGTCAAATGTTGCCGAGTCAAACGCCGCCGAAAAATTACCGGAGACGATTCTGGAGAAGCATATCAGCCGGACATGTCAAGGCGTTAAACAAACCGATTTGTTAACGTCGTTCTTCGTTCTGCTTTCCAGTCTGCTTGTTCTTACGATGATTGCCGTTTTAGCCGACCACTGGATGCTCACGGACGGATTAAACGTTTTGCAGCGTTCCGGTGTTCTGCTCGGATTTTTGGCAGTCATCGTCTTTTTTATCTGCCGCATTATCATACCGGTTTTGCGCCGCAGCGTGAATCCGCTCTACGCTGCCGATTTAATAGAACAGACCGCCCCGTCGCTGAAAAATTCGCTTATCAACTGGCTGCTGCTGCGAAAAGAACGCAGTGAACAGCCGAACCCGTTACCGCTTGCCGAACGGATGTTCAATAGTATCGCTCAAGCAGCGGCAGCGAAAGTATCCGTAATGCCTGCCGAAAGAGGTCTCGGCAGCCGCAGCATTTTTTGGAGCGGTATCGCCGCGGCAGTCTTGATGAGTACCTTCATCGCTTATCTGTCGTTTTCTCCGAAAAACCCGATGCAGACGTTGTCCCGCATTATGCTGCCGTTTGCCGATATTGAGCGTCCGCAAGCCGTCGAATTCCGTAACATTAAACCGGGCAATACCGTAATGCTGCAAGGCGAACGGCTGACGGTTTCGGCAGAAGTGTTCGGACATCTTAACGATAACGTCTATTTGGTGTTTTCAACGAAAGACGCTCAGGCACTCAATCAGCGTGTTCCGATGGCGTTTGACAAAGATGCGCTGCGTTACGAAGCGGATTTTCCGCCGGGCAAACAGGGCTTCATCAGCGATACGCAGTATTTTCTTGAACAAGGAAATAACCGCAGCCGGACGTTTAATATTACGGTACGTCCGACGGCTTCCATTGAGGTTACATCGGTAAAATACAAATATCCGCTCTACACCGGCTTGGAGGAGAAAACGGTTACTGAACACGGCGATATCAGGGCGGTCGAAGGAACGGAGGCGGCGGTTTCGATACATAGTTCGCTGCCGCTCGATGAGATTAAATTGGTATTCGACAATCAGTTGGAAGAACGGATGAACATTGCTGCAGACAAGGCGGATGATGCGTCCGTGCGTCTTGAATTAAAACGTAATCAGACGCAAAAAACGTATTCGTTGAGTGCCAAAGACACAAACGGGTATGACAGCCGCCGAAGCGGAATCTTTCAATACGAAGTTTTGCCGGATTTGCCGCCGAAGGTGCAATGGTCGGATACTGCCGAACACTTGAAGGGAGCGGCACAACTTGAATTGCCGGAAGATGCTGCGCTGGAATTGTCCGTACAGGCAGAGGACCCCGATTTTGCGTTACGGTATTTACGTTTCAAAATTGAGTCCGGCGACAAAAACATCAAGCCGGTCGATTTAATCGAGTCTCCGTCATCGGGACCGACGCAGCATAAAGGGCAGATAACGAAGACACATCAGTTTATTCCGAAGGAAAGCCGGCTTGCGGCAGGCGATACAGCAGACATCTGGGTCGAAGCAACCGATACGAAGTTTCCGGGCGGAAATACGGCGGAGACAGTGCATATCAAAATAACTGTTACAAAATCGAACAAACACGAAGAGAAGCAAGACAATAAAAAAGAGGACAAACAAGACAGCGGGAAGAAAGACGAAAAACAAAAAGACGAAGAGAAGCAAGAGCAGAAACAAAACAAGGAGCAGGAAAAAGGGCAAAGGCAGGAGAAAAAGAACGAACAGCAGCAAGGCGGTGAAACGGAACAGGAAAAATCGAAAGATAGCGAGGCTCAACAGGGAGGAAACACTCCGAAACAAGACGGAGAGAAACAAGACGGCGGAAAATCCGGTAATGCCGGTAAGGAAAAGTCGGACAAAAAAGGCGAAGAACAGACCGGCAATCAGGCTGGCGGCGGCGATAAACCAAGTCTGGATAATGCCGATGACAATGCAGAGAATAATGCTGACGGTAATGCCGGCGGGCAGGAAAAGCAAGACGGGAATAAAAGTAACGATAATGAACAAAACGGCAATCAAGACACAAAAGAGAAAGGCGATTCAGAAGACGAGGACGGAGAGCCGAATACCGGTGAGCAAAACAATAAAAGTAATGATAATAACGGCGGCAGTCAAAAGAATTCTTCTCCGAACCCTGACACGCAGGACGGCGATGCAATGGAAAAAATTGCAGAACAGATGAAGCAGGAAGGCAAAGCCGGTAAGAAAAAACAGGAAGAGCGGCAGAGGAACGATAACCTCGATGCCGATTCCGCCGATACGGAAAAAAAGGGCGGCGATTCCGGTAATCCGAAAAAAAGGAACAAAGAAGCCGAGACGGATAGAACTCAAAACGAGAAGCACAATCACGGCGAAAACGGCAGCGATACTTCTAAATCGGAAGAAGGCAAATCCGGTGTGCAACAATCGGGACAAGACAATTCTGAACCGGGAAAGCCGGAACAAAACGGGGGACAACCGCAGCAAGAGGGACAACAAGGCGGCAAGAACGGCGATGACCAAACAGCGGATAATCAAGGTAACAATAACGCTGAAAATAAAAGTAACAAGAAAGAAGGACAGAAAGAGCAAGCGGCGAAAGAGGCTTCAAACAATGCGTCAAAAGACGCTTCGCCGCAGGGACAGAAAAACGGTCAAAAGCCAAGCAGCAGTCGGGCATCGGCAAATTCAGAAGAGCCGGGGACGAATCAGAGTCAAGATGCGCCGTCAGGCGGTTTTGGAACGAATGCCTTTGAACAGCAAACGGCGAAGGAAGAGGCGAATCTGGAGTATGCCGACAAAGTTACGAATATGGTTTTGGAATATTTGGAAGACCAGTTAAAGGACAAGCCGGACGGGGAGTTGTTACAAAAACTCGGCTGGACAGAGGAACAACTCCGCCGTTTCTATGAAAAGTGGAAAACATTATCGGACGGCAGAGAGGCGGAGAAGTCAAAGCGGAGTGCGTCCCAAGACTATCTGGAGGCTCTTAAGAGTTTAGGATTGGTGCCGGACAAGACGGATAGGGGCTTGCAGGACAATCACACGAAGACGAAGGACAAGGAACATTTCACGGAATCGCAGCGTTTTGCCCCGCCGGATGCGCTCAAAGAAAAATTCAAAATTTACAGTGAAGGCATCGGAAAATAGACTGGCAAGAATTGACAATTACGCCGGTAATGGGTACAAAAGGGGTGCGTAAAAATTTGTCGGGTGCTGTTAACGAGTGATGAGTGACTAGTGACGAGTAATGCGGGGAAAATCCGGAAGAAAACTCATCACTAGCCGATCGCCACTAACCACTCGCCGCACCCTTATTTTCATTTTCCGCCCCTTAATAGTAATGCGTCTCCAAACTCTTACCCTTATTCCCTTAATTTACAATAAGGGGAAACAATGAATGGGAACCTGTGCTATGAAGGGTAACGGGGAAAATAAAGGTTTCGGACAAAGGAAAACCTTATTTGCAAAAAATTATTGTCAAAAAATTATTGTCAAAAAAAATACCCGATAAAGTTTTACGCTCCCGTACAAAAGAGACCTTGCTGAAACAATACTCACGATGTTCCGTACTTTCATTACCGCTTTATGCTGCCTGACCGTTTTCGCTCTATCGGTTCTCCTTGCCCAACGTGCCGAAGAACCGCCGCAGCCCGGTCAGACGACAACGTCCCCTGCCGTTCAGCCTGCCGAAGCCAAACCCCGGATAAAGACAAAGCGGCAGCGGGAAGGAACGGCAATGAGCGGCGAGAAGGTATTCTTCCGGCAAAACGGAAACCGGACGGTGTTGTACCGCCTGAAAGACAACCAGCGTCTTACGTGTCTTGAAAACCTGACTTTGGAACGGGTATTAGGGGCAATGGAAAAGAAACCGGAACACAAATACTGGCGCATCGACGGCACTCTGACGGAGTTTCGCGGCGAAAACTACATTATTATTCACCGTGCAGTCGTTACAACGGAAAAGACAGACGGCGAATGACGTGTTCTCAATCGCGCGAAACACCCACAGCCTGCCGCATACCATCGCGCGAAACATCCACAGCCGGCTGCATACCATCGCCGCTCTTGCCGTCCTGATGCACATCCACATCCTTGCCGTCCCAAATACCATTATGTTGCGGGAATGAAAATCCTATCTGCAAAGCGAGCATACCCCATTCGCATCTGAAAGGTATCGAAATCGGGTGCGAATGTTGCGGAAAATGCAGCCGGCAATTATCACCGCAAAGGATGTTCGGCAAACTCATACTCAAATTGTATTTCGATAACTTCGCCTTCGCACCGCCGCAAACCATATTCGTTACCTCGCCGACGGCATCCAACACATCGTCTGTCACTTCGGTAATATCGTCCATCATCAGCATTACACTTGCCGCCTTGATGGCAACGTTGGGCTGCATCGAGAGAACAATGGTGCCGACACCTTTGCCGCTCACGCCGATAATACCGCTCACCGGATAGAGAGCCTGATTGTTTTCCATTAAACCGAGACCGGTACGTTCAACCTTGACATCGAGCATTGTACCGAAAGCCTCTTCGAGACCGGCAATGACTGGATTGATGTAATCAATATCTGTTGACATAATTATTTAGGGAGGGGTAAGGGGACATAAGAGACAAGGCGCCGCCCGGACTCGAACCGGGACATGGCGGATTTGCAATCCGCTGCCTTAGCCGTTTGGCTACGGCGCCGCTGAAAAAACCGGCACACCCGCTATAATCGGTATAATATGCACCGAACTTTAACATTTTACCGAGTCCTTTCCGTGACGGCGTAATTCTACCGTTTTTTCCGATTGTTGCAAGGGCGAAAGGAAAAAAGTGCCGATAGAAGCGATAGCGATATAACACTTTCCTGCAAGAAGGGCAGCAATGATGAACCGCCGTATTTTTCTTTTCTCTATCCTGACGGGCTTTGCGGCACTGTGTTTTTTCGGCGGCTTGACAGCCCGTTGTGCGGAAAAACCGAAAAACCGATTGACCGCAGATGTTTTGAAATCGACGCTTGTCGCCAAAACGCCGGAGGAAATACTGTATTGCGAATCTGTGATAAAAAAGCGTGATACGGGAATTATACCGGAAAAAATCCTTTCCAGTGTTTATGCCAAAGCCGCCAATAAAGACCGCAGCAAGCGGTTTATCTATTTCAAGAAGGCGTTGGAAATCGTTCTGTCAAAGGGATGGGAACAGTTGTGAGTTGTCTCCGTTTGTGTTTGAAGCCCCCGCCTCTTTCTTTTTTTTTTTTCAAAAAAGCAAAGAAAAAAAATTCTCAAAAGATTTCGCTTGACATTTGTTTGTTGATAGGTTACACTATTGCTGACAGCGGGGGTATTGTGCCTCTGCAAAAACCGCCTTTTGAAAAGGAGAACTACAATGTTCACAACTGTTTCACCGCAGCAAAGTGCTGCAAAATTGACCTCACGTAAGT
>JAITOZ010000152.1 GCA_031289675.1 Planctomycetaceae bacterium
ATAAGTTTGTGATACACTTAAAGGAAACGGAATTCCGCTTCAACCATCGAAAAGAAAACCTTGCCAAAATTATAAAAAAAACTTATGAAAAAATAACTCTTAAACTTGTCAAGCCCCAAAATTATTTCTAAAAAATTATTGTCAAAAAAAATATCCGATAAAGTTTTACGCTCCCTTTGCAGAGATTTGACCTTATTCTGTCTCCAGAATGCTCCATCCTGTCTCCAGAATGCTCTATTCTGTCTCCAGTTTGCTCTATTCTGTCTCCAGAATGCTCCATTCTGTCTCCAGAATGCTCCATTCTGTCTCCAGAATGCTCTATTCTGTCTCCAGAATGCTCTATTCTGTCTCCAGAATGCTCCATTCTGTCTCCAGAATGCTCTATTCTGTCTCCAGAATGCTCTATTCTGTCTCCAGAATGCTCTATTCTGTCTCCAGAATGCTCCATCCTGTCTCCAATTTGGGGAATGCAGGCATCTTTGCCGCTTGAAATTTCTATGAAAAGATGAAAAACGGAATGTCCAAAATCAAGAATCTGCAAAGGAAAGAGACGCACTATTGAAGTCCGGCAAGACAAAGATTTGGAACCTTGGCACTCCTGTCACAATGTTCTTATACGGGAGCGCAAAAATTTATCGCGACAACCTGAACTCCGCAACCGTTTCCATCGTGTCTATTTGTGCGGCGGCAGCAATGTCGGCTGCTAAACCGATGCGGAGAAGATTTTTACCGCCGGTACTTCGGCGAAGCAATGCCGTTAATTCCGTAACGCCGTTTGTGTTACTGTTTTTCCAGAGACGGCGGACTCTTTCGGCAGTTTCATTCAGTCCGCTATACTTGCTTTGGGAGGGATAGATACCCGATGTTAACCGGTCAACGATGCAGCCGGCAAGGAGCATATCTTCTTCCGTTTCCAGCCCGCAGGTTCCGCTGCAAATAATGGTGATGCGGTCTTCGTTTGCAAGTTTTTTCACGGCGGCATCGGCATTAACAAAAGCGGCAAGAATGACTTTTCGTGCCTCTTTCGCTGCGTGTATTGCAGCCGTCCCGTTCGTTGTTGTTATTATCAATGTTTTGCCCGCAACCCGCTGCGGTGTATAATCCTGCGGCGAATTGCCGAAATCGAAACCGTCTATCGGCAAGCCGCTGCGTTCACCGCCGAGAATGACGCTGCCTTCGGGAAAAAGACTTTTGAGACGCAACGCTTCCGTAATATCTAAAACCGGAATAAATTCTTTGATACCGGAATGGACAGCGCAGGTAATCACCGTTGTTGCCCGAAGAACATCAATGACAACGGCAGCGGAGTCTTTCAGGACCTCCGGCTGTACTTGTGAGGGAAGGGAATAAACTGTAATCATTGACTCAATAAAAATGTCTTATGAAAAATTCATCGAATCGGCAAATACTTCGGCAAAATGCGGCAGGGCGGCTAATTCGATGCTCCGCGATTGAGCAACATACTGTTTTGCGGTCTCCGCATACTGCGGCTCCAGTAATAATAACCTTGCCCCGTACAACGAAGTATTTCCGCACGTCTTCAGACGCTCAAACGGTATTTCTTTGGGTATCAAACCGATACGCTGTGCCGAAAGAATGTTAATGAATTGTCCGAAACCGCCCGCAATGTAAAATGCCTTCAAATCTTCGCCGCGCAGTCCCGCCGATTCCAAAAGTAACATAATGCCGGTACGGACGGCTCCGGCAGCAAGTTGCACTTGTCTTACGTCCCGCTGCGTTAAAAGCACAGCCTTGCCGATGCCCGATTGTTCCGCCGGTACTAACTCGAAATACCGTTCCCCTTCATACAGAAGTTTCCCGTTCGCTTTGATAATTCCTTTTCCCAGCAATACGGCAACGGCATCGATCAATCCGCTGCCGCAAATGCCGACTGCTTTGGCGTTCTTGATTGTGGATACTCTGATACGTTCCCCGTCAAGTGCTACGCTGTCAACCGCCCCCGGAGCCGCCTGCATACCGAATTCGATTCTTGCCCCTTCAAAAGCGGGACCTGCTGCTGTTGCCGCCGTATAAAGTCTGCCTTGATGAAACAAAACGATTTCGCCGTTTGTACCGATGTCAATGAACAATACGGCTTCATTGGCATTATGCTGTATTTCCCCTGCATTATGCTGTATTTCCCCTGCATTATGCAGTGCTAATATACCGGCAACGAGGTCTCCGCCGACAAAACCGCCGAAGAGCGGCAGAGTTTCCAATATCCCGTTTTCTGCAATGTTCAAACCAACTTCGCTTGCGGGGCGGGGCGGAAACTCGGAGACCGGCGGATGAAACGGTGCAGTACCGAGCGGCGACGGGTCAATACCGTGTAACAATAATTGCATCACCGAATTACCCGCTGCTGTTACGAGAGAAATGTCCGGCGGTGTAATGCCAGCCTTTTCGGCAAGTTCTGCAATCATTTCATTCAGCGCACCGGCAACAAGTTGCTGCATCTCTTTTAACGCTGCCGGTTCGTCCATCACTTTTTTTATCCGACTCAACACGTCATCGCCGAATTGCCGCTGCGGATTGGGTCGGGACGCAACTGCCGCTTCGGAGTGTTCATCGAAACGGTGTTCACTAAAACAGTGCAGTTCCGCTGCCAGCGTTGTTGTGCCGATGTCCGCCGCAACACCGAAACGGTGCTGCGCCCGCCGGCTTTCCGAAACGTCCTGCTTGCAGGAAAGAAGATTTTTCGTAACAACGACCGCCTGCTTCCCGCTTGAGCGGAGGGAATATTGCGGCACACAGACCTTTTCGTACTCTTCGACTTTGGCTTGGCACGCTAATACTTCCTTGCCGTCCGCAATCACCAGACATTTTTTACACATACCGGCACCGCCGCAACTGGCACACAATTTGTGTCCGGTTCTTTCGGCGGCTGTTTTCAAGTTAGTTCCTTCTTTGAAGTATTTACCCCGAAAAGAATACTCTTCGTTTTCAAGATGAAAACCGACGAAATGGAATTTCATAGAATAGAATTGACAACGGACAGAAGACAGGGGACAATGCTTACTTTATCACTTCTACGCTATTGCCGACAAATTGTCAATAATGAATGAGTCTCTCCGCTGGCAAAAAATTCCCGTATTAGATAAAGGTTTCGTCTGTCTTGTCGATGTGATGGGCGATGACGGCTCTATTGTACAAGCCGCCCGGGTGAGTTACGGTGCCGGAACAAAAACGCCCTCCGATGACCGGACGCTGATACGTTATCTGATGAGACATCAGCATACGACTCCGTTCGAGATGGCGGAGATCAAGTTGCTGGTGCGTGTTCCGATGGACTCCTGGCGGCAATGGATTCGACACCGTACGGCATCGGTCAACGAATACAGCACTCGGTATTCCGTTGCTGTTGATGCGGTCTATGAAATGGACGCAGATGCGTGGCGGATGCAGTCTGAAACGAACCGCCAGGGCAGCGGCGGCGTTTTATCGGACGCAATCGGACAAACGCTGTCGAATGAAGAAAAACAGTTTCATCAAAACGCAAGGGAACTCTACGAACGCCGTATTCAAAGCGGGGTCGCAAGGGAATTAGCCCGAAAAGATTTACCGCTGGCAACGTACACCGAAGCCTATTGGAAAGTCGATTTGCATAATTTGTTTCGTTTTTTGCGCTTGCGGATGGAATCGAAGGCGCAGTACGAAATCGCACAGTATGCAGCGGCTATTGGAGAAAAAATCGTTGCCCCGCTCTTTCCGTTTTGCTGGGAGGCGTTTCTCGACTACCAACTCGGCACGATGCGGCTAAGCCGGCTCGACCAAAACGTGATAGAGCGTCTTTCGCAAACCGGTGCGCTGCCGGCAACGGAAGAACAGTTTATCGCTGCCCAGGATGAAAGTTGGCAGGGACTCGAACGCTGCCGGGAGCGGGACGAGTGCAGGGAAAAATTAAAAACACTGCGGCTGTATAAATAAGCGGCTTGCAGAATGTCCTGTATTTTGGGGAAGATTGGTTCGTCCGTCATCTGGAATGTTTGATTGCCCCGTTCCATAAAATCCTTCTTGAAAAAAGTAATGAAACTGCGTAAAATCAGGGAATGGACAGTGATTACGAAGGTTATGGAGCAAGTCTCGTGTAACGCCATTTCGTATTTTTCCCCAAAAACCAAAGTTTTGACCGGCAGCGGTATAATCTCCATATTTTTCCTGAATAAAATGCAATGCTTTGTCCCCTTGTTTGTCTTGTTTATCGCCGTTGCCGTTATTTCGGCTCAGGATTCCATTTTTGTTCCGCCGCTTCCGGACGGAATTAAGACCGAAAATCCCGCCGCCGCTCCAACGGCAAACACGGCACAGGCAGCCGCGGCAGCACCGGCGGACGCACCGTCCCGCTATCCGGCTGCCAGTAAAGACCCTGTACTCGGTGAACGGATTGCCAAAATATCCGCAACGCTCGAAAAAATTCCGCAGGAACACCGGCAAATCTGGCGGGAATACGACATAACCCCCTACACCCGCCGCAAGTTTCCTGTAACTGCCGGTAATACACTTTCGAAGCCGGAACAAACCGTTATCGACTGGACACTGCGTCTAACCGGTACGCAGCCGTGGCACTCATCGCCGTTCAGCATATTGAATGCCGATTCCGACAAATTGTATGCGTATCATACCAAAGAAGTCCAACTCGTTGTTGCGGACATCGTTGACCGGTTCGTTTGTCAGGAATTAACCGGAGATTTCTGTACGCTGCGTGCCGTTGCGGTGTCCCGCCCCGATTGGCAAGTAAAGCCGCACGCCGGTTTGAAACCGATTGCGATTGCCGCTGCCGGTCTACAAGGCTGGATTCTCGAAAAGCCTGCCGCCGCACTCCTAATGCAGGAACTTGCCAAACGGCTGGATTTCAAAGAACTCGTCCCTATCCAACCGGCAATTTCCAACGGAACGCCGCATTATTTCACCGCCAAGCGGCAGCAGTCCTACCTGCGGGACGTTCAGGCGAATCCCGCCGCCGTCAACGGATACACCGAAGACCGGGCTGTCATTGAGGAAGGATTAGGGCTTTCCTTTGTGTCGCTGTCGTTATTGGACGCTCAAAGTACAGAGGCGGCAGTTAAAGCGGACATCATTCAGATAGAGCGGATGCTTTCAACGTTTGTCGAAATAGCAACGGCATCGAATCCCCGTCAGCGTGTTTCTATTGAAACGCCGCAAATTGCGGCATTCAAATTGGACGAACTCATTCGTTTTCCGAAAAATAAAGTTTTACTCCTCGATTTAGGAATGATACCGCTGCCGAACACTGCTGTCGGCGAATCGGGCGGTTTCTTTTCCGAAATAACAAAAGGCATCAATCCGGCAAAGCGGGGCAACGTGCTGGTCTTTATCGAATCGAGCGGAAAGTAGGGGTGCAGTCTTATTGCTCAAAATCATATTCTCCTGACGGCAGTTCTTTGCTGCCGGACGGGAGTACGAGCGTTGCCGTTGTGTTTGCCGGTATCTGAACGTGCAAAATTATTTTCGTCCCCGACCGCCGCCAAGCAATGCCAATCCTGCCGTACGGACTCTCGTGAAACGCCTCTAAAAACATCAGTTCCTTTATAAACGCCGGTTTCAAAATAAAATGCTTAAAAGCCGGATTCGCCGGGTCAATCTGAATGCCCGCCAAGTTTCGGTAAAAATATCCGCTCACCAAACAGTACGGCGAATGATTGCGGGAATCGTCACCGTCCCAACCCTCCCACATCGCCGTCGCCCCGTTCGCTATCATATAACCCCAGCCCGGATACTCCGGCTGTGTAACAATTTTATACGCTAACTCCGGGTCGTGTTCACCCAAATAATCTAACAACGCCGCCGTGCCTAAAAAACCGGCAGACAAACGGCCGCCGAGTTGATGCACTGCCTCAATCAAATGCTGCCGCACAAGCGTCCGCTCGTCCTTCGGAACCAAACCGTATTGCAGCGGTACCGCATTCGCCGCCTGCCGGTACTCCGTTGGATGTTCACCGTGATAGATGCCCTTCGCCTTATCATAAAACTCCGCATTGAAACGTTCCGCTATCCGCTCTGCCCAAGTTGCATATTTATCCGCACCGCTTTTGTCCGCGAGAACGGTATAAATCTCTGCCAGATTTTTCATATTCCGATAATGCGAAGCCGTCCCGTAAAGCAGCGAACCTTCCGGCGGAGTCATATTATTGTTACGCTGCGTATCGCTCAACGGAATAACCGGCGACATCCAATCGCCCAGCGCACCGGCAATAATCTCCGCCTTGTCCTTCACTTGCCGGCTCATATTGCTTTCTGCAACGCGCCGCATCGTGTCCGCATACTTCGCTAAAACGGATTTATCGCCGGTGAAATGATACATCTCCAGCGGTATCATCACCATCGCCTCGCCCCAGCACGGACAAGTACACACGTGCTGACTGCACGGGGCTTTGAAACAGATTTCGCCTGACGGCACTTGCGTCTCCGCTAAATCCTGAAGCCATTTCGCATACAGCGGTGCCGCATCAAAATTATAAAACACGGACGCTGCAACGAGCAGATTGTCCTCTGTCCAGCCGTTTTTGTCCCGATGCGGGTCATCGGTAATATAACCGTGTGTGTTACTTAAAATCCCGTTGAGTGCCGCCGACTGAATCTTATTGACTGTTACATTGGAACAGCGGAAGCTGCCGGCAGACGGCAAATCCGTATAAACCGGTACGCTTTCAATTTTTTCGATTTTCACGCCTGCATCTGCCGTGATACGGACAAATTGAAACGCCTTGTACGTAAACGAACATTCAAAGGTCTGCGGCAACTCACCGCCTTTGAGAATGTAACCGCTTTGCTGGCGAATCACGACACCGTTATCATAAAACGGCGCATACTGCGGATTATTGGTCTTAAGGGAATCTCTGAAAATAAACCGCTTCGGAGACAGGTTCGGTATCAGTTCCTTGTCTGCCGGTGTTTCGGCATAATCAATCAGCACTTTCTGCCCTTCGCTGCCTTTGACGCTTAAACGAACCCAACCGGACACGTTTTTGCCGAAGTCGTAAATGAGCGTCCCGTCTTTTTTCGTAACCGTCCGTACGGGCTGAACGGCACTGAAACACCGGCACGGCGGCATCTTCTGCGATTCAAGGCGGGCATTCCACTCTACTTCCGCCGCATTTTTCCACAGGCTGTCATCGAAGCCCGGCGTGTTCCAACCGGTTTGTTCGCATCGGGCATCGTAAAGTTCGCCGTGCTGGTCGTCATCATAGACAACGGGTCCGCCTGACACTTTCCACGCCGAGTCAGTTATGACCGCTTCGCTTTGTCCGTCATCGTATTCGATTTTCAATAGGGCAACGGCTTTCGGCTGTCCCGTCCACGGAGCAAAACGTTGAATCGCCCCTTCGTTCACAAGCCGGCTGTGATTTCCGCGTCCCAGCGTTATGCCGAAAGCGTTGCGTCCGTCTTTGAGCATTGATTTAACGTCATAGACATCATACAAAGTTCGGATATGATAATTCGTTGCCGCCGGAGCGAGGACATTTCTGCCGATACGGCTGCCGTTCAAAAACGATTCATACACGCCTAAACCGGAGATGTAAAGCGTTGCCGATTTAATACTTTTTGTAACGGAAAATTCTTTCCGCAGCAGCGGAGCGGCATCGTATTTCGGTTCGGCATCGCTGTACAGTTTGAAAATATCATCATCTTGTCCCGTCTCCCAATAATAACCGTCGTTATCGAAACGTTTTTTTTCGCTTTCGTAATGCTGCCGCCATTCTGTTTGATAAAGAGCATCGTCTTTGAATGCAATCCAGCGGGCGTTGTGCCAATCGGCTTTTTGGAGCAGTCCGGCAGACCAAAAAGCATTCTGACTCCAATCGGAGACATTGCCGTCTTTATCCCAAATGCGGACTTTCCAAAAGACTTTCTGCCCCGCCTGCAACGCTTTGCCTTGAAACGGAATATACAGCGAATTGCTGCTCTGTACTTTGCCGCTGTCCCAAATGTTGCCGTCATTTTGTGCGAGTTGTTCGGCATTGTCAGCGGCGAGAATTTGATAAGCGGTTTGTTTATCGCCGTTGACATTGGAAGTCATTATCCAGGCGAGCCGCGGCGGGACGGCATCAATTCCGAGGGGATTTTCCAGTCCTTCGCAGCGCAGCCGCTGAACTTGCACTTCGCCGCAAAGAGTTCCGCCGGACAACAAAAATAACAGTATTAAAAAGTTTCGCATTGCTTTCAACAGGGAAAGGGTTTACAGTCAGGATTACAGCCAAAATACCAAAATTGCTGCCCATTTTCAACAGACAGTTTTTATTAGTGCCTAGTGACTAGTTTTCGCTTCCAAATTTTCCCCGCATTTACTCATCACTAGCCACTAGCCACTGTTAAACTTTTCCGTTTGCGAAATCTCCGTTAATTTTCCTGCGGCAGAATGACGAAAAGTAGAGACGGCAGAGTGCTGCCGCTTTCGCCGAGAACAATGAAAAAGTTTTTCACCGCCGCCGTTTTTTCTTTCCCCCCGTTCAGCATTATTGCCCCATTCTGCATTATTGCCGGTGTCGCTGCCGGTTCGGCTTTTTGTCAGGGTCCGCCGCCGCAGCAGCAGCAAATCGACCCGCCGACCTCGTTTTTCGGTGTTCTGTTTGCTCCCAGAACGAGTCAGCCGCGTTGTCTCCGCAAGCAGCAGACTCAAGCGGAGCCGTCCGACTGCCAGGCGGCAATTTCCCGCGTGCCGAACGGTGAAGCCGCACCCGTTACAGGACAGCAGCGTATTGTCTATGTACCTTATGCTTGTCCGCCGCCGATTTATGGCGAACGGGGACAGCGGGGGGGAATGCTGCGGGGATTGATGCCGCAGGGACAGGATGCGTACTTACAGGCGTATCCTGAAATGCCGCCGCAAGGAGTGATGCCTCAAGGAATGTCGCAGCAAGGAATGACACAGCAAGGGGTAATGTCACAGGGAGGGATGCAGCAAGGGGGAGCGCCGCCGATTTATGGCGAACGGGGACAGCGGGGGGGAATG
>JAITOZ010000043.1 GCA_031289675.1 Planctomycetaceae bacterium
CATTACCGGACGGAACAGCACGTGCGTTTCTCACCGTGCCGAAGATTTACATATCAAAATTGTCCGCTCCGGTACTTTTGCAAAATGGGAGGCTGTTGTCGAAATCGCCGCCGAAAAAAATCTATCATTAGAAGAAATCGCTTTTATCGGCGATGACTATCCCGACCTTGCCCCGATTCGGGCTGTCGGTCTCGGCGTAACCGTACCGCACGCTCCGCAGGAATTGAAAAATGCTGCCGAATACATCACGCAGCGCCCCGGCGGTTACGGAGCGGTCAGAGATTTGATTGACCAGATATTACGGATAAAAAATGAATTGAAAATGGGGAACGGATAACAGAAAAGTGCAAATTAGAGATACGGATCCAAACCGCAGCGGTATCCGTTTTCTTTTTTAATTCTCCATTCGCCGTTTTCAATCATCCGTTTTCCATTAACAACAATGCGAAGTATTACTACTGTTATTAGTTTTTTAGTTGTTCTTGCTTTGTACTTTTTGTACGGCTGGGTTCTCGTACCGGCGGTGTTGCCGATCAAACAGATAACCCGTTCCGCGCCCGTTTCGGGCGGTGAAACAGCCCAGCGGGAAGCCGTTGAACCGTTTCTGCCGGTATTGCCCGAAGACGGCTGGGAATGTGATGCGAAACACGAGTTGCACTTCCTCCAATTCGATACCGTTGTCGTCCTGTTCGGACACGACCAGATTGACGGACAAAACAAGCGGCTTTTGAAACTTGAGCCGTGTACGGTGATGATTTTACCGGATACGAATGACCATTTGACGGAAGAGAGTCTGCGTGCTTGGCAGCGTCAGACCATCGTTCTTCGGACAGCGCAGTATGCAGAAATCGAGTTTGACAACGAGTTCGATGCAATGAAATTGCCGCTGCCGAAGGTTGTTGCCGGCAGACTTTACGGAAAAGTGTCCATCAGCAGCGGAATGAAAGAAGAAGGACCTCAGGACGATTTATTGCTGGAAGCCGAAAACGTTGCTGTTACAGACACAGAATCCGTTACAAAAATTGAAACGTTAAAAGATGTCCGTTTTCATCTCGGCTATCACAGCGGCGAAGGAACAAACCTGTCGCTGGAGTTAACGGCAAAAGAGACGGGTGATAAGGCGGTCAAAAGCGTCTCCAAAGAATTGAGCAGCGTTATTTTCCAACGGTTAAAAACGCTTCGGCTGGTTTTTCCTGAAGACGAAAAAGCACCGTGTCAAATGACCGGTGGCGTTGCTGTCCCCGACTCGCCGGTAACGCTTCTTGATGTCCGCTGCCAGCGGCACTTCGGCTTCATCTGGAACAGCAGCGAAAGCAGTTGGCAGGCGGGTTTTAACGGCAATGTTGACATCACGCGGACAAATCCGGACAAAACCGTTGACCGTTTAACGGCAGATGAAGTCATATTAACGTTACAAAATAAGACGGCGCAAGACACAACATTCCAAGACAAAGCGGCATCGAAGTCCGCAGCGGGACAAACACTGCCTTACGGCAACTTCGGCGCAATGGAACCGGTTAAATTTGTTGCGCGGGGCAAAAAGGACGTGCAGCCGCCCCAGCCTGCCCGCTTCGCCTTGAAACACGGCAGCGACGTACAACTTATCGGCGATGAAATTTTTATCGACCTGCGGAAAAAAATGGTGAAACTCTCAACGTTTGACCAAAAGACCGAAAAGGGAGCAAGCAAGGAAATTGAAATGATTATCAGTTCCTTGTACTCTATCAAAAGTAATAACACCGTTGAATACACGTTCGGCGACAACGGAACGTTCGGGGCGTTCAATTCTGTCGGCAAAGGTTCGATGACAGGAAAAACCGGCAGCGGCGTTAACAGTAAAAATGTCCGGCTTGATTGGAATGAAATGGCGATGGCACCGCATCCGCTCGTCAAAGAGCAACTGGTCGTGAAACTCGGCAAAGGGATTAGCGGTGCAATGGACGGCTTCGGTACACTGACCGCCGATGAAGCCGAAATTTGCTGCAATATGGAGCAAAAACCGGCAAGCAGCAATTATAGTAACAACAATAATAACAGTAACAATAAGAATAAAACGAGTCAGCCGTTCGCTTCAAACGGTGCGTCTTCGGAAGTTGTTCCCGACCATATCATCGTCAAGAACAACGTCCGTTTTGCCAACGATGCCGGTACGTGTGATGTCAAACGCCTCGACATTTACTTTACGAATGTTTCGCAGGACGGCAAAGTGACGCAAAGCCGGTGGACTCCGCAAGCGATGTTCCTTCCGCCGCCGCAATGCGGTATTCAGGGATTGCCTCTCCAAGCGATTGAACTCGTTCAGTATCAGCAGCAGTCGGGAGAGCAAAAATGGGGTGTATTACAACCGCTGCCCCTTTATCAGCCGGCACAAGCACCGGCTCCCATTGCACCGGTTGTCGGCAGCAGTACGGTTCCGGTTCAGCGTGTTACAAAAAATCCGCTGAGTTCGCAAAATTTGCTGGGGCTTCAATCGAAACAGGGGACGAAGTTTGCCGTAAGCGGCGATTTGATGAAAATGCAGGTGCGTAATCAAAACGGACAAGCAACTGCCGAAATCGTTGCTCTCGAAGGAAATGTGAAAGCAGACGAAGCCGCTCTGCCGCAGGACAAGGCATCCGCTTTCACTTTGCGGGGCGATGCGGCAACGGTTTGGGAACCGGACGGCTTGAATACGGCGGTCAAAATTACCTGCCGGACGAACAGTCCCGATGCGTTTATCAAAGGGCGCGGCGTAGAAATTTGGTCAAAAGAATTAAACCTGACCCGGGCGGATAACAATTGCTGGTCGCCGTCTTCCGGCAGACTTATTGCTGACACATCCAACTTGCCGTCAAACTTAACGGCAGCGAATAATGTACCGAAGGGCAATGTGCCGCAGACATCGTCTTCCGAATCAACGGCTTCACGTCTTGTGGTCGAATGGAACAAAAATATGCAATTTGACGGCAAAGTGATGCGCTTTTTCGGACAAACAGACAAGACCGGCAACCGCGTCCGCGTGTTGTATCAAACGCAATCGCTTTGGTGTGATACGATGGAGATTTACCTCAACCGGCAGGTTCGGTTTTTTGATGATACATCGAAAGTGCCGCCGAAGGCAGAAATGATTCAGTGTGCCAAAAATGTTTTCGTCCGTAATCTGGAACGGGATGCAAGCGGTAAACAGAAGTCCATCTCTACTGCGGAGGCGGAATTGTTACGTTATTACCTTGACCGGAATTATCTGGTTGCCGAAGGTCCCGGCAGAATGTCGTCAACGTTTGCCGGAAAAACACCGGCGCAGGATACTGCCGGACTAGCCCGTGCGGCATCATCAGAGAACGCATTGAGTCATCTGTCCGTCTGGTTTCAGGACACGCTTCAGGGCGTACTTTTGGGCAGCGGCAAAAACATTGATTTGAACGGACGTGTCGAGGTTGCTTATTTTCCGGCAGCAGGCTGGGACGACACGATAGCGCACGAAAACTTTGCGGCGGCAAGAAAGACCGGCTGCACGTTAGAGTGTGAAAAAATGAAAATAACGGAGATGCCGAATCCGGCGGATACAGCGCAGACAACGATGGAATTGACAGCGGAAGACGATGCGGTGATTGACGGTTACGGCGTTTTCGGTAAGGCGCAACTCATCAAATTCAGCCAGTTAAAGAACACCGTCCGCTTTGAAAAAAGCGTCAAGGTCAAGACCAACCGGACAGGTCAGAGCGGCGATTATTCGGCAGAATCGGCGGAGTACAATATCGCCACCGGCAGCGTCAACAACGTAGGAATGCAGAACTTGACAATAGCGAACTGACAGCGGATAATGGGGTGCAGTCAATCTCCTCACAAATTGTTACAGAACTATGATTAACCGCTATCTTGACCACGCTGTTCTCGTTCCGCAAACGTCTCGTAAAGAGGCTGCCGAAAACATCAAAAAGGGTGTCGAACACAAGGTGAAGACCGTTTGTGTCCGTCCTTGCGATATTGATATTGCCAAGCAACTGACTGCCGGCAGTGAAACGGAAGTTTCCGTTGTTCTCAGTTTTCCGCACGGAACGCACTTGCCGGAATCCAAAGTTGCCGAAGCCGAATTGTACTGCAAGAAAGGCGTGAGCGAAATTGATATGGTTGCCAACTACGGCTGGATTCGCAGCGGTCTTTGGGACGAAGTCAAAGCAGACATCAAAGGGGTTGTTGATGCTGCACACAAACACGGTGTCATTGTCAAGGTGATTTTCGAGACGGCGCAACTGAATACGGAACAGATTGTTAAGACGACGGAAATTTGCATTGAGGCGGGAGCGGACTTTGTGAAGACTTCGACCGGTTTTAACGGCGAGGGAGCGAAAGAGGAAGACGTGGACACGATGCTGCGGACGGCAAAAGGACGTATCAAGGTTAAGCCGAGCGGCGGAATTCGGGACAACAGCCGGGCGCAGATGTTTGTGGACAAAGGCGTTGACCGGCTGGGAGTTAACGGCACGAGTACGCCGGCAATTTGCAGTACCGGCGGTCAGACGAAAGATGCCTGCAAGTGCAACTGCGGCGGATATTAAGGAGTCAAAATGTGCAGCGCAGAGGCGGCGTAAAAAACGCAGAAAAATTTGAGTTGAGAAGATATTCTTTGCGGACTTTGCGTTTCTGTGCGAAACAATTCCCTCCTAATTTTCAATCCTCTGCAATTTTGTTGCGAAAACTTCCTGCACCGTTTTTACGAGCGGATTGTCTAACGCCGCCATAAAACGTTCCCGCTCCTCTTTTGCCGACAACGTTTGGTTTTCGCTCTCCGCCGCTGACTTCGGCTTTTCCACAGCCTCGAATTCAAAGCGGACTTTCATTGACCGTCCCAGTTTTTGCGATAACGCTCCCTGCAATCGCGGCGATTCACGTTCACACGTCTCTTTCGCCAACTTGTTACTAAAAACGGGGACAAAGATATTCGGCTCCTCGAAACGTACTGCCGTAAATTGTCCCGCCGCCGTTCCTAACATTCCCGGCACGTCATCCGCAACCTCCGCCCAAGTTGCATCGTACCCCGTTGAAATTGCGGCTGGACGTTCAAGAGCCGGACGTTCAGCAGCGTTAACGGTGTGTACCGGTTCAGCACGCGGCGGCTTTATCTCCCGATGTACCGGACGGACGGACGGAGCCGGCAATGCTGCGGTCTGTCCGCTGCGGAGTTGGTCAAGCAATACCGCTATCTGCTGAAAATGTTCCAGATGCGCAATACGTACCAACGCCAACTCCGTCAAAATCCGCGTCTGTGTACTCCGCAACATTCGCGTATGTGTATGGTCTAAAATCTGTAACGCCGCTAAAATCCGATGAATACCGAACTCTGCCGCCTTCACTTTGATTTCGTTAAACTGCTGCGGCTGACAAAACAGGAGCAACTTTTCGTTCCCGCCGGAAACGGTTACAAGAAAATCCCGAAGCAGTCCCATCAGTTGTTCGACAAGGACGGCAAAATCAACTCCTTGCGCTGCGGCTGATTCCAATTCCGCAAACAAAATATCCGCTTTACATTCCATAATACCGTCCATCAGCCGGAAGAGCAGTTGGTCATTTGCCGTTCCAAGCATTTCGTTGACATCGTTGAGCGTAATGTGTTCAGGAGCGAACGAAAGGAGTTGTTCGAGAAGCGATTGGGCATCCCGCATTGACCCGCCGGCGCGCCGGGCAAGCGTTTCAAAAACGCCGTCATCGGCAGTTACTTTTTCGTTTTGAGCAATACCGGCAAGGCGTTCAGTAATCTGTCCCGCTTCGATACCGGCGAAGTCAAAACGCTGGCATCGGGAAAGAATCGTTATCGGAATCTTTCCCGGCTCGGTCGTGCAAAAGATAAACTTAATGTGTTCGGGCGGTTCTTCGAGAATTTTCAGAAGGGCGTTAAATGCTTCCTTCGTCAGCATATGCACTTCGTCAAGGATATAAATTTTGTTTCGCGACCGGCTGGGGCGGATAGAGGCATTTTGGCGGAGTTGGCGAATTTCTTCGATACCTCTGTTGCTGGCGGCATCAATTTCCAAAACGTCAATATCTTCACCGGTGGCGATACTCACGCAACTGTCACATTCTCCGCAGGGAGTTATTGTCGGACCGTGAATACAGTTGAGGGCTTTGGCAAAAATTCGGGCAGATGACGTTTTTCCGACACCTCTTGCGCCGGTGAACAGATAGGCGTGTCCGACTCGTCCGGTTGTCAGGGCGTTTGAAAGGGCGTGGACGATATGCGGTTGTCCGACGAGTTCTTCAAAACCCTGGGGGCGGTAGCGTCTGGCGACAACCTGATATTGTCCGCTCTTTGCGGTACTGCCGCTGATAAGATTACCGGAGACGGGTGTGCCGGGTTCTGCTTGTACTTGCTCTTCTTGCATTGCTGTATTATCCGTTGCCGGTAAGAAAAATCAAGACGGGCGGGAACTCTTTGACCTACCCCCATTGCGTAAAATTTTTAACACTGTAAAATGTTTTGACAGTAAAACGATGAACCTCTAAAAAAAAGATGCGGAGACGTGCTGGAACACGTTGTTTTCCCCGCATCCGTTTGAGACATCCGTATCACTAAACACCTAACCTAAGGAGAAAAAAATGTCACAGCAATCGTTCGTTCTCAGTCCCGTTAAACACCGGAACCCGCCCAAGAGTTCCGAACTGTTGACGCAGCAAAGTGCTGCAAAATTGACCTCACGTAAGTGTAAGAGAGAGAGAGAGAGAAGAATCCCGTAGAACAGGCTTCACTCTCGTCGAACTCCTGGTCGTTATCGCCATCATCGGGATTTTAATTGCCCTCTTGCTTCCGGCTGTCCAAGCCGCAAGAGATGCCGCCCGGAGAATGCAATGTACCAATAATGTTAAGCAACTCTCGCTGGCGTTGCATAACTGTCACGACATCACCGGTACTTTTCCGTCAGAAGTCTATGCTCCCGCCAAAGGTCAAACGGCTGACCGAGGTGTTAGTTGCCTGATGGGGATTATACGATACATTGAGCAGGTGAATCTTGAGTCGCTTATCTCCAATTATAATGTAAATATTACAGAAGAAGACGGAACAGTAATTTCAGTTACGGCTGACATATCCAATATGACACACCAGCAAACGGGCGCACTTGGGAAAGTCAAAGTCCCTGCGTTTTTGTGTCCTAGCAGCACGAACACGAAGCCTGGTACGGGAAATGCACAGACTGCTGAAGATTTTATTGGAAATTATATGGCGAATGCCGGTGCTGCCGAAAGTGAGATGACGGCATCAAGCCTTTATAAATGGGATATTGCGAATGGATTCACTAGTAAAGCAGGACCTGCCTCTACCACACAAATTGGTCCGTGGGTTACCAACGGAATCATTTTTTACAGAAGCCGGATTGGATTTAGCGACCTCATCGACGGAACATCAAACACATTCGCATGGTCGGAAATTTCGTGGAATGAATACAAAGGAATGATATGGACCCGTTCGACAGGTGCGATGTGTTACGCAAAGGCGTTTGCAGAAACTTTGCCGATCAATTTGTTCAGGAGAGGAATTGATAAGACTTACAATATCAAAGCAGATACGGGCATCAGTGGCGGTACGATGGATGCGAATCCGGTCGTCATTGATTCAATGAATTACGGGGCTTGGGGTTCTTATCACACAGGCGGAATCAATGTCGGACTTTGTGACGGTTCCGTTCGTTTTTTGAGTGAAACGATAGATATGAATATTCTGCTCGGTTGTGCCTGCCGTGAAGACGGCGAAACCGTCGCGCTGCCGTAGGGACGAGCCTTGCGGCTGCCCGATAATACAACACCGTTGGGCGGGGTTTGCTCCCGTCCAACTTTAACAATGAACGTACAACCCTTAACAAACTAAGGGGCTGGCATAGATAATTGCTATTGCCGCCGGCTCGCAGCCCATGTTTTCCAGAGCGAAATCTGCCGCTGCGTCTGCGAAACCTCCGCCGTGTGCGAACCCGCATCGTTGGCAACATCCCTGCCGGTTAACACCGGCAACGCCTGCAACGCCTCGCTGCGGACCGAACCGTTGCTTTCATCTAAATAGCCTAACAGTATCGGCAAAAACGTTTCATCACGCAAACCCGCTATCGTTTTTGCCGCATAGCATTTTGTCCGGTTATCCTTCGACACCGCCAGCCGCCGGATTGCCTCCGTTCCTTCTCTGCTGCCGGCACGGTGAAGCGTTGCTGCTATGTCCATTTGTAGCATCGCATCACTCTGATACAACATCTTTTTGAGCGTTTCCGTAACATCCGTTTTGACAGAAGACGATTGCGCCTTGGGCAGCAGTGTATCAACTGCCTGCAATGCGCCGCGGACAACGGCTTTACTCGTATCGTGCAATGCAGCGGCAAGAAGCGGCAGGTCGTCTTCCGTGCCGAACCGCTTGAGTATTTCACACGACAACCGGCGTATTTCCGGCTGTTCGGCTTGAAGCATATTTCGGGCAGCGGGAGAAACCAGCACCGGGTCGGCTTCTTTGAGCGTTGAGAGCAGCGTTGTCAATACTGCCGGGTCGTTTTGTTTCACGATGATGTCCAGAATACGTTTTGTGTCCCCGTTTTGCAGCGGTTCGACAGAACATTCTTTGACCAGTGCCGCTGCCGCTTTACGCTGTTCCAAAACGGTGCCACCTTCCAGTTGTGCAAGCAGCGGGGCAAGTTGCGCAGACCGGCTTGAAACCGAAGAGACCGGCGGGAAATTCCTGCGTTCCGTTTCCTGTTCCTTGTTTTTCGGCGCAGAAAAGTCTTCGCAAACCCCGACGGTATCCCGAAAAATCAGTTCCAATTCCTGATAGTTTGCCGCTTGATTTTTGGGGGTATCTGCCGGGTCGAACGCTTCGTATTGAACGCCGTGAGTTGCCAACAGAGCGGCTGCCCGATGCCGAATCTTTGAAAACGGACTTTTGAGTGCCGCCAGTAAAATATATCCCGACTCTTCAATGTTCCAGACAGTGACCGATTCAAGCGTTACCGACTGGACATCTTCGTAACGGTCTTCAATGTATCTTTTTGCCGTAATGATTGTCTGCGGATTGCATTTTTCGGCAAGGGCTTTCGCCGCTTCACAACGAACCCGCGGGTCTTCATCTTTCGCTAGTTTCAGCACATCGTCAATAAAACCGAGTTTTCGTAACGCTTCCGCTGCCGCCGCCCGATTACTGCCGATGGGGTCGTGAAGTTTATTTTTAATCAACACCGCCGCCTCTTGGCAATCGTTTTCTGCCAACGCCGTCATCGCTGCATTACGGACATCGGCACTGCGGTTCAAATCACCGGAAACCAACTGATACAATTTCGGTTCCCGCCAAGCACCAAGCGTCTTAATCAATTCGATGCGGATTTGCGGATTACTTTCACGTTCCGCATAGTTGATAAAGGCTTCGGGCAAACGTTCATCGGGATTCACTTTGGTACGCTGTACCGATTTTATCCGCCAAATTCTTGCCGCCGCAAAACGAATGTCAAACGGCGTTGCGGTGAACGGTTCGGTGAAAACGGCATTATCCCAAGGGTTAATTTTTTCCGCCAGAGCAGCGAGAATTTCCTCCCAGACTTCGACGGGCTGCGGCTGCGATGAACCGGCAGATTCCGACTTACCGCTGTGCTGCAAGAGCGGCAACAAATCTGTTTCCGTAACATTCGGAAGCCGACCGAGCGTTTCGGCAGCAGCGCAGCGCAGTTTTATCGGCAGCGATTCCGTTTCAACGAGTTGTAACAAATACCGCTTGACCGCCGTATTGCCGTCTCTGCCGAGAAGAACAGCCGCATTCGCACGGAGTATCCGGTACTTTTTGTCTTTGTACTTCGTTTCACGCAGAAAAACATCGGGACCGGTACGTAACGTCGAATTAACGGCGAGAAGTTTATCGACTCCGCTGTGCATCCACCGCCAATCCGAAGCCGTATCGGTGATGTATTCATACCGCAGATTTTTTTTCTTCGCTAACTCCTTGTTAGACATATTGAGCCGGTTCATCGCATCGCGCCGCTGCCGGTTTTCGGAGGAAACTGTCGCCGGTTTCCTGCCGGTTTCCTGAAAACGCAGCAGCGAAAGATTTTTCACCCAAATATCTTGATTAAGTATTTCGACTTGTTCCGCTTCCGTGATTGTATGCTGTTCTTCACTCTCTAACGGAATATCCAAAGGAATGTCGCTGGTTTCTGGCAATGTTTCTGGCTTTTCTGTAACATTATTACCGGAGGCGGCATCCGCTGCAACATTGTCCGCCGCAAAAAAAGAAGCCGCTGTATTTTTCCCCGCCTCTGCTGACAATGTTTCTGTTGACAGTATTTCTGCCGGCAATGTTTTTGCTGAAGATGCTGCCAAAAACGGGTCGGCTGCCGCATCGGTTAGAGGCAGAGAAATTAATTGAGTACGTCCTGCCGGCTGCATTAGCGAACAGCCGACAGCAAGACACATAACACACAGCAATAGGGTACCTGACCGGATACCATAGAACCGTCTGTGTTCTCCGTTAGTTTTCCGCACTCTCCTTGCCGTCATTTTTCGCATCCTGCTTTTTTACAGCCAAAGTTTCTTTGATTTCAATCAGATTCACCTTAAACTCCTTCGGCTCATTCTCTTTTGCGCCCGGAGTATTTTTGCCTGTACCTTTACTGCCGCGGGGTGTACCGGCTGCGGAACCATTGTCCCGCTCTTTTCCCGGAACGCCTTCGTCAAAGATTTTGAAAATCGCCTGAATTTCACCAACGGTATCACTCAATGTTTTTCCGGCAGGGTCGCTCTCTGAAAAAGCACTGATAACACCGGCAGAGCGGTCTTTCTTCTCCGCTGTTGCCGCATAGATAACACATTGCAGAGCCATCTTCGACTCCGTAATCACTTCCTCGATAAGTATTTTTATCTCCGGCGGCAATGCACTGAATTCGAGATCCCGCTGCCGCTTTTCTTCTTGTTTGAGTTGAAAAGCCGTCGGCTGTACGCCCCCCGAAGCGGTTCGTCTTTCCGCACCGGCATTATATCCCATACGGGGATTGTTGGGATTTTTACCGCTGTTTTCTTCTTCTAGTTTTTTGAATTCAATCTCCCGAACCGATTGAACAAAAGTTTGCAAACCTTCGCTGATTTTCTTTGCGTCCAGTTTGTTTTCCTTGTAATCGAAATCTCCAAAAACCTTGGCGGCTTTGGCACGGACGGCAAGCGAACGTCCTTCATCGGCAATCAACGCAAGCAGGACATCAACAACGTCTTTATTGGCTATTTTCAGTCCCGATAAACCTTCGAGAGCCGTCATTTGCCACCAATCGGCTAAATCATCGTCATCGGCAACCGGTTTTTTGGTAAGAGCGGCAAGCAGCAGTTTCAAAACATCGGCTTTTTTGGGCGGTTCTAAAATGCAATACGTACTGCGGACAAGACCGAGCAGCGCACCGTATTTCAGATAATCCGGCGTATCCTTTGAAGTATAGAATCTCGACAGGTACGTCAATGCCGGTATGTAGGGGACGGGCGGGCGATCTTTTTCATCAAGTTGTCCTATCGTCAGAACAGCATTGTAGCGGAGAGCGGGCAGCAAATCTTTATCGGCAGCAATGCCGCACATTTCATCGAAATCTTTCTTTTTATCCGCTTCGTTTTTGCCGGTGAAGTCCTTTGAAAATTTCAGGGACAACTTGGCAAGCCCCGTGAGGTTGTTCTTCCATTCTTCTTTCTTCATACCTTGTGAAAAAGCCGCATCGGAAAGGAGAACGGCGAGGAACAATGAAGCAGAGAGTCGCAAAAAAGAGGAAACGGTCATCGCAGGTATAGGGTTAAACTGGCCGAATTATAGGAAACGGCAGCAACGTTGTCAAGACGGCAACGGCTGCAAATCTTGCCTTGAAGCCGGAGTTACGGTAGAATCTCGGCAAATTTCAATGTACGGCGGCATTTGAGGTATCGCTTTGCGTTCCAACAATGATTTGTGTAACTATTGCCTGCGGAAGTCATACCCGAATGATTTCCGAACATCAGCATCTTGCCGAAGACGGTATCAAGTTAGCGGAACTGCGCCTTGATTTTCTGCGCCGCACGCCGGAACTGCACCGCCTCATTCCCGAACGTCCGACGGCAACGCTTGTTACCGTCCGCCGGAAACAAGACGGCGGGCTGTGGCTGGATACCGAAGAAAAGCGGCAAATGCTGCTCCGTTCGGCAATCGCCGCCGAGCCGGAATTCGTTGACCTCGAAGTTGATATTGCCGATAAAATACCGCCGTTCGGAAAAACACACCGTATTATCAGTTATCACAATACCGAAGCGATGCCGGAAAATCTCAATGCTCTGCATCGGGAAATGTCCGAAAAATCGCCGTTCTTCATTAAAATTGCCGCCTCGCCGAAAAACATCGAAGAAATGCTGCGTCTGCTCAACTTCGTCAAAGCAAAAAACAATGAGGCAAAAGCAAAGGGAAAAGACGGTGTCCGTGTTATCGGTATCTGTATGGGAGAACTCGGAAAGGTAAGCCGGATTCTGGCGAAAAAGTTTGCGATGCCCTACACTTATGCAACCTTTTCAAGTGAACGCATTATCGCACCGGGCATTTTGGAATATAGGGAACTGCGGGACTTGTACCGTTACGAACAAATCAATGCTGAAACAGATGTCTTCGGGGTCATCGGTAATCCGCTCGGACATACATTGAGTCCGCTGATTCACAACCGGTCGTTTATCAGTAACAACATCAATGCCGTCTATGTACCGTTTCAATTAACAGGCATCGACGTTCCGTTTTTGATAAACTATGCGGAAACATTCGCTTTGAAAGGATTAAGTGTTACCATACCGCATAAATTGACCGTAATGCACTCTTTAACCCGGGCGGAGGCGGCGGTCGAAAAAATCGGAGCGTGCAACACCGTCGTTTTTCATAACGGAGAGCGGCTTGGTTATAACACGGACTACACGGCGGCAGTTTCAGTGATAGAAAAGACACTCGGCGGCAATTACAGCGATGAAACGAGTGTTCTGAAACACAAAGAGGCGTTGGTACTCGGCTGCGGCGGTGTCGGCAAAGCATTAAGTTATGGCTTGAAACAGCGCGGAGCGAATGTTAATGTAACAGACAGAAAGCCGGAAAAGGCGGAGGCGTTAGCGAAGCAACTCGGCTGCGGATTCATTAACTGGAACGAAAGAAATTCTTTCAAGACGGATATTTTGGTGAACGGCACATCGGTCGGAATGTTTCCGCACATTGACGAAATGCCGTTGGAAAAAACGGCGTTGCAGCCGGAAACGCTTGTCTTTGATGCCGTCTATAACCCGGAAAACACGCTGCTGATTAAGTCGGCAAGAGCGAGAGGCTGCAAAACGGTAACCGGTACGGAAATGTTTGTTGTGCAGGCGTGTCTGCAATTCAAACTTTTTACCGGTCAAAAAGCCTCTCCGTCTTTGATGCGGGACATCATCAAGGAAGCAGTCGGACACGCAGCAAGCGGCGGCTGAAGGGAAGTATATATGCCGCATACCAACAGAGGCGAAGTTAACGTCCATATTGTCCGTTCGCACGGGTTAAGGTATGATGCAGCATCGGACTCCCCTTAACAAACCCGCAATGGATTTCTATAAGAAGTATGTTTTTTATCTTTTCCGCTGGCAACTTTCAACACCGATTTTGGCAGTAGTGCTGATTGCCCTGCACCGTTATTTTAATGATTGGGTCATCACCGTTATTGCCAATTTCATCGGCGGTTTGATTTTCTTTTGGGTGGACCGAATCATTTTCAGAGTCGAATTTGATTTTCCGCTTTGGGAGATTAATGATAATGTTGAGTGTACCGATTGTCGGCAGATATGCAGAGGTTACCGTTTGGTCAAGACGCGGAACTACGACCGCCTCAACGACAAAAAGCCGGAGTACCGCTGCGGTGTCTGTTCAAAGAAAAAGCTCAAAGAGTTAAAAGACCGGGGGGTGCATACCTAGTTTAGCATCAACACGCCCTAATGCAAAAACCAATAACGTGCAAAATTATAATCTGTAACCGAACGGCTTGTTACAAATAATAATTATGGTACAATGCCGTTTGTTTTTAGTAACCTTTCACCAAACATTACACGAATCGATGTCTGAAAAATCAGTAAAGAAGACCGTCAAGAAAGTTACGAAAAAGACCGCAGTCCGCGGAGTCGGAAGACCCAAAGGCTCAGGTGCTTATGGTGTTCCGACGAAAGTCCTCCGCGTTCCGGCGCATCTCATCGTAGACGTTCTCGACTTCGTCAAAAAGAAGATGAAGAAAGCATAGTTACTTCCGCCGGTTACACTTTGCAGCACACCGGCGGTAATTCACGTCTCGCCCCTTACAGAGCATAAATTATATGCGCCGTTAGGGGCTGCCATAATGCTCGCTGCCTCCCTACGGACGGCTAAAACGCAAGCGTGCCGGAAATCCGCACACCCACCAGACAATTATTCCATTATGCCTTGGTTCCAAGAAGAAACAGTCTCTTTCGCATCGCCTGAAGACCGCCGTTTTGGTTTAACAAAACAGGACGTTCTCGACCTCGCAGGCAAGTTTGCCGAAGAGGCGAAAAAGCGGATTTGCAAAAATCCCCGGCGGGTGCTGTTGTTGCCGCCGGATATCACCCGCGCTCACAGCGGTGCCGGTTACATCACCGAAGAACTCTATAAAATTTTTGCCAAAGATGCCGAGGTCGAACTCATTCCGACACTCGGTCAGCATGTTCCGCATACACCGGAACAGAACCGATGGATGTTCGGCTCCGTTCCCGAAGAAAAAATTTACAAGCATAATTGGCGCAAGGATTCCAAAGTTGTCGGTGAAATTTCTGCCGATTTCGTTACAGAAATTTCCGGCGGTAAAGCCGATTGGGCTATTCCCGTTGCCGTCAACAGGAAACTTTTTGATGAAAAATGGGACCTCGTTCTCAATATCGGACACGTTGTTCCTCACGAAGTTTTGGGTTTTGCGAATCACAACAAGAATTACTTCATCGGCCTCGGCGGCAAGGAAATGATTTGTGCTTCGCATTTGATGGCGGCGTGCTGCGGAATCGAGAATAATCTCGGAATGCTCACCACTCCGCTGCGTGCTT
>JAITOZ010000097.1 GCA_031289675.1 Planctomycetaceae bacterium
ATTCCTCCATTCCTGCCGCAGTGCCGCAATCGAACACGCCGGTTTTTTGGACAATCATCGTTCTCCTGACACTGGTCTTTTCTAAAAATTTGTACACGGTTTCATTGAGTAACTTTCTAACTTTTTATCTGATTGATAAATATCACGTTTCCGTGCCTCATTCGCAATTATTTTTATTTGCGTTTTTGTTTGCAGTCGCAGCCGGTACGCTTATCGGCGGTCCTATCGGCGACCGGTACGGACGGCGGCGTGTTATTTGGTTTTCGATACTCGGAGCGGCTCCGTTCACCCTGCTGATGCCGTACGTCGACTCTCTTTGGGGGACGTGTGTTTTGAGTATGCTTGCCGGTGCGGTGATGGCTTCGTCCTTTCCTGCAATTATTATTTATGCCCAAGAACTTGTGCCGGGAAAAGTCGGCACTGTCGGCGGTTTATTTTTCGGCTTTTCGTTCGGAGCCGGTGCCGTTGCTGCGTCAATGCTGGGGATTCTTGCCGATTGGAAGAGCATCGGATTTGTCTATGAAGTTTGTGCCTATCTGCCGCTCATCGGTCTGATAACGTGGTTTCTGCCGAAAGTGAAACAGATCAGCGGGACACCGTCCGCCGACCCCGTTAAGCATTAAAAAAGACTTGGCGGCACAAGCAAGCAGCGGCGCGTGCTCATATTCAACTGTCCTATCACCCGCCGCTACTCCAGCCGCACTACCCTGTCGTCAGGTTGAGGAGTTGCGACTCCAGAATCCGGTACACAGCAGAACGTGTATCTGCCGCTAACGGGGCTTCGCCGAAATTCGGAATCATCCCTTCAACCTTCGCTGCAAGTTGATGCTCATAGCGGTCTTTGCCCCTATAGAGACCTTGCACAAACTGCACCGCCTGCCCTTTAGGACGCAGGAATGCGCAAATCTTGGCGTTGTGCGCAAGATAATGGACTGCCTCGTGAAGCGTCAGTTGCCTCAACGAGGCGTAACCTTCAAACTCTCCCCAAGGAGAGTACATTTCCCGAACGAAATTATCGACGTGTTTGTGTTCGAGATAGTGTGAAATCGGTTTGCCGCTGCTTGTTTCTTCGCTGCGTGCCTTCTCAACGACGGAATGTCCGTCAATCCAGAGAACTTCAAAAGTGTTGCCGTCAAACATACGGACAAAAATGCCCGGGTTTTCAGGATTTTCTCGTGCTGCGGTCATCAGACACCTCCTCTTGGGCTAAATTGTTAAATTCCTCCTGCTACTATTATACGCTATTTCACAATCAGAAGTCAAGAGAATTATTGTGAAAAATGCAAAAATTTTCAAAATTGACGGCATAAAAAATCTTGCGGACAAAACAGGAGGCAGAGGTACTGTAGATTTCCGGTACCCCTGCCTCTTCCTTTATAACGCTCTTTATGCGGTGCTATTGTACACAAATCATTGGTGCAGCAAGTTACTTCGCCAAAATAATCCGGGCGTTTTCGGGAAACTGCTGCTCTTTTGTTACTCCGTTAATCTTGTACTTTACCCAAAGACTCTTCACAACATCCGGAAACGTATCGGAAAACACGCCGTTGTAATTGTCAAGCGGTATGTAACGGCTGTCAATAAAGACAGATTTAAGTTTGTCCGTAACATCTGTCCGGTTCTGCTCGTCCTTGCCGTAAAATGCCGATACGATTTCGACTTTCACGCCTTTTTCCTTTTCCAAACCCATTTCTTTGAGCATCGTCTCCTGCCTGTACTTCACTAACGCCGCATTCGGGTCCCGCTTTTCCGGGCGGTTCGGCATCATCTTCAACTCCGGTAACATTGCCTTTGTGTCGCCGTCCTGACGCAGATTAAAACGGTTAATCTTCGGTGCCGTCGCAACGCGGGGACGAATCGGCGGAATCGTTCTCACCGTCGAGGAATCGGGGTCGTACATATCGTTACGAATTTCCTCATCACCGAGATAAGGACCATTGACATCAACCCACGCTATCAAACGCTGCAAGTCTTCGCCGGTAACTTTTACGCCGTTGCCGTGTTCACCGCTCATCGCATTGCGAATCAAGGTACTTTTCGGCGAAAAAGCGGAATACGGCGGAAGCGTCTGCAAACTGATTTCTTCGTTTCCGCCGAAACCTTCAACGATGAAAATTCCTGCCAGATTTTTCGGAACGCCCCGTTCATCACGCGGCATCGTACCGGCATTTTCTCCGCCCCAGCCGGTACGTCCTCTGCCGCCGGTTACCAGCGTCAAATACGGCTCCGTGAAAGGCGAAATATCGTTTCGGGTGAACGGCTGACTCTGCCAACCGTGTAATGACGGGCGGCTTGTCATATTCAACTTCTGATACGCCTTGTTTTCAGGGTCGTCGTGGCACTTGGCACAATGCTTGTCCAAAACCGGCTGAACGAACCGGGCGAAACTGATACTCTCTTCGGCACCCCACGCCGGCGGTGTCAATTTGTAATCTTTGCGTGCGAAGGCTTTGCCCTGCGAAGCACCGGCGGTTTTCCCCATACCGGTCAGTGATGTCCCCTCGTGGCAGCCGAAGCAGCCGCGGACTTCACCGGGCATAACATACGTAAATGTCCGCATTACGTGAACCGCTCTGCCTTCACCGTCAAGCAGTTCAAAATAGACGGCTTCCCCCGGCGGTATTTCAAATGCCACGCTGCCGTCTGATTCTATCGGCGTTGTACCGAGAATCCGTTTGACCCCTTCGGCTTGCGTTACGCCGACAGCGGGTCCGTCGTGCTGCACCGTCTTGTGCCAGGTCGTATAAGTTTTCGGGTCCATCTGAATTACCCGAAGGGCTTTGGCTTCTTTTTTCAGTTGCTCCGCAAATTTCGGGTCGAGACCGTCAAATACGTTCGGGTTGACAAGCGTACCGGCTTTCGGCTTCACGCCGCTGCCGATGACGGGCCACTCGACATTATCAGAACGCACCGGCGGCACCGGTCTTGCTGTAAGCGGGACGGCGTGATAAGCATTATAATTGCCGCGGAAAATCAATTCCTTGTTGCCGTAAACGTCCATCAAATAAAGACGGAAATACCAGTTGTTATGCGGACCGCTGTATAAATGACCGCCTTCACGTGCCGATACGAGGAAGTATTCATCAGAGAGCGGATACGGCGTTTTGTAAGCGAAAAATTGACCGGCATCGTGATAATCGTATTCCGGCGCAGGGTCGGCAGGACCGTTACCGACTTCGGGCCACGCCGCATCACGGGTAATTCGGCTCAAGCCGTTCGGATAATCCAGTCCTTTGGACTGGTCGATAGTTCCAATACTTCCGTTGAACCAAGCGTGATGCCCTACGGCGGTGAACATTACTTTGTTGCTGCCCGGTATTGCCCGGACTTCGGTCAGCACATCGGGCCACACACTTTGATTGCCCCAAAGGATTTTCTGATTCGTGCCGTCAGGATTGGCAGTCCAAAGCGATTGAACACGCCAAAGAGCCTTGTCGGTGTATTCCCAGCGGGTAAAGCCGACTGTTCCGTCATTCATAATGGACGGCAGATATTCCGGTTCGCCGTTAGCGGAAATAACATAAATGTTTTTGCCGTCGCCGTCGCATCGGGACAGGGCGAACGAATGTGTCATCGGCATACACCGGACGTAGGAGTGCTGACGGGAGGAACAGAACAGTATTTTGCCGTCCGGTGCGAAAACAGGGTCGAGGTCATCGTAATCGCCTTTTGTCAGTTGGCGGACGTTGGAACCATCGGAGTTCATCCGGTAAAGGTGAAATGATTTTTCGCCAATCGGACGGTACGAAAAGAGAATTTCCTTGCCGTCGAATGAAACATCGGGTCTCCAATATGAACCTTTGTAATCGGGAAGCACATCTTTGACTTCACTGCCGGGGTGCAGCCCGACGGTGATGATGCGTCCGCCTTCTTCTGCCATATAACCGTTGCGGTGGCGGGCTTCGTGTCCCCACTCATCGGTTGCATCGCCGGGTTTTCCGTGCGGATACGGGTTGTCAATGAGAAGAATGCGGTCAAAGTTGATAAGCGGATTTTTGAATACAATCGACCGTTTGACTTCACGGACTTTGATATACGCTGCCTTGACATCGCCTGTTTCTTTTGCCAACGTATCAAGTTCGGCGAGTTCTTTGGAAAAATTGAGTTCAGGAAATTTGGCTTTGAGCCGGGCTGCCGATTCTTTGGCATACCTAATTTCGGCGGCAACGGTTTCCGGTTTCAGGTCGTTTCCAGCCTGAAAGAGCCAATCGGCTTGGAGTTGCTCGTTAGCGGGGTCAAACGAAGCCGCTGTTGCGAATGGCAGCAAAACGGCGGCTAGAACAGATGCTATCAAATAGCGGTGCATTTTTCTCTCCTATAACTGGGGTAAACGGACACGTATACACCGCCATTGTATCCTAAAAACGGTGAATGTCAACCGTTTTTTTCAAAACAGCAGCCGGAAACGGCGGAACGTTCTTTTGAATAACGTCTTGCGTCTCCGGCATTTTGCGATTAAAATTAACCTTATGGACGCAGCATTATGTACCGCAACGCCGCTGACCAGCGGGTTGGAGGAGATGCCGGAAATTGTCGAACGGCTTGTTCGGGTCTATGACCCGCTGCGCATCTATCTTTTCGGTTCCTATGCTTGGGGAACGCCGGACAAATTCAGCGATTATGACATTTACGTCGTTGTTGAAGAAAATCAGAAGGAGCAAACAAGCAATCTTGCCGTCAAGGGGTACGATGCCCTGCGGGGAATTCGGAAATCGGTCGATATTCTTGTTTCAACGCTGCCGGAATTTGAAAAAAAATCGGCACATCCTTCGACAATGACGTATCCTATCCGAAATAAGGGAATCGTCCTTTATGAACATCAATACGAAGAAGCGGTGTCAAGATTACAGCCGGAGGATTTAGCGATGATGCGGGAATTTTACGAGGCGTGGCTCTACAAAGCCGAACACGATTTCGAGACGGCACAAATCACCTTCCGAAACGTACCGCCGATTTTAGATGCTTCTGTTTTCCACGCTCAGCAATGTGCGGAGAAAGCCTTGAAGGCGTTTCTGTCGTTTAGCCGGCAGCCGATTGAGCGGACGCACAAGTTAGAAGACTTAATCCGGCAATGTGCCGGAGTTGATTCTTCTTTCGGCGATTTATTAGAGGACGCAAAATTGCTGACACCGAGCGTTTCCGAGTTCCGCTATCCTGAAAAGTTTACCGGCGATGACGATTTGAGCAAACTTGACCCTACGCCGGCGGATACTCAAAAAGCGATAGCCGCCGCCGCAAAGTTTCTCGACTTTGTGCAGCATAAAATCGTGTAAAGCAGCACCGATGATTGCATTTGTTCAACTTATTTGGAACACACCCTAACCGGCGGTTTGAATGAGCGATGTATTGACCATAAAAACACGGTCGTGAATCGTCAACGTGTCAGGGTCATCAACTTCAAAAGTGATGCCGCAGTATTCTATGCCTTTGGAGTACGATATATGATAGTTGCTTCCTAAAATGACCGACGGCACGGTAATATGGTTGACCATCCAAGGCGTGTTAAAGAGTTTTGTCTTTAAGCCGCCGGCGATGATGTTCGTCATTTCCCCGACACCGTCAATGACCTGGGCATTGATAGCCTTGTATTCCTCCTGCATAAAACCGGAAACGGCGAGTGCAGCGACCCGTTCGGGCAGCGTAACGGAAAGAAAGCCGGTACATTTTCCGCTCATTCCAATCATACCGGTAACCGGAGCGTTGGGCAGTTGAAGCGGAATTTTTGTTATACCGGCAACCCGCATTTTGAGGTCGCACATTTGCAGGCAACTTTCGACAGATGCAATCAGCGCATTGGTTATCAGCGGATTGAGAACAAGCCCTCTAATTTCGGATGCAGTATCGGACATTTTTGGAATTTAGTTGATATTGAGAGAGAAAGTGCTGCGACCGGTGCAGCCTTTCGCAAAAAGCCATCGCAACTGTATTATACTTGATTTTTTTGCCTCTGCAAGATAAACTAGGGAGGCGTTCACTGCCGTACATCTTCTATTTTTATCTCTATGAAACTTTTTGCCGTCATTGTTTCCTTTCTGAGTACTCTGTTAAGTCCGCTGTGTGCTGACGAATTTGCTCCTCTCTTTCCGTTTGCTCTTTCCGCTGATTCTCCGAAAAACGTTACAAATATCGCCGACTGGAATGATGCCCCCGCAGGAAAATACGGCTTTATCCGCGTTGAAAACGGCAAGTTTGTTCACAATCAGGGACGGTTTCTCATCTGGGGAACGAACCTCGCCTTCTCTGCCAACTTTCCAGACAAAGAACAAGCCGAAAAACTTGCCGACCGATTGGCACGCTTCGGGTTTAATTGTGTCCGCCTGCATCATATAGATGCTGCCGACATTTGGGGACACGGCGCAAAATCGCTTTTGACGATTGATTCCCGGCAACTCGACAAACTCGACTATCTTATCTGCCAACTCAAATTGCGGGGAATTTACGTCAACATCAATCTGCACGTTTCCCGCTGGCTTGATGACCGCGACGGCTTTACCGGCAAAACGGAGCGTCCCCAGTACGATAAAGGTCTCGACAATTTTTATCCGCCGTTCATCAAATTACAAAAGAAATATGCCGAAGACCTTTTGACCCACGTCAATCCTTACACCAAGACCGCCTATTTTGAAGAACCCGCCGTAGCAATGCTCGAAATCAACAACGAAAATTCCGTTGTGTCTCAATGGGCGAATTCTCAACAACTGATGAATATGCCGGAACCGTACAGCGGCGAGTTCCGAAAACAGTGGAACGATTTTTTGAAACGAAAATATAAGACGGATGCTGCTCTATGCGAAACGTGGAAAAACCGGCACGAACCGCTCGGCAGCGAAATGCTCTCCGGCAATCTTGAAAGTCAAAAATGGTATCCCGAAACAGATTCCGGGACGGTCTGTAAAAAGATTCAAACCGGTAAGACATTCCGTTTTGAAGTTGAAAAGAACGGTAAAGAGTCGTGGCATCCGCTGCTCATCGCCGGAAATCAGACATTTGAGGCGGGCAAAGTTTATACATTTTCAATCCGTGCCAAAGCCGATAAAGCGGGTGAAATCAGCATCAATATCCGGCGCAATGAAAACGATTACGGTAATCTCGGCTTTTCCGCTACGCTGCCGCTGACAACGCAATGGCAGACATTCACGTCGGCGTTTGTGCCGAAAGAATCAAGCCATAAAGCCCGATTCGACATCGGCAGATTTAAGGCGGGGGTTTATGAATTTGCCGGCGCAACACTCAAGCCGGGCGGAACACTCGGTTTGCTGCCGAAACAAACACTCGAGAGCGGAACAATTCCGCTTGTCGGTAAAAACGGCTGTGCGGAGGCTAAAACCTCCGGTTCACTGCCGAAAGAAGCCGTTGACGATTTCTGCGAATTTTTGTTTGAAATTGAGGAAAAATACTGGCTCGGTATGTACCGGTTTCTCAAAGACGAAATCAAAGTCCGGCAGCCGGTCAGCGGTACACAGGTTCATTACGGCTCGACAACGATTCAGGCGAAACTCGATTATGTTGATGTTCATTCCTATTGGAATCACCCTCATTTTCCCCGCAAACGTTGGGACCGGAATGATTGGACGATGGATAACCGCTCACTGGTCAATTATGCCGGCAAGGGAATTTTACCGAATCTGGCAACATCAAGAGTTCACGGCAAACCTTACACGGTCAGCGAATTTGATGCACCGTTCCCGAATCAATACGGGGCGGAGGCATTGCCGATGCTTGCTGCCTTCGGTCGGTTTCAGGATTGGGACGGCATTTTTCATTTTGCTTACGCACACAGCAACAGCACGCTGGAGGCAAAAAAAATCACCGGTTATTTCGATATGGTCGGCAACGCCGTCAAGTTGGTACACCAGCCGGCTTGTGCGGCGATGTTCCGGCGGGGCGATGTGTCCGAAGGAAAAACGCTGATGCTCGGCAGTTTCTCTCCGAAACAAGAACTCGCTTTATTCAAAAAAGATCGGAGTGCCTGGAATTTTAACTTCAAAGGCATCGGACTTGACCCAACTGCGGCGTTAATCGTTCCAACCGCATTGGATGTGAGCGGAAAAGGGAATACGGAAACAACGCTGCAAAATGTTCCCAAAATATTCCAAACGCTTATGCCTATCGTGAACGAATCCCGCTCATTGATGTTTGCTTCACCTGACAGTACAAGTAAAGGAGCCGGTTGGTTTCAGATTCATACGCCTAACACGAAATTATTCGCGGGCTTTTTGACACCTCTCCAAGAGATTAATTTTGGTGAATTGACGTTATCGTTTTCCGATACAAAAACCCGGCTCGGCTGGGCAGCGGTTTCGATAGTTTCGATGACCGGCAACGGTTTCGACCCCGCCCGCTCCGGCGGCAAGCCGATTCGGGTTTTGGCTGCCGCAACCGGTTTAACGCAAAACAGCGGTATGACGATAGAACAACTCGGCGAAAACAAAATTACCTACGGAGACCGTCCCGGCAATGAACCGGTGCTGTGCGAGGGAATCCCGTTTTTGCTCCAATTTACCAAAGCGAAAAGCCTGCGCTGTTATCCGCTGGACGAGAGCGGCAGCCGCCGGAAGGCGATGGAAACCGAAGGAAACAGCATCAAATTCGGTCCCGAACACAAGACCCTTTGGTACGAAGTCGAATTAGCAGAACAATGAAAGGTTTTTACGTACCTTGACAAAACCGTTTCATCGGTGATAATGGCATCGTTCATTTTGTCAAGCGTCAACCCGAATGACTGGTACCGAAATACGAGAAGCTGTTATCAATATCCTTTCCGACATAGCACCGGACGAGAATTTTTCGTCCCTGAAAGACGATGTTCCGTTCAAAGACCAATTCGAGATGGACAGTATGGACTTGCTCGACATTGTTCTTGAATTGCGAAAACGTTACAGAGTGCAAATTCCTGAAGAAGACTATCCGAAACTTGATTGTATGAACAGTACGGTAGCGTATCTTCTGCCTTTAATCAAATGATTGCCCTTGACGCAGGGAATACCCGCATCAAGATAGGGTATTATGATGGTACAGGACAGCGGGTTTGGGTACGGCATTGGGATGCAGCGCAGCCCTGCGATATGTTTGGGCAAATAGTGTTTTGTCAAACGGAGCAACGTGTTCTGGAACCGCAGCACTGGTGCATTGCTCCGACGGGTTACCGGTTTCAGACCGAGGCGTTCATTCAATCGGTTCGGAAAGTCCGTCCAAACGACACTTTTGAGACGGTTACTTACCGCAGTATTTCGATGAAATTTGCTGTGCCGGTTTCGGAAAAAACCGGTATCGACCGGCTCTTGGGCATTTATGCCGCATCGGTGTTAAAGCCGGATGTGCCGGTTCTCGTTGCCGATGCGGGAAGTGCGGTAACGGTCGATTTGCTTAAAGACGGCGGTTATTGCGGCGGAGCCGTTGTGCCGGGTTTTCGGTTTCTTGCCGAAACGTTTCCGAGAATATCGGAACGGTTGCCGCTTGTTGAATTCGATGCGCAAGGGATACCTCCGTATCCGTGCCGGAACACGGAGGAATCCCTTGTTTCGGGAATTTATTGGACGCTCATCGGTGCGGTTCGGCAATTTGCGGAGTTAAGCAGTGCGGCGATGATATTTTTGACCGGCGGCGATGGTGAATGGCTTTATGACGGTTTGAAGCGGTACTTTCCGGCAGAGCGGCTCGTCTTGAAGCCGGAATTGGTTCTTGACGGAATTTATTTCAGCGTTACCGCGCCCCGGACACGGGACACAAAAAAGTATCGGCTTGAATAATCGACCGCATCTGTTATCTTTTTGCTGTCTGTTGACACAATTCGTTTGGAACAAATGTCATCCCCCGTATCGGAATATACTGTACCGGAAGATGCAGTAGCACTTCGGTTTGCGCCGCGGCGGATTCCGGTTGCGGTGTGTCTTATGTGCTATCAGCATTGTCTTCAGGCTGTTCCCGCGTTGGTCGCTACGATTCTGGGACTGTATATTTTCGCCCGGATAACCGGATTGGACGGTATTGGGGATGCCGTTCGGCAACAGTATTCGCCCCATTGGAAACCGGCAGGAGTTGCAAAGGTTCTCTCGTGCGAAGTCCAGAAAATCGCCGGTATTCCGGTTGCCTTGTATGAAACAAATTTTGAGTTTGATACACCGGATAGAGGAAAACAAAACGATTCCTGCGGCAGTTTTTGGAAAAAATACGAACAGGGAAAAGAATATCCGCTCGAATCGCTTCAAGATAAAGTACCGGCTTTTCGGCTGACCGGTTCCTGGACAGCGATGTTTCGCTGTTGCTTACTGATGTTCTTGGTTTCCGGTTCGTCGTTTCTTTTCTCCGTGATTTATTTCGGCTTCGGTCTGCGGCAAGGTTCCCGGAATTTATCTTTGTGCCGGTACGGTATTGCAACAATAGGAACCTTTACCGGTGCAGCACCGATTCGGTTTTGGAGCCGGGTGTCGCCGCTTGTTCACGCTCTTATTGAGTTCAGAACGGGTAACGGTGAAATTCACAACGTCAAGGTAACAGTTCACCGCAGCATATTGGCAAACAAAAAAATGCGGGTGTTTGTTGATACACCGGCTTTTCTTTTTTACGATGCCGATATTCCCGAACATTACTTGTTTCTCTATCAGGTCGGCGGATTCAAAACAATTTATGACTTTTCAACCGGCACGATACGTGCTGCTTGGGGAGCAAAACTATTGGCGTATGTCTCAGTCCTATTCCCCTGTGCGGCGAGTGTCATTTTTATGCTTGTCATATTATTGATGCGGTAATGTTATGTGAAAAGCGATAATCTTGTCCATTTCGTCATTCCCGACAAAAGTATTTCCTGTTTCTTAACGATGAACCCGTACTGTTTCACAAACAAGACAGCGTCTGCTTGAATAATCGACCGTATCTGCTATAACATCTGTTGATGTGGACATTGATTTGTTCCGTTCCGCTGCGGACAAACAAAGGTTAGGAAACAAGTCTGATGAGCAATCTGAGTCTTGGTTATATCGGTCCGTACCGTTTGCTTGAGCCTATCAACCGGGGGCAGTCTTCCGCCCTTTGGAAGGCTTACGATGACAGTAAGCGGCAATTTTTCGGTGTCAAAACGCTGCTCAACACAACGGCAAACGTGCGGGAACAGATTCAACTCCTGCAACACGAATATCAGGTCGGAAGCCAATTGGAGCATCCGAATCTGATAAAGATATTCGAGTTCGGTATGCACAAAAAAGTTCCCTATATTGCGATGGAATGGTTCTCGCCGGTCAATCTAAAAAAGTGGATTAACCGGGGATACGAAGCGTATTGCGGACATATACCGAAAATTTTTGAACAAATGACCGAAGCATTGGCTTATCTGCACGCCAAAGGCTGGGTGCATCGGGATGTCAAGCCGGATAATTTTCTCTTTGATACAGAATCCGTTACCGTAAAAACGATAGACTTCGCCATCACTCAGCAAAACATTCAGGGTTTTATGCGGTTCTTTACAATGAGGTCCAAAATTCAGGGGACGGCAAGTTATCTTTCGCCGGAGCAGATACACGGAAAACCGCCGGAACCTGGTATGGATATTTATAGTCTCGGATGTACCTTCTACGAGTTATTGACGAGCCGTCTGGTGTTTGCCGATGACTCTATCAATGGACTGCTCAACAAACATCTGTCGGCAACACCGCCGGCTGTTACGCAGCGTAACAAAAACATTACGCCGGATTTTTCCGCCTTGCTGAGACAAATGCTGGCAAAAACGGCAGCGGAGCGTCCCAAAACAGCCGCCGAAGTGCTGCAAGCGGTCAAAAACATCCGCCTATTCCGAGGTTCGCCCTCAAAAAAAGATATTCCGTAACGATATTGTGTAGCGAGCCGCTAACATTTCAAATAGAGGCTGCCGTAACTTACTTTGGTTTTTGTATTTCAACCGAACCGCTGCGTCAACGGCGGTCGGCAATTTTTCCCGCCGCAAAATGACCGGCGAAGCCGAATTCAAAATCAAAAAAACGATGTTCCCCGATTGTCATCGTTTGCAGCCGTTTTGTCCAGTATTTTATCCAACGCCGATGCCAAGTTTCCGTCCAATCTTTTATGTGGAATACCCAGTTGTGTCAACACTTCTGCAAAGCGTTTATATCCGCCGTCCGCCCGCAATTCCACCCATTTTACGTTCAACTGCTCTGCCTGCTGTTTGTTTAGGTCGGATAATTTATCGCCGACAAACACATCGCTTTTTCTGACTACTCATTTTCGAGCAATTGGTTATAATTATACTTCCCACATTTAGAAACAGCTCTTTTATTAGATTCGCTAAATTGTTATTCTTCGCCTAACTCAACCGGAGAATACTATGTTGAAGATCAATTATCCTGACAGTGATTTACAAATCATTCAGCACGACCGCTATCATCACGAGCATCCCGCCATTCGCA
>JAITOZ010000271.1 GCA_031289675.1 Planctomycetaceae bacterium
CAATGGGTGCATAAAACTTTGTCGGGTATTTTTTGAAAATAAGGGTGCGGCGAGTGGTTAGTGATGAGTGACTAGTAATGCGGGGAAATCAGGAAGCGAAAACTCGCCGCTAATCACTCGTCACACCCTTATTTTCATTTTCCGCCCCCTTAATAGTAATGCGTCTCCAAACTCTTACCCTTATTCCCTTAATTTACAAATAAGGGGAAACAATGAATGGCAACCTGTGCTATTAAGGGTACCGGAGAAAATAAGGGTTTCGGACAAAGGAAAACCATAAGAGTTTAACGGCAGTGCCTCTCCTTGTATGCTAAAACGCCGTTGTCAATTCACGGACAACCGCTTCGATGACGGCTTGTTTCGTTTCTGCAAACGGAACGGAGAACGAAGCACCGGCGGCTTCACGATGACCGCCGCCGCCGAAATGCTTCGCCAATACACTGCAATCAACCTTACAGCGGCTTCGGAAACTGACCTTAAACGTATTGTCCTTCAACTCCGAAATCAACGCTGCCATCTGTGTTCCTTTCACACTCAAAAGCATATTAACAATGTCTTCCGAATCGGAACTCCTTGCACCTGCCGCATCAAAATCTTCCAAAAGAATAGACGAGAGCAAAAAACGTCCGTCAAGAATTGATTCCGTTTTCGACAGCGTCCGTCCGGCAAGCCGCAGTCTGCCTAACGATTCCTGTTCGTAGAGTTCACGATAGAGTACATCGGGACGGACACCGGCATCGAGTAGTTTTCCTGCCGTTCGGAACGTTTCCGCCTTCACGCTTGAAAAACGGAACCAGCCGGTATCGGTTGCCAATGCGGTAAATACCGCTTCCGCAATGTCTTGGCTCAACGGTACGCCGAGGGCTTCGGCAGCCCGGACGACTAACGTACCCGTCGCTTCGGCATTTTCGTCAACGAACATTTCTGCGCCGAGATTGTTCTGGACGTTGATAACGTGATGGTCGATAACAAGTTTTTTGGCGTTACTGTCTTGAAAAAGTACAGCCATACCGCCGAGTTGCTGCGGCGAACTCGTGTCTAAAACCAAGAGCGTATCGGCACTGTCAAAGCGTTTTCGGTCTTCGTCCGTCAGCGTCTCCAGCGGACGGATAATGTTTTGCGGGTCGAGAAAAGCCAGTGTCGGCGGAACGGGATGCGGACTGATAATCAGCACGTTTTTTCCGAGTTGCGTCAAAATCCGCTGCATTGCCAATGCGCTGCCGATACAATCGCCGTCAGGACGGTGATGAACGGTCAAAACGATATTCGCTGCCGAATGAATTTGCTCTGCGAAACGCTGCCAGTTGATTTCCATCGTACAATTTATTTTACCTACTTTAACCGTAACGGCATTATACCGAAATCATTGACAGGCAGCAATGAATCCGGTAGAGTAAACGGCGGTAAAGGCGAAAAGGCGGGGAACAATGAAGTAATGAAACAACAAGACATCGAAATTTGGGCAAAAGACATTCTCGGCTACCTCAATTTTTCTTCCGGTAATAGGGAAGTGCGTTTTTTTCGTTCGCTGGATGCTTTGTTTCAGTTTTGCCGCGGCACCAGCGGCAGCGGTTCTACCGTCAAGAAGGTTATTCTCTTACTCCAAAGCGAATTAGAAAAACTTGCCGGACAATCCAAAGTTTTTAAGACCGATGACCAAGCCGGTCTCATACTGCAACTCGTTGGAGACCACGTTCTTTCTGATTATCGGGAATTTCACAAAGATTTGCTCTTTCACCAGAGCGATGAACTGCTTTTTAATTCGTTTTTTGTCGGCAAACTTTTTGAAACTGTCTTAAAACAAGGAACGCCGTGGACGGAAACACAGCGGATTGTTTCCGCCGTTATTTCGCAATTAAACGATTACATCGGCTACCGTCCTGTGCCGGTGCTGGAAGGTAAAGTAGAAAAGCATCAGCCGTATCTGCACGAGTGGTCGGCTCCTATCCCGCTGTATATTAAGGGGATTGGGACGGCAAGCGGAATTTACAGCGGTGTTGTTTCACAGGCGTTAGATTTGTTGGGACGCACTGACTCGGCTATTTTGCGGGAAGCGTGTTTCGATTTGGAGAAAATGCAGGAACTCGTGATGGATGCCCGCTCCTATGATTTTGACCATCCGGTCAACCGCAAACCGAATTATCATTTTGGACTTTGGGACCCGAACGATATAGACAACGACGGTTTTTTTCGGCGTTTTGTCGTTCATCAGGTAACGGTGGACGGTATCTTAGCCCGTGTTTCGGCAGCAAGATTAGGGGAATCCGATGTCGCCGGAGTGCCGTATGAGGAACTGATTTACGAAGCCGGTTCGGTTCTTGCCGGAACGATGTTAATGGGCAGCGGCGTTTGCGGCGACACGCCGGCTACCTACTCATCGGACACGTCGCTCAACGACCTGATGCCGATTATTGCGAATTATCGGGACCAGTATTACGAAAAACTCCTCGAAATGCTGCCCGACAAGATGAAGCAGCGCATTAAGGCAGAACAGGAGCGGCTCTTTCAGCCTTTCGGCGGCTGCCGGCAGGCATTAAACCGGCAGATGGCGAAACGGCGTGCAGACCAGTTGCAGCGGATGCACCTTGCAAGACTTTACGCCCGGCTCGGTTATCCCGAAGCGGCAATGAAACAAACGGAGATGATTTCCGTTGCTTCGTCCCGTATTTTGACGACAATCGACTGCCGTATTACAGCGACTCATCTGTCGATTGATAGAGGCAAACTCGAAGAGGCAGCGGCAAATTTGCCGGTTATTGAGGATTGGATACACAGGGGAATTGCCTGCGGGGCGGTTGTCGATCCGTGGACGATGCTGGGGTTCGGCGGTGCATTCAGTTTATTTTACAATGTCGAAAACTCGATACACGACCATCGTGTTGACGATTTAATCAATTTACTCGAAGAGATTTTTGATTTGTACAGCCGGCTGGAAAAGGAAGCGGCAGCATCCGGTAACGGCGATTTACAGAGCGATGTGTCGGACAAAATGAGCGGTCTTGCCGGCTGGTGGGACCAGTTCGGCAGTACCGAGGTGGAGAGTCTTGAAAGTTTTTCCGGTAACGAAACGTGGGAATCGGCAGCGGTTGTTTCGACGGCGTTGGCGGCGTGGCACAAAGCCGGCACGGCAGCGGGCGATGTCGCATTTTGGCAGCGGCACGTTGACCGCTTCAAGTCGCCCAAAGCGTTCATACTTCTTGCCGAAGCGTTGCTTGACCAGCAAGACCCCGTCGCTTCGATGGCTTTGCTGATGCACTGGTTGAGTCATTCGGAAGAAATTCCGCTTGTCGAAGGCGATTATTCGTTTCATTCGATTGTTCTGCGCTGGATGGAACAACTTTGGCGGGACGAAAATGATACGCCGAAAACGCCCCGCAGACAAACGATAAGAAATGTGCCGCCGCTGCCCCTCGAAGAGCGGTGGAAACTGACGCAGAAGTTTTTCGACTTTCTCGAAGCGAACGCTGATGAATACTGGGAAGTCCCGACGCTTGACCTCGAAGATGAGTGGTTCAGCAGCGGTAACGGGGCATCGGACAAAGGGGAAAAAAAGAAGGATAAGGATAAAGACGGGGAAAAGGGCAGCGGAAAGAACAAAAACGATAAAGAAAAAGACGATGATTCAGAAGGTGCGTCAAAGTACGAAGACCCGTTTGAAAACGGGACTTTCGATATTCCTTACAAAGACAAGCCCCGGCAAAAACGTAAGGGCGATGAAGAGGATTCGCCTTTCCAATCGCTTTACGATGAAATGTCGTTTCACGATTCGACCGATGACGGAATTGACGGTTCGATGATGGATGCACCGGCACCCGGCAGTTTCAATGATGACGAAAATTTTGAAATCATTGACGAAACAGAACGGATAAGCGACCGGCTGACGTTTATCGTTACCATAGCGAAGTTATGGAAATTTGTAACAGAAAAATGTGCAAAGCATTTGCCGCCCCTTCCGGCAGCAGCAACATTGCCGGCAGGGATACCGGAGGCGGCTGCCGCATCCTCCGAAGCCGCTGTTCTCTGGCTGAAACAAATTATAACGTTCAGCAGCGGATTGAACGACTTGCTGCAACGGGTTACAGAGTATCAAGTCCCGCCGCCGAAAGGAACATCCGATTCGCTTTTGGAATATGACCGGCATCGGGGAACAAAAGAAATTTTAATTGACCGCATCGTTTGGACACAGGTCGAGGTTCGCGATGCCAAGATGCTCCTCGAAGCCTTTGTCGGAATCGGCAACTGGCAGACAGCGGAAAAATGGGAAATTGCCGTCCTGTCGGTTCTCCAAGCCGTGTTCCGTAACGATACGAAAACAGTTAAAAAGATGTGGGGCGGAATGCGTCAAGTCTTGACGCAGGAAACGATTTTGTACGTTCCGACTTCCCGCGGCGGTTCGGCACACGCGATTGTCCGCTGCCGGTGTATTCAGCAGGCGATTATCCGGCTGATGGAATACGCACCGCGTCTCGGTTTGCTCGTTGAGTCTTTCGGTATCCTCGCTACCGTGCAAACGATGGAGGAGATGAACACAATCAGTCCGGGGGCTATCACGGAGTTTGACCGGCTTGTTGAGACCGCAACCCGGGCGATAACAAAATGTATTTCGGCTTCGGCGAGAAGTTGGAAAATGAGCCGAAACGCCGACAAAGAGCGGGAATTGCAGGATACCGCCCTCGTTGATTATATGGAACAATTTGTCGAACAATTGTTAGCGTGCTGGCTTTCGCACAGTAAACAAATACGTGTTTCGACAGTCGAGTCCATCGTTGACCGGAGTTACTGGGATGATGTCAAACGGTTCGTTCAACAGTACGGACACGATATTTTTACGCAGCAAAATATGGGTTTCGGCAACCTTCGGGCGATGCTGCATCAGGGGGTCGGAAATTATCTGCGTTCGCTCTTAAAGATACGTCAGGACGGCGGCGAGGTCGAAATTGCCGGCAAGTTACTCAACGACCTCGAAAGACGTAAAATTGGCTGGGACGCTGCGGTTTCTCTGCTGGAAATTATTCTCGAAACGGTTGCCGAAAATTATTCGGAGTATGTCGATTATAACAGTACGACAACGCACAGCGACCACGGGGACAAATTGTATATGCTCCTCGATATGCTGCGTGTGCAGGTCGGTTACGAACGGATTTCGTGGAACCTAAAGCCGGTCTATTGGGTACACGATGCGATGATACGCAGCGGTTGTGACGGGGCAGCCGTTCTTTGGGAGCAGGCGGTCGCAAACCGGAGTAGGAACGCTGCTGATGAGCATATTCGGCATTATAACCGCTTGAGCGAAAAATACGGAATGTGGCTGCCGAGTATTTTTGAGCGGCTGCAAGAACGTTTTGTCCGTCCGCTGCAAATAGACCGAATGTGCGGTCTCGTTCCGAAGGCTGCCCGTCAAGTGTATCAGAACGGGGAAAAAGCGGCGTTCGTCGAGTTATCGGAGCAGGTTGAAAACTTTGCGAAAACGCCTTTGGGGGTGGGATTTGAAATGCCGGAGTGGCTTTCGGCGTTGCAGGAAGAGGTGATGATGCTGCGTTTGGACGACATCAGTGAGGAGAAGGAGAGCGGCAAGGACGAGGCGGGCGACACGTTCGGAACGGCACCGCATTTTGAACAGGTTTGCCTTTCGCGGTATCAACTTGATAAGATTCTCCAAACGTTGATACAAGGCGAGAGTTAAGAAAGGCGGGGAGTCGGCTTCTGCCCTCCGCTCTCTTAAAAGCAAAGAAAAAAATTCTCCAAAGATTTCGCTTGACATTTGTCTGTTGATAGGATATACTATGGCTAACAGCGGGGGTACTGTGCCTCTGCAAAAACCACCTTTTGAAAAGGAGAATGCTATGTTTACAACTGTTTCACCGCAGCAAAGTGCTGCAAAATTGACCTCACGTAAGTGTAAGAGAGAGAGAGAGAGAAGAATCCCGTAGAATAGGCTTCACTCTCGTCGAACTTCTTGTCGTCATCGCCATCATCGGCATACTGATTGCCCTCTTGCTTCCGGCAGTGCAAGCCGCACGCGAAGCAGCAAGGCGAATGTCTTGCTCCAATAATATGAAGCAGTTGGCACTCGCCATCCACACCCGGCACGATGCCATCGGAACGATTCCAAAAAGAAAAGGAATAGAAGGGAACATCACGCACGACGCAGGGATGCAGTGGGGTGGACACTATAAATTGTATCCCTTTATGGAGTCAACCGCCCAGTTTATGGACTTTGTGAATGCCGTTGAGACAAACGGTTGGGATACGTGGGATGCTCGCTGGAAAACTTTCCCCGGCGGCGACCCGCGCCTCTATCACATTGCTTCGCTGCTCTGTCCTTCCGACAAAGTACAATCTTACACCGACCCGGATATAACCGGAGGCACCGCTGTCAACTATATGTTCTGTGTCGGTGACCTCGGTCTCGGAGAGGAAGAAGATGGGCAATCTGACGTACCGGCTCCGTACGGTAACTATCTGGCGAGAAGTGCCTTTACTCCCAAGAATAAAGTCGCTGGTGGTGCTAGAACAGAGCTGTACGGTGATGTTACCCTTGCCAATATCGTTGATGGAACCAGCAACACAATATGCTTTGCCGAATCGAGCATCGCTCCCGAACTCGGTACGATGGGTGCAGGTGCTATGTCAGTGACTAATATACCTTCGACTCTTTCTCTTCGCGGGGGAATGGTCGCCTGCGGTGATTCGAGCAGCAATGCCATAAACGGTGCCGTTGTTCTCATCAATGCCGACAAGCGTATGTCGCTCGGGCTTGCGTACGTGCAAGGCAATAGAATTGAGCCTAACCACGCAGCCCGAAGTATGCGGGGAAATTGTTACAACGGCTGCAGCGTCTGTAATACGGTCAGTACGGTACTGCCGCCCAACGGTCCCAATCTAACCTTTGTTTCACCGTTCTGCAACACGCCGCAATACGGCGGCGTGTGTACGGCACAGAGTTATCATACCAGCGGTGCCAACTGTGCTTTCTTTGACGGTTCGGTACATTTTGTTACAGACAGCATCAATGCCGACAGCGGAGCGGGCAATTACTTTGACGAGGATGCGGTGATGACGGGTACGAGTCACTACCCTTA
>JAITOZ010000098.1 GCA_031289675.1 Planctomycetaceae bacterium
GCAGTTCCATCGGATAAGGGACAGGCATTTTTATCTCCTTGAGGTATGCTGTTCGTTACGAAAAAAGCATTATAACATATTTGATGCGTAAAGACAATAGCAATTAAAGAAACGGGCTAGCGGTTAGTGAATGTATTTCAAACTACGAGAACAATCTAAATAATATTCTTTGCCAAAGTGCCGAATAAGATAACCGTCATTCGGATAATGCTGCTTAAAATACGTGTAAAACATCTTATGTGCCTTTTCGGCGGCAGTGATGTGTTGAAAAGCATTCTTCTCATCGCCGATGATGCTGTAAATACGGTGAAAGTCGCGGTGTATGTATCCCTCGTATAGTTTGACATAAACCGCTTCCTGCGGATAAATTTCACCTATTTCACTTAACACTTGCAGCGAATCGTTGAAACACTCCGCAGCCTTCTGAAAATAAATTGATTGGTATTCCTTGTCAAAATCCTCGCTCCGCATAATAAACGTGTATAATAGCCCGATCCGACTGGAACAAAAATATTTTAACCATAAATGAAGGTTTCTGTCTTGATTGGTAAAATCAAATTTACTTTCAAATATCGACTTTAATTCCGAAAACGTATCGAGAGCCAATTTGCCTGTCAATCCTCCCGATTCGCCGAACAATGCAATGTTCGCTTTGACAACTTGTAAGGAAAATTCCAACACGGTTGAAGACGGTTTCATTTTATCAACGAGAACGAGAAACAAATCCTCTTCTATATAACCGTAGCAAACTTCAATGCTGTGCAGTAAATAATGCGCACATTCGATTTCCGAGTATGCAGGCGAATTGGAATATGTATCGAGATTACGCTTAAAATCGTTCCACCGACTGAATACTTCCATTTTATTTATGTCAATTGGACGCGAAGTTGCTTCGACAAACTGATGAACTATCTCTTTGGTAATTTTTTCTGTTGTTTTGCCTGTGCTATTGATTTCATTTGCCCAGATGCCTGCCAGATCGCTCGGCAATTTGTTTTTTGACTCCCCCAATAAAAAGATGTGGAGTTTTCTTGGATCCATTTTTGCCGTCAGATAGCCCCATTCAAACATAAGGTTATTGCTGAGCGGATTGATCGCATCGGGACGAGTATTTTCAACTAACAAGATTGCGCGGGTGCATTGTTGAATTTGAGTGAACACTTGCATACCGATATACATATCCGTAGGAATACCGCCGCCGACAATTCCACTAAACCCGTGCTTGTCTAACTCCGCTCCGACTGCGTGGGCAAGGTTTTGATTTCCACCCCAAGCGATAAATACTTTCTCTATCGGTTTCGACATAAGATTTCCCTGATTCGATTATAGTTGGCAGAGTTGTTCGCCGACAATGCCTTGGCTGTGCAGGGCGAGGATAGTCATCCGTTGGCGAATGGCGGGATGCTCGTGATGATAGCGGTCGTGCTGAATGATTTGTAAATCACTGTCAGAATAATTGATCTTCAACATAGTATTCTCCGGTTGAGTTAGGCGAAGAATAACAATTGTGCGAATCTAATAAAAGAGCAGTTTCTAAATGTGGGAAGTATAGCAAAAGTTAACAATACCAATAAGTTTTTCTTCTGCCGTGTTAAAAAGTGAAAAAATCAATCACAAGACACCTCCTTCTCGTGGAAAAAGGTAAAGAAAGCCCGGACAGGATATAGATATCCTGCCGGACACTTTGCACAGGTTAGCAGTGGACTTTTGGGTAGCACCTCCAAAAAGCCCCCTATGCATTGGGCAGGGGCGGGATCGAACCGCCGACACACGGATTTTCAGTCCGTTGCTCTACCAACTGAGCTACCGACCCAACAACTAACAGCACCGCACCCATTGTACTATTCTTTGGAACAATGTCAAGGCTTGTGCATACCCATCATCACGAATGTGCCGAGCCGGTTTTTCCCTGTAGGGAAAAAGTGTCTGCATAAAGGTAACGCAAAACATCACCGTTAACGAAGATAAAGGGCTAAAGCCCTCCCGTCTCTTTTTTGTACTGTTTTGCCTGCGTTCTTATAATCTTTTGTTACGTATATTATCATTCCACAGAGACTGCTCCTGACGTGAAGGGGGGGTTAAAGGCTTGCAGCCTTGTATTATGACCCACTCACTACTTCTTTCACCTGCCGGGCGACAATCAACTCTTCGTTCGTAGGCACAACCCAAATTTGTGTTTTACTTTTCTTGCTGTGTATCGGTACTTCGTCTTTTGCAGCAGCGTTTTTTTCTTCGTCCAGAATAATTCCGAACGTCGACAAATTTCGGCACACGTCCCGCCGCAGCGGCACATTATTTTCACCGATTCCGCCCGTAAAAACAACGACATCCGCCCCGCCGAGTTCGACCAAATACGCTCCCATATAATTGCGTATGTTGCCGATGAACACTTCCAACGCAATCTTTGCGCGTTCATTGCCGTTTTCTGCCGCTGCACGGACATCCCGCATATCATTGCTGACACCGCTTAATCCCAGAAAACCGCTCTGGTTAGAGAGTATTTGCAGCATTTCGGGAAGCGTTTTATCCAGTTTCCGCATCAGATACGGCAGCATAAACGGGTCGAAATCGCCGACGCGGTTATTTTGGAACAACCCCGTCTGCGCACTCGACCCCATACTTGCGGCAACGCTCTTGCCGTCTTTGACAGCACAGAGCGAACTTGAACCGCCGAGATGCATCGAAATGATTCTGCCGTTTCGCAATGCCGGTTCTAATTCGGCAATCCTTGTTGCGATATACCGGTGCGAAGCCCCGTGAAAACCGTAACGCTGAACGTTGTATTTTTCTGCCCAATCAAATGGTACGCCGTAGTAACGCTGCCTCGCCGGTATCGTTTGGTGAAAACCGGTTTCAAAGGCGGCAACGAGCGGGATATCCGGCATCGTGCTGTGCAGCAGCCGCATCGCTTTGACATACGGCGGATTGTGTGCCGGCATTATGTCGTTGATTTCTTCCATTGCATCAAGAATTTTATTGTCCACCCGCTGTACCCCGGATATGCCGGCGGCGTGCACGGCTTTGAAACCGACAGCGGCAACTTTCAAGCCGTGCCGGGCTAATTGGTCAAGGCACTGCCGGAGAGCGGCGGCGTGGTCGGGAACGACAGCATCCGTTTCGGCTGTGACACCGCCGACCTCAATTCGGCACGGCGATATTTTGTCCCCAATACGTTCGACACGTCCGCTTGCCAAAACTTTTTCGCCGTCCATATCGAAGAGCGAATACTTAAAACTGGTCGAACCAAGGTTGGCAATCAGAATTTTTAGAGATGAAACTGTCATAGCAGCATTGTTGTAACCGAACACTGCCGCAAAGATAACATAAACGACCGAAGGGAGCAAGCCCAGACGAAGTTAACATCAAAATACGGGAGATACTTGTCGAGAGCCTTTTTTATTAGTGAACTTAAAACGTTTTTTCTTGTTTTAACTGCTCAACGAAACTGTCAATCCGTGCCATTTCTTTGGAAATCTTAATACCCTGCGGACATTTGGGCTGACATTGACCGCAGCCGATACAGTGCGATGCCTGACGCAACTTTGGAACGCTGCGGTCGTAGCCTATCAAAAAGATACGTCTGGCGCGGCGGTAATTTGCATCCTGCGAACTTTTGGGGATACTTTCATCAGTCACGCAGCGGTTATAGTGAGAAAAGACAGCGGGAATATCCAAACCATAAGGACAAGGCATACAATACTGACATTCCGAACATTGTATCAGGTCGGTACGGAGCAGCAATTGCGTTACTTCTTCGAGTACCTTGTATTCCTGTTCGATAAGCGGTTCAAATGGAGAATAGGTACGGATGTTCTCCTGCAAATGTTCCATAAATGCCATACCGCTTAATACGGTCAGGACATTTTCGGGCGTACCGGCATAACGGAACCCCCACGAGGCGGGGCTGCTTTCCGGGCGTATTTGTTTCAGTTTAGCGAGAGCGACGGTATTCAATCTTGATAACAGCCCGCCCCGCAGCGGCTCCATAACGACTACGGGGATATTGCGTTTCGCCAGTTCGCCGTACAGATATTCCGCATTGGTGTTCCAGCCGGATGCGTTTTTCCAGTCCGCATAGTTCAGTTGAATCATTGCAAAATCCCATTTTATGTCCTGTGCGAGTAAATGGTCAAATACTTTGATGTCGCCGTGAAACGACCAGCCGAGATTGCGTATGCGTCCCGATTCACGTTCTTGTAACAAAAAATCGAGAATACCGTTGTCAATAAAACGCTGTTTGTAATCTTTCATTCCGCCGAGACCGACTCCGTGCAGCAGATAATAATCCATATAATCGACCTGCAATACCTTGAAAGATTGGTGATACATTGCCAGCGAACCTTCACGGGAACGCTGTGCAGGATTTCCCTCGTGAGTTGACATTTTTGTAGCAATAAAAAATTGATCGCGCCGATGCCGTTTCAGAGCGATGCCCGTTGCCGTTTCTGACAAGCCCTTTATGTACATCGGTGCAGTGTCAAAATAATTGATGCCGTGTGCAACAGCGCAGTCAATCAGTGTATTCGTAACATCCTGGTCTATTTCTGTACCCTTGCCGCCGGCTCTTTGACGCAGGGGAAAACGCAGACAGCCGAAACCGAGCAGCGAAACTTTGTCGCCTGAACGGGGGTTGGTACGATAGGTCATTTTATCGGCAGCCGCCTCATCAATACCGGCTGTACCTGACGACCGGTTTGTTCTGCCGCAACCGGCAAAGGCTGCGGTTGAAACAGCGGCTCCCGTGCCTAATGTTTTCAAGATGTCTCTTCGGGATATATGGTTTTTATTTTTCTCTTCCATCGTTATTTTGTGTGATATGAACTCTACACCAATTGTTAATCCGCTCCAGACTGTCAAACGGTACGGTGTCTTTCGTGTCCTGCCACGTAAACGGCACTCAACGGACGTACCGGGCAAAGGTTCTCACAAGCACCGCAGCCGATACAGCGTTCGGTGTCAATCACCGGTATTTTGAGAGCGTTCTTACCTGTATCTTGCGGCACTAATGTTATTGCAGCCGCAGGACAATGACGTTCACAGTTCGTGCAGGTTACTTTATCGCGTATCACCGCACATTTGTCTTTTATCCATACGGCGTGACCTATCTGAACGGCGGATTTGTCCGCCGCCGTAATGGGCAGTATGGCTTTCGTAGGACATACTTCCGAACATTTTGTACATTCGGGACGGCAGTAGCCGCGTTCAAACGACATTTCCGGCTGCATCCATTTCGTCCAATCGGCAGACGGACGCAGCACTTGGTTGGGACAAACGGATACGCATAATTGGCAGGCGGTACAATGCCGCATCATATTTTGAGCACTTTGTGAACCGGCTGGTATAACAGGAATCGTCCTGCGGAGGCTTTTCTTCTCTTCAATTACTGCCAAGCCGCCGTGTGAACTGCCGTCCGCACTTTTTTCCTGCGCTTTCAGTACGTTTGTCAATGCAAACAATGCTGTAACAGAAATGAACAAGCGGCGGGCGGCGGCGTTCTGTTTCGGTACATCTGCATTATTTATCGAAGGATGATTGACCGGTTCGTCCGTTTTGTGCTGCGAAACGAAGGTTAATGCTTTCTGCTTGCATTTTTCGATACAATTCATACAACTCACGCAGCGGCTGTAATCTATCGTATATGTTTTGCGGTCAATGCACGAAGATTTACAATTACGGACGCATAAACCGCAGCGGATGCATTTTTCCGTATTGACAGCCGGTTTGAAAAAGGAAAAGCGGGAGAGACTGCCCAACACCGTCCCGACCGGACAAACGGTGTTACAGTAAATCCGTCCGCTGCGCCACGCCGAGACGGTAATCACCATAAATGTAACAACCGCAACGGTCAGCGTTACGGTACTTTTCGTCCATACTTCTACCGGATAAAAAGTATCACTGCCGAACCGTTCCGCCTCATAAGCCGCCAGATTATTTCCCCCTTGATACAGCGGTGCAAACAGATTGGAGGCGATACGTCCGTAGGCACTATAAGGCTCAAACAATGCAACCGCCGCATTTATGCCCGCAGCAAGGGCAATAATAAAAAGAAGCAATGCCGTCCATCTCAACCGGTGCATTGCGGGCAAATAGGAAAAACGGTTTTTCTTCCATTTCCCTGCCGCCCGCGAAATGCAATCCTGATACACGCCCAACGGACAAATCACAGCGCAGTACACGCGTCCTAATAACAGCGTCAGTACAATGACCGCCGATATGACAACAACATTCATTGCCAACAAAGCCGGTACAAACTGTATTTTTGCCAGCCAGCCGAACCATCGGTGAAGCGTTCCCGTAAAGTCAAGGAACAGCAGTGTTATAAGGGTAAAGCAAAAAACGGCAAGAATCAATCTGATTGTTCTAAACATAATTTTTGACAATGCGTCATCCGCTTCGCTTGTTTAAGTACGGCGTACAACATTAGACTTGTTCGTTCGCTCAATTCTATTTTGCAATTCAGTATAGCACAGATGAGATTCATTCTCAACTGGTGTCTTTTTCTCCTGTTGCGGTATCTTTCGCTCATTATTTTGAACGTTTTAATATGAGCATTGATGTTTTTTATGACAAAATTTTTCGCCCGCCATTGCCGATTGCACGCTTTCTGACCTGCCGCCAATCATAGGTTCCCAACGATTGCCCGAATCCTAGTCTTGAATCGTCCAGATAATCTCCTGCGTCTCGACATCGGCAAAAATCGGCATCTTGATTGTGTACCGCTTTTTTGCCCGGCAATGGAATGTTCCGCTATAAATAGGAGTGTTTTCGACCCGGTGAATCGTATCGTTTGGCGTACTTTTTTCAATGCCGAAGAGTTTTTTGAAGTCTGTATTGTTTTTGAACAAGAGCGGCTGCCGGCGTTCCATAATCGACTACTCGACAGAGAAATGAAATTCCATCATATCATCTGCCTGCAAGCGGAGAAATATCAAATTTCTTAATTAAAATTACCGCAACAGAGGGCGAAGGCACTTCTTGCGGGAAAAACTCGTCTGTGCTATACTCAACGGGAGATTAAAAGCATAGGTTACGGAACCAACAAAATGAAACGCCGGCTTTTACAAGGTTTTTGTCTAAAATTCGGCAGTTACCGAATAGGTCTAATGAAACACATTGTCCTTTGTACGTTGTTCGTTTGCCTTTTCGCAGCGTTTGCCGCTGCCGATGATTTGACACAGACGAATGTCAAAATCCTTCAGGATATATTCACCGGCGGTAAGCCGAATGATGAACAGTTGCATACGGCATCCGAAGCAATCCGGCAACTGACCGAACAGGGAACCGATGCCGCCGTCCCCGAACTGAAAAAATTACTCGCTGTCGAAGAACTCAATACCGCCGTCCGAACAGCACTGGTCAACATCGCCTGTAAAACGGCAGCGCAAAATACTGCGGCAATGTTCTCCGCTCCCGCTGTCATTGCTTTGCGGGAATCTCTCGAAACCCTCAAAGGCAGAAACCTCGCCGGAGTCATTGAATCGCTCGGTAATATCCGCGATACAATCTCCGTCAGCCGCTTTGTCCCGTTGTCGAAATCGGAGGAAGAAACCGTTGCCAAAGCAGCAATCCTCGCACTGGGGAAAATCGGTAACAATAACGAAGCCTTCTTTGCGCTGCAAAGTATTCTGAAAGAGGCTCACTCAAAGTACCGATTCGATGCGGCAAACGCCCTTTTAATCGCTGCCGAACGTTCCCTTGAAGAGAAAAACAGCGGTGCGGCATTAAAAATTTATGAGCAGATTCGGGAACTCAAAGAGTTTCCGGGCGTGCAATCAACTGCACTGCGGACTTACGTTTTATTGACGGAAGACACAAGCGGTCTGCCTCTGTTTGTATCGCTCTTGAAAGAGAATGACGGCTCGCAGCGGAAGACCGTCCTTGATTTGGCAAACCAGTTGAAATCGCCGCAGACGGGCAGAATCATTCTTGATAATTTCGATTCACTGCCCCGCGAAAAGAAAGCGGAACTCATCGAAGTTATCGGTATCCGCAAAGACCGCAGTGTGCTTGACGATTTAATCAAAATCGCCTCCGGCAATAACCGGGTTATGCAGGTCGCTGCCGTCAAAGCCCTCGGCAATATCGGCGACTCGAAAGCAGTTGATGTCTTATTGTCCGCTATGAGTTTTTCGGCAGATACCGAATTGTCCGATGCCGGAAAGTCCAGTTTGGCAATGTTACAAGGCGAAGAAATTGACGCAAGGATAATAAAACTGCTCAATAATACTCCGCACACGAATGTCCACATTGCCGCCTTGAATGTCATCGGTGAACGGCGGATACAGAAGGCGAAAGACTCGCTGAAAATGTTTTTGGTGTATCCTGAGAACAGCATACGCATTATCGCTTACCGCAGTTTTGCGCAAGGAATGAAAACAACGCCGGACGATTTAGAATTGATTTTAACGCAATTCGTTCAGACACCGGATGCGTCAGAAACGGAAGCGTTGCGAAAAGCGCAGATGGAGGCGTTAAAAATCATTTGCGTCAAAATAACCAACCCGAATGAAGCGGTCAGTGCCGTTGAAAATGTTCTCGATGAGGAGAAAAAAGCGTTGTCGGCTGTTCCTTCCAACCGGACATTTATTCTCGAACTGTTGTTTTTCATCGGCGGCGAAAAGGCGGGAAAACTCGTTGCCGATGCTGCCGGAGAGACGCAAGATGCCGATGCCGCTGATAAAGCAACGGAACTGCTCGGCAAATGGACAACGCCGGAGGTTGCGCCTTATTTGCTTGATATAGCAGAAAAGAATCCGGTTGAAAAGTACCGGATTAGGGCTTTGCGGGGTTATGTTCGGATTGTCCGGCAGTTAAGCGGAGAATTGCCGCTTGAACAGCGTGCCGCAATGATGGACAAGGCGGAGTCCGTTGCCAAGCGGGACGAGGATAAAAAACTCGTTGCCGAAATAAAAAACCGGATTCAAATGATGCTCAAAGGGAAGTTGCTCTTTGACGGGAAAACGTTTGACGGCTGGGAGTTTCGCAATAACGAAAAGTCGTTCCGCATCGAAGACGGGGCGATTGTTGCCGGTTCGATGAAACAGAATAATCCGCAGAATGAATTTATTTGTACAGCGAAGGAGTACGGCGATTTCACGCTCCGCTTGGAGGCGAAGGTCATCGGAGGCGGGGCGAATGCGGGTGTCCAAATCCGTTCGCAGCGGGAAGCGTTGGACAGCAAAAAGCCGAACGAGATGATTGGTTATCAAGCGGATATGACGGATACGGCGAATTTCTGGGGCAGTTTGTATGATGAGAGCCGGCGGAATAAGTTCGTTGCCGAGGCAGACATTAACGAGGTCAAAAAGATTTTCCGCGCGGGCGATTGGAACGAATTGGAAATCGTTTGTAAGGGAAGTAACGTGAAAATTTTTGTCAACGGCAGGCAGACGATAGATTATACAGAGCCGGACGCAAGCATTAAGCAGAGCGGCGTAATCGGTCTGCAAATCCACAGCGGTCCCCAAAGCGAAGCACACTACCGGAATATACGCATCGAAGAATAGCGTTGTTTCCATAACTATTTGATTTTGAATGGCGACGGCAGGCTTCAGGGCGAGATTCGTTACACTCTTTCTCCCAAAGGAGAGATGCTTGTCCGTCTTCTCAAGACGCTGAAAGACGGGTTGTGTCAGGAGTTTGTTGATTGGGGTGCATAAAAATTTGTCGGGTGCTGTTAACGAGTGATGAGTGGCTAGTTTTCGCTTCCTGATTTCCCCGCATTACTAGTCACTAATCACTCGCCACACCCTTATTTTCATTTTCCGACCCCTTAGTGGTAATGCGTCTTCAAACTCTTACCCTTATTCCCTTAATTGACAAATAAGGGGAAACAATGAATGGGAACCTGTGCTATTAAGGGTAACGGAGAAAATAAGGGTTTCGGACAAATGAAAACCTTATTTTCAAAAAAATACCCGATAAAGTTTTACGCTCCCTGTTGATTGAGTCGTCGAAGTCTCTCATTTTCCCGGGTGTTAACGTTCATTTCAATTAATTTATAACACCACCCAAGAAATTTTTCCGCTGCCGGACGAAGTACAAGGCAGAACGCGCTCCCTCCTCAACG